>DASZLC010000173.1:0-29582 GCA_035552615.1 Solirubrobacteraceae bacterium
CCGGCGGGTATCGGCGAGCGCAGCCTCAGCAGCGCCGGCGCCGCCGGGTACAGCGCGACGCAGCCGGCGGCCTTGTGCGTGAGCGCCGGGCTGCACGCCCCGCCCGAGTAGCCGTCTTCCACCTGCCAGCGCAGCGGCGCATACGGCAGTCCGATCGACGATGCCGCGAACGTGGCGCTCAGCTGAGTCGACCCCGTGCGCGCAATCGTGGCCGGCACGGCGACCGCCCGCCCACGCCCGTGGTCGTTCACCCGCGCATAGCTCAGCGCTGCCCCGTTGCGCCCGACGCACAGCGCACCGGCCACGCTGCCACCCCGCGCGCGCTCGATCAACAGGCACAGTGAGCGGTGACCCGCGCCGAGCTCGGCGGGCGCGAACGCATGGTTCAGCGTGACCGACCAGACGAGCTGCGGCCCGTCCTGCGTCAGCCTCGCGCGCGCGACCGTGAACGGGGCGGGGGCCTGGCCGCGTGCCAGCCCGGCGATGCTCAGGACCGCCGCGATGACAGCGCTCGCGCCGAGCAGCCGTGCCCGCATGCGGGCACGATAGCGTCGGGTCGCAGCACCTAGACTGAGTGGTGGTGGGGCCAACCGTCCGTCATCTGACCGTTGTGCGCGCTTGAGCGCGCCGGTCGTCGTGCTTGCCGGCGGCACCGGTGGCGCGAAGCTCGCCCGTGGGATGCTCGACGTCGTCGGTGCCGACGAGCTCGTGGTGATCGCCAACACCGGCGACGACGTCGAGATCTACGGCGCCTACGTCTCCCCCGATCCCGACCTCGTCAGCTTCTGGCTGGCCGACCGCATCGACGACCGAGGCTGGGGGCTGGCCGGCGACACGTTCAACGTGATGGACGGGTTGCGCGAGCTCGGCGTCGACGTGTGGTTCAACCTCGGCGATCGCGATCTGGCCATCGGGCTGGAGCGGGCGCGCGCACTGAGCGCGGGCGCACGGCTCACCAGCACCCTGCAAGCGCTCACCGAGCGCCTCAACATCCCCGCCCGGGTGCTGCCGCCGAGCGATAGCCCGGTGCGCACGCGGGTGATGGCGGGCGAGCAATGGCACGGCTTCCAGGAGTTCATGATCCGCCGCCGGGCCCAAGGACCCGTGCAGGAGGTCGATTTCCACGGCGCCGGCGCGGCCCAGGCGACGCCCGAAGCACTGCACGCGTTGAGCACCGCCCGCGCCGTGATCATCGGCCCGTCGAATCCGGTGATCTCGATCGGACCAATTCTCGCCGTGCCCGGGATCCGCGCCGCGCTCGACGCCACCGATGCCCCCGTCGTGGCGGTGAGCCCGCTCGTCGACGGCGAGGTGATGAAGGGCCCGACGGCGGCGTTCATGAAGTGGGCCAAGCAGCCGCTCTCCAGCGACGGGATCGTCGAGCTCTACGGCGGGCTGCTCGACGGGCTCGTCGCCGACGAGCGGACGACTGGGGTCCCGGTGCTGGAGACCGACGTCCGGCTGAGCACGCCCGCGGCCCGCGCCGCGGTCGCCGGCGACACGCTGCGATTCGCGCTGGGGCTGCGCTGATGGGGACAGCGACGCGGTGAGCACGCGCGCGATCCTGCCCGCCAAGAGCTTCGGCGAGGCCAAGCAGCGGCTGGCCGACGGGATGTCGGCGGGGCCACGCCGGGTGCTGGCCGAAGCGATGTTCTCCGACGTCCTGACCGCGCTGCGACGGGCGCGGTCGGTTGACGAGATCGTCGTCGTCAGCTCTGACAGCAGCGCGCAGCAGATCGCCGGCGGGCACGGTGCGGCGATTCTGGAGGACGAGACCAAAGGCCACAGCGAGGCGGCGACGATGGCCATCGTGGAGGCGCTCGAAGCCGGCGTCGCGCGCGTGCTGCTCGTCCCCGGCGACTGCCCGCTCCTCGATCCCAAGGAGCTCGACGCGCTGCTGGCGCGTCCCGAGGACGAGCGGATGGCCGTGATCGTCCCCGACCTCGCCGGCACCGGGACGAACGCCCTGCTGCTCTCGCCACCCGACGTGCTCGCCCCGTCGTTCGGACCCGACAGCTGCGCCCGGCACGCCGCGCACGCCCGCGCCGCCGGCACCCCGTACGAGATCGTCGCCGTGCCGACCCTGGCGCTCGACGTCGACACACCCGAGGATCTCCAGCGCCTGAAGGCCCAGCTCGAGCAGACCCACGGTGGCGCCGCCCACACCCGCGGAATGCTGAACCAGTTCACCCGCAGCAGTCTGTAGCCCGCCATCGACCGATGATCTCCGCCGACCCCATCCCAGGGCTCCCCGAGCTGCATCCCGGTGACGACCTCGCCGCGCTGATCGCGGCGGCGCTGAGAAGCGCGGGCCGCGCCCTCCAGGCCGGTGACGTCGTCGTCGTCGCCCATAAGGCGGTCTCCAAGGTGGAGGGACGGACACGTCGGCTGGGCGACGTGGAGCCGAGCGATCGAGCCCTGCAGCTCGCCGCCGCGCACGACAAGGATCCGCGCCAGGTGCAGGTGGTGCTCGACGAGTCGCGGGAGGTGATCCGCGCCGTCCGCGGCGTGCTGATCTGCGAGACCCGGCACGGCTTCATCTGCGCCAACGCCGGCGTCGACGCCTCGAACGTCCCCGGCGAGGAGACGGTGCTGATGCTGCCGCTCGATCCCGACGGCTCGGCGCGAGCCCTCAGGGAGCGCCTCACCGAGCTGACCGGCGTCCGCCCCGGAGTGGTGATCACCGACTCGTTCGGCCGGGCGTGGCGGGTCGGCCAGTGCGATGTCGCGATCGGCGTCGCCGGCCTGGAGCCGGTCGAGGATTGGCGTGGCCGGCCGGACGCCGGCGGCCGCGAGATGCTCGCCACCGTGATCGCCGTGGCCGATCAGCTCGCCGCCGTCGCCGATCTGGCGCGGGCCAAGGACGCCATGCAGCCCGTGGTGATCGTCTCAGGCGCCGGGCGGCACGTGCTCACCGGCAACGGCCCCGGCGCGGCCGCGCTCATCCGCCACCGCGACGAGGACCTGTTCCGCTGAGCGCCGCGGCGCCGTCGCCCACAGCAGCGCCGCCAGGATGGCCGCGACCCCGACGACCTGCAGCGTGTCCGGCGACTCGCCGAAGATCACCGCCCCCAGCGCCACCGAGCCGATCGGCTGGACGCACAGGATCAGCGAGGTGAGCGCCGCCGGCAGCCGGGGTAGCGACGTCATGATGAGCAGCCAGCCGAGGACCTGCGACGTGAGCGCCAGCGTGATCAGCCACCCAGTGCCCGGCCAGACCGGTATGAGTCGCGCGTCACCGGCGATCACGCCGATCACCACCGCCACAATGGCCCCCACCGCCGTTGCGTCGAACAGCGGCCCGGCGGGCCGACGCAGATCGGCGCCGCCGTGGCGCAGCAGCAGCAGGAAGCCGACGTAGGCGACGCCGGCGCCGAGCCCGAACAGCGCGCCCGTCGTCGGGTGGCGCCCGTAGGCGCCATGCTCCAGCGCACCGGAGATGAGCAGCACCCCGACCAGCGCGACCGGCAGCGCGGCCAGCACCCGCCGGACCGGGCGCTCCGATAGGACGGCCCAGGCCACCAGCGGCACGAGCACGACCTGGATGTTGGCCAGCACGGTGGCGAGGCCGGCGCCGACGTCCTCGATCGAGTGGTGCCACATGATCAGATCGACGGCGAAGAACACGCCGGCGTACAGCGCGTAGCGCCGCTGCGCCCACGTTCGCGCCCCGAAGCGGCGGTCCTCGTACCACGCCAGCAGGCCAAGGAGCGGCAACGCGTAGGCGCAGCGGAAGATCGCCGCCGTCGACGGCGAGGCGTGCGAAAGGCGCACAAGGATGCTGGAGAACGCGATCGCCAACGCACCCAGCACGGCGCACAGGCGGACGTTCCGCTCCGCGGCGAGAAAACGCTCCACTGCGCTCAGCCGGCGGGCGCGACGAGGCCGTTGTCGTAGGCGAACACGACGATCTGCACGCGGTCGCGGAGCTCCAGCTTGGCGAGGATCCGTCCGACGTGCGACTTCACGGTCGCCTCGGAGAGGACGAGCGACTCGGCGATCTCGGCGTTCGATAGGCCGCGAGACACGGCGAGCAGCACCTCGCGCTCGCGCGGCGTGAGCACGTGCAGCGCCGGATGGGCGCCGGGGGCGATGTCGGGCGGCCGACGGTGCACGAGGTTCGACAACAGCCGGCGCGTGGTGCTCGGCGCGACGACGGCATCGCCGCTGGCCACGGCGCGGATGGCCGAGATCAAGTCGGCCGGGGGCGCGTCCTTCAACAGGAACCCGCTGGCCCCCGCTCGCAGGGCGGAGTAGGCGTACTCATCGAGGTCGAAGGTGGTGAGAATGATCACGCGCGACGGGCTGCCCGAAGCGATGATGCGGCTGGTCGCCTCGACGCCGTCGGTCCCCGGCATCCGGACGTCCATCAGGACCACGTCGGGCGCCTGCGCCAGCACGAAGGCGACGGCCTGCTCGCCGTCCGCGGCCTCGCCGACGACCTCCAGGTCGGGCTGCGCGTCGAGCACCATCCGGAAGCCGACGCGCAGCAGCTCCTGATCGTCGACCAGCAGGATGCTGATGCTCATCGCACGGCGGTCACGAGATCGCCCAACGAGGTGCTGACCCGCCAGCCGCCCTGCTCACACGGCCCGGCGTCGAGCTCGCCGCCGTACACGGCGGCCCGCTCGCGCATTCCGCGCAGCCCGGCGCCGCCCTGGCGCGGCGGCCGGCGTAGCGTGCCGGTGTCGCGCACCTCGATCGTGATCCGCTCCCCGGAGCAGGTCAATTCGACGGAGGCGCGGGCACCCGGACCGGCGTGCTTCATCGTGTTGGTGAGCGCCTCCTGGACGATCCGGTAGGTCGCCAGCTCCAGGCCGGCGGGAACGCCGCCGGGCTGACCGGTCACGCTGTAGCTCACCGGCACCCCGGCCGCTCGGACTTGCTCGACGAGATCGTGAATCTGGCCGATGCCGGGCTGCGGCGCGAACTCGGGCACGGCCGGCGCGTCGCGCAAAACGCCAAGCAGCTGGCGCATCTCCGAGAGCGCCTGACGGCCGGTCCGTGAGGCGTGCTCCAGGGCGGAGCTGACCCGCTCGGGGGCGTCCTGCACGTGGTAGGCCGCGCCGTCGCACAGCGCCACCATCACCGACAGGTTGTGGGCCACGACGTCGTGCAGCTCGCGCGCGATCCGCGAGCGCTCGGTGACCCTGGCCAGGGCGAGCTCCTGCTCGCGCTCGAGCTCCAGGCGCTCGGCGCGCTCGCGCAGCCCCGAGAGCGTGTGCCGGCGGTGGCGGACGTTGATCCCGAGGACGCCGGCGGCCACGGCCAGGCCCGAGACGCCGATGAACGCCCGCAGCCACTGCTCGGAGCCCGACACGGAGCGGGTGGCCGCGAACACGATGCCGAGCTCCATCGCAACCCCGAGCGCCGCGGTGACGCGCGGCTCGGAGGCAACGGCGACGGTGTAGAAGGCGACGAGCAGCGCACTGTCGGCGAACGCCGGGACGAGGACGACCCACTGGACCACCGCCACCGCCGCGATCAGCGCAAAGATCGGGACGGGCGCGCGCCGCCGCCACGGCAGCGGCAGCACGAGCGCGATGTTCAGCGCCAGCTGCGCCGCGCTGATCCGATCGGAGTGGACGAGCGAGATCGCCAGGATCGCCAGCGCCAGGAGGCCGTCGCTCCACCATGGGAACGGTCCACGGGGAACGCTCGGGCCTCGAAGCGCTGAGAACGTACGCGTACGCACGCCCGTCACGGTAGCCGTCCGCTCAGCTCGTCATGCGTCGCGCCGTTTGATGCTGACCGCGGCGCCGGCGACGGCCACCAACGCATACCCGCAGAACAGGGCGAACCCGGTCCACACGGCCAGATGGTTCGAGTTGTCGAAGGTATGCGAGGCAATCGTGGTCCCGGCGTTCAGTGGGAGGTACGGCGAGATCGCATTGTTGACACTGGAGGGGAGGATCGCACTGATCCCCGGCAGCACGAACAGCAGAGCCACGAACGTGGCGATGCCGCCGGCCGTGTTGCGCAGCATGCCACCGAGGCCGATGCACATCACGCCGAGCACGGTCAGGAACAGCGCGGCGCCGATCACGGTGCGGAGCGCGCCGGGGTCGCCGATCGAGTGCTGGACGTGGTGCTGAGTGTCGATCGCCTGGACGATGAAGAAGGCGATGAACGAGGCCACCAACATCAGCACGAACGTCACCGCCGCGAACACGATCAGCTTCGCCCACAGCACCGGCAGGCGCCGCGGCACGGCCATCATGCTGGAGCGGATCATGCCCGTCGTGTACTCGCCGGAGATGACCAGCACACCCAGCACGCCGATCGCCAGCTGCGCCAGGTGATACCCGGCGACGGCGTTGTTGATCGAGTCGTAGCTGAGCCGGTCGCCCAGCGACCGCTGGTCCCAGCGCGACATCTGCACGGCGGAGACGAGCGCCGCCAGGCCGATCATGGCCACCAGCGAGGCGATCAGCGACCACCGCGTGGAGCGCAGCGACCACAGCTTCGTCCACTCCGACCGGATGACGTTCGGGAGCGTGACCCGCTCGCTCGCCCGGTCCTCCGCGGCGGGGCGCGGCGGCGGCGCGGTTTCCCTTGACGTGATCGCGCTCATGCCACGGCCTCCTGAATCGTGTCGTCGGAATCGGCGCCCAACTCCCCGGCGTGATACTCGACCGAGCTCCCGGTCAGGCTCATGAACGCCTGCTCCAACGAGGCCTGTTGCGGGACCAGCTCGTGCAGTACGACCCCATGCCGGGCGGCGATCGTGCCGACCTCGGCGCTGGTGAGACCGTGGACCTCGAGCAGCTCGCGCTCGGGGCTGACCACGCTCACCCCGTCGCGCAGCAGGGCGTCGCGCAGCTCAGCGGCCTGCGGCGTGCGCACGTGCACGGCGCCGCCGCTCGATGCCTGGCTGACGATCTCCGCCACGGTCGTGTCGGCGATCAGCCTGCCGCGTCCGATCACGATGAGATGCTCGGCCGTCTGCGCCATCTCGGCCATCAGGTGCGAGGAGAGGAACACGGTGCGGCCCTCGGCGGCCAGGCCCTTCAGCAGGTTGCGGATCCACAGGATCCCCTCGGGATCGAGGCCGTTGGCCGGCTCGTCGAGGATCAGCGTCGCCGGGTCGCCGAGCATCGCCGAGGCGATCCCGAGGCGCTGCCCCATCCCCAGCGAGAAGCCGCCGGCGCGCTTGCGGGCCACCTCGGTGAGCCCGACGAGGTCGATGACCTCCTGCACGCGCTGCCTGCCGATGCCGTGGGTTTGAGCCATCGCCAGCAGGTGGTTGTAGGCGGAGCGGCCGGTGTGGATCGCGCGGGCCTCCAGCAGGGCGCCGATCTCGTGCAGGGGAGCTCGCAGGTCGGCGTACGGCTTCCCGTTCACGGTCGCCGTCCCCGCATTCGGCCGGTCGAGGCCAAGAATCACGCGCATCGTGGTCGACTTCCCGGCGCCGTTGGGCCCAAGGAACCCGGTCACGATGCCCGGCTTCACGGTGAACGTCAGGTCCTCGACGGCGACCTTCTCGCCGTAGCGCTTCGTGACGTGGTCGATTTCAATCATGGGGAGATTGTCGGCGAGCGGCGCCGTATCGGCAATCGCGCGGCGGGATGATCTTCGCCGCGCCCGGCATCCGCTTCAGGTCGCAGGTCATCCACCTCAGGTCGCAGTCTCTTCCACGCGCTTGAACGGCGGCGATCGTGGGTACACGGTGTCGGGATGAAGAGACGCGCGGCAGCGACCCTGATTGCGACGGCGGTGATGGCGACGTTGCTCGGCGGCGGCGTGGCGCAGGCCAACGACGTCGGGGTCCTGCGGGCCGTCGTGCTCGGCGCGCAGAAGACCGAGACGCCGGCGGTCAAGCGCGCGGCCGCGACGATCGGGCGCGGCGTCGCGGCGCACAATCCGCATGCCGTCCTCGCTCCGCTCGGAACCTACATCCGCGCCTACGGCCGGGCCGTCAGGCTGATCACGCCGACCCATGGCGTCTCCGCCACCGCCAAGCGACTGAAGAACACCGCGCTCGCCGCCTTCCGCGACAACCTCAACGGCGCGGTCGCGCTGCGCAAGTCCGCCCGGGCCTATATCGCCGGGCACCGGACGCTGTCGAACACGCTAATCCGGACCTACCTCCGAGACTTCGAGGCCGGCCGGCGGCAGTTCAAGGCCGCGGCCGCCGCCGAGCGCCGGCTCATCACCAAGCTGGGGCAGAGCGGTCCGGTCACGCCACTCCCCTAGGCCGGACTACGCGTCGGGGCTCCAATCGCGTGGAACCCGCCGTCCACGTGCAGGATCTCCCCGGAGATGGCGCGTGACCAATCGGAGAACAGGAAGCAGATCGTTGCCGCCACCGGCGCCGGGTCAGACACATCCCAGCCGAGCGGCGCCATCTCCGACCACAGGTCCGACAGCTGCTCGAAGCCGGGGATCCCGCGCGCCGCGACCGTCCCGAGCGGCCCCGCGCTGACCAGGTTCACGCGGATCCCGTGCGGCCCGAGGTCGCGCGCCAGATACCGGGAGACCGACTCCAGCGCGGCCTTGGCGACCCCCATCCAGTCGTACACCGGCCACGCCACCTGGGCGTCGAAGTCGAGCCCGACGATCGAGCCTCCCTGACCCATCAACGGCTGCAGGGCGGCCGCCAGCGACTTCAGCGAGAACGCGCTCGTCTGAAACGCCATAGCGGCGCTCTGCGCCGGCGCCGTCATGAAGTTGCCGCCGAGGGCATCCTCGGGCGCGAACGCGATGGCGTGCAGAACGCCATCCACCGGGTGGGGGGCCCATTTCACGCGCAGCGTCTCGGTCAGGGCGGCCAGGTCCTCGTCCTTGTTCACGTCCAGTTCCAGAACCTCGACCTCGTGCGGGAGCCGCGCGGCTGCGCGCTCGGTCATCCGCCGCACCCGCCCAAAGCTCGTCAGCACGACCTCGGCGCCGTGCTCCAACGCCTGCGAGGCGGCGTGATAGGCGATCGAGTCTTTCGTGATCACTCCGGTGATCACGAGTCGCTTCCCCTCCAGCATCACCCGGCCAGCGTCCTCAATGCCGCCGCCAGCCGCGCCCGGGTCTCGGCCGGCTCGACGATCTCGTCGACGAACCCGCCCGCGGCGGCTGCCTCGGCGCCCAGATGCTCGTCGGCGTACGCCGCCGCCAGCCGCTCACGCTCCAGCTCTGGTTCGGCGGCGTCGCGCAGGGCACGCCGGTGAACGAAGCCGACGGCGGCCCGGGCGCTCATGATGCCGAGCTCGGCGTCGGGCCAGGCGAGCACGAGGTCGGCACCGAGATCGCGCGAGTTCATCGTGATGTAGGCGCCGCCGTAGGACTTCCGCAGCACCACCGTCAGCTTCGGCACGGTCGCCGCGGCGAACGCCCGCACGAGCGACGCGCCGTGCCGGATGACGCCCGCCTGCTCCTGGCGGCTGCCCGGCATGAACCCCGGCGTGTCGACCACCGCCAGCAGCGGTAGCCCGAACGAGTTGCAGAAACCGACGAACCGCGCCGCCTTCTCGGACCCTTCGGCGTCGAGGACGCCGCCGAGGAAGCGCGGCTGGTTAGCCACGATCCCCACCGGCCGCCCGTCGATCCGCGCCAGCGCCGTGACGACGTTGCGCGCCCATCGGGGCGAAAGCTCGAGCAGCGACCCCTCATCGACGAGGCCGCCGAGCGCCCGGCGCACGTCGTAGGCCCGCCGCTGCTCGGCCGGCACGGCCTCGCTCGGATCGGCCAGCGACGGCGGGAGCGGCACGCCGCGCGGCGGCGTCTGGCCCGAGGCGGACGGCAGGTAGGACAGCAGCTCGCGCATCCGCAGCGCGGCCGTCGCCTCGTCGCGCTCCACGAGCTGGCAGACGCCGTTGCGGTCGTGGACGCGCGGGCCGCCAAGCTCGGAAGCGGAGATCTCCTCGCCCAGCGCGTCGCGGACGACGCCCGGACCGGTCAGGAACATCGCGGCGTCCTCGGTCATCACGATCAGGTCGGTGAGCGCGGGCGAATATGCACCACCGCCGGCCGACGCGCCCGAGACGACCGACAATTGCGGGACGACACCGGTGAGCCGGACGGTCTCCCGGAAGATCCGCCCATACCCGGCGAGCGCCGCGGTGCCCTCCTGCATCCGCGCCCCGCCCGACTCGACGAATGCCACCACCGGGATGCGAGCGCGACCCGCGGTGTGCAGCACGCGCACGATCGTGTCGGCGTGACGCTCGCCGAGTGAGCCGCCGAGATAGCGGCCGTCCTGGGCGTAGCAGGCGATCGGGCGGCCGTTGACGAGGCCGGTGCCGCCGACCACCCCATCGCCCGCTGGGGCGCCCGCCGCCGCACGCGCGCCCACCACCCGCGAGCGCAGAACGGCGATGCTGCCCGGGTCGCACAGCGCCTCCAACCGCTCGAGCGGCTCCAGGCGCCGTGCCGGCGCGGCGGGCGGGACCGGTACGGCCGTCGCGCTCAACTCACGCCCCCCGCAACGCCAGGCAGACGTTGTGCCCGCCGAACGCAAACGAATTGGAGATCGCCACCGGCCGGCCGCCGTTGACGTGCAGCTCGCGCGGCCCGTCGGGAACGTAGTCGAGGTCGAGCTCGGGGTCAGGTTCGCCGTAGCCGAGCGTCGGCGGGATTACGCCGGTGCGCAGCACTTGTACCGTCGCGACGGCTTCGACGGCGCCGGCGGCACCGAGCAGGTGACCGATCGAGGACTTCGTCGAGGAGACCGGGATGGCCTTCGCATACTCGCCCAGGGCCAGCTTCAGCGCGCGCGTCTCGGCGGCGTCGTTCAGCTCGGTCGATGTGCCGTGGGCGTTCACGTACTTCACGTCCTCGGGCGTGGCCTGCGCGTCGGCGATGGCCAGCTCGATCGCGCGCGACGCCGGGCGTCCGGTCGGCTCCGGCGCGGTCAGGTGGTGTGCGTCGGAGGTTGAGCCGTACCCGGCGAGCTCGGCCAGGATCGTGGCCCCGCGCGCCAGCGCCGCCTCCTTCTCCTCCAGCACCAGCATCCCGGCGCCTTCGCCCATCACGAAGCCATTACGCCGCGCGTCGAACGGCCGCGACTCGCCGGTCGGAGAGAGCGCCTGCATGGCGTTGAAGCAGGCGAACCCGAACTCGGTCAGCGTCGCCTCCGTGCCGCCGGCCAGCACCGCATCGGCGTCCTCGTACTGGATCATCCGCATCGCCATGCCCAGCGCATGACCGCCGCTGGCGCACGCCGAGACGACCCCGAACATCTGGCCCTGAAGGCCATGCTTCATCGAGACGGCGGCCGCGGCAGCGTTCGGCATGTAGCCGGGCACGCCCAGCGGCGAGACCCGTTCGACCCCGCGGTCGCGCATCGCGTCGTGGTTGGCCTCGACCGTCGAGATCCCGCCGATTCCGGTCGCCGCGATGCACGCGACCCGCAGCGGGTCGTACGGCAGCTCGCCGTTCCAGCCGGCCTGCGCCACCGCCTCGTCGGAGGCGACGAGCGCCAGCTGCGAGAACCGGTCGAGGCGGCGGGCCTCCTTCACCGACAGGAAATCCTTCGGATCGAACTCGCGACACGCGCCCGCTCCGTCGGAGATGCCGACGACGCCGTCGGCCCAGCGTTTGTGCAGGGGCTCGGCGCCGACGCCCAACGGCGTGACGGCTCCGATCCCCGTGATGACGACCGTGCGTTTCACCCGGCGCGAGAAACGATCAGGTCGATCGCGTCACCGACCGCTTTCAGTTCTTTCATGTCCTCGCCCTTCAGGACCACGCCGTACTCGTCCTCGACGATCTGCGCCAGCTCGACGAGATCGAGCGAGTCGATGTCGAGCTCCTCGAACGTCGCCTCGCGAGTGATCTGGTCGGCGTCGGGGCCGAAACTTGCCAGCGCCTCGACGACGCGGTCCTGCACCTGCTCTGCGGTAACTGTGGCCATGGTGTGTTGCTCCTTGTTTTGAGTTTCGTCCGGGCGATCTAGGCGCCCAGTCCTCCGTCGACGCTCAGCACGGCGCCCGTCACGTAGCTCGCGCCGCCCGAGACGAGGAACCTGACCGCGGCGGCGACGTCGTCGGGTGTTCCCGCCCGCCGTGCCGGCACCGCATCCAGCAGATCCTTGGAGACCTCCGCGGTCATGTCGGTGTCGATCCAGCCGGGCGCCACCGCATTCACCGTGATCCCGCGCCGCGCGACCTCGACGGCGATCGTCTTGGTCATCGCGATCAGCCCCGCCTTGGCGGCGGCGTAGTTCGACTGCCCGGCGTTGGCCCGCAGGGCGACGACCGAGGAGATGTTCACGATCCGCCCGGTGCGGGCGCGCATCATCCCCTTCAGCGCACGCCGGGTGAAGCGGAAGGCGGCGCTCAGGTCGGTGTCGATCACCTCGTTCCACTCCTCGTCGGTGAGCGACGGCGACAGGTTGTCGCGGCTCACGCCGGCGTTATTGACAAGCGCCAGCACCCGCACGCCGAAGTGCTCCTCGGCCACCGCGAATGTCTCCTCGGCGGCGCCGACGGCGGCGACGTCACCGGCGATGGCCAGCGCGTGACCGCCCGCGGCCTCGATCTCGGCGACGACACGCTCGGCGCCCTCGCGCCCGGCGCGGTAGGTGACGGCGACCGGCCAGCCGTCGGCGGCCAGCCCGGCCGCGATCGCCGCGCCGATGCCGCGCGAGCCGCCGGTGACCAGCGCGCAGCCCTCAGGCATCAGCACTGCCTCCCCACTCGATCACGCCGCCGCCCCACGTGAAGCCGGCGCCGAAGGCGCTGACGAGAACGCGTGATCCCGGCTTCAGCCGCCCGTCGCGCTCCGCCACGTCAAGCGCCACGGGCAGCGTCGCGGCCGACGCGTTGCCGAGCGTCTCGATGCAGTCGACGACGCGCGCCGGGGGCAGCCCGAGCCGCTCGCCGAGCGCCCGGGTGATGCGCGCGTTCGCCTGGTGGTAGACGAACAGATCGATCTGCTCCAGCGTCAGCCCGGCGCGCGCCACCGCCTGAACGGTGACCTCGCTCATCCTCGCGACGGCGTTGCGATACACCTCGGGCCCGTCCATCTCCAGCTTGCGCCGCTCGTGAGTCGCGCTGATCGTTGCGGCGTGCGAGCCGTCGGCGCCGAGCACGATCGGCCCGACGGCGCCATCGGCTGGACCGGCCGGGCCGAGCACGACCGCCCCGGCGGCGTCGGCGAACAGCGGTGCCGAGCGCTTGTCGTCGTAGTCGGTGATGCGGGTGACGAAGTCCGCCCCGATCAGCAGCACGGTGTCGGCGCGGTGCGCCTCGATCTGCCCCGAGGCGATCGCCAGGCCTGACAGGAACGCCGTGCACGCCGCGCCGACGTCGAAGGCGCCGGCGCGGGTGGCGCCGAGCGCGTCGGCCACGAGCGGCGCCGTGTTCGGTGTCAGCTCGTCCGGTGTCATCGTCCCGACGATCACCAGGTCGAGCGTTTCCGCGGGAACGCCGGCGCGGGCCAGAGCGGCCGCGCCGGCGGCGGTCGCGAAGTCGGTGAGCCGCTCCTCGGGCGCGGCGCGGCGGCGCTCGCGGATGCCCGTGCGCGACACGATCCACTCCTCGGAGAGCCCGAGCCGCGAGGCGAGCTCGGCGTTTGTCAGGCGGCCGTCGGGCAGCTCGGTGGCGACGGACAGGATCGCGGCCCGGCGGACGCGTTCGGCCGGGACGACGGCCGGGCCGTCGGCGAGCTCAACGGTGGTGGCGGGTTCAAGCATTGATCATCTGAACCTACGCCACCTCGCGCGCGGTGGTACAGCCCCCGCGTGGTCTTCCCCCCGTTCGGGGGGAACCTCCCTCTCGTTCGAGAGGAACCGGCGCCGAGCGGCACTTTTCGTTTGTACGCTTACGTACGTGATCGCTTCAGGAGTGGCGTGACTGAGGCCGGGGCGTTTCCCGTGCCGCCGCTGGACCGTCTCCCGAGCGGGCGCCATTCGTTGTCCCGCGAGGCGGTCAAGCAGTCACAGCGCGGACGGTTGCTGTACGCGATCGCCCATGTCGTCGCCGAGCGCGGGTACGCCGCGGCGACGGTGGCCGACATCGTCGACCGCGCCTCGGTGTCACGCAGCACCTTCTACGAGCAGTTCCCCGACAAGGAGGCGTGCTTCATCGCCGCCTTCGACTACGCCGTGGAGTTCGTCCTGCGCGAGATGGAGCGCAGCTGGCAGGAACTCGACTCCCACGACTGGCGGGCGCACGTCCGCTCCGATCTCAGCACCCTGCTGCAGGTGCTGGCGCGCGAGCCGGCGTTCGCCCGCGCCCTGCACGTCGAGGTCCTGGCCGCGGGATCAGTCGCGCTGGAGCATCGCGCCCAGATCCTGTCGATGTTCAGCGAGCGCACGTACGCCGTCCATGTCCGCGCCCGCCGCCACGACCCGACGCTGCCCGAGCTTCCCCGCGACGCCTTCGAGCTCCATTCGGGCGGCGTCGACGAGCTGATCCGCGGTCGCTTGCTGCGCGACCGCCACGCCGATCTCGTCGAACTGATCGAGCCGCTGGTCACGGCGACGCTGATCATGCTCGGCGACGGCGTCAGCCCCGGCTAGCCACTCACATCCTCGATCACGGGTCGTCGACTCGTGCGTCGCTAATACGGAATGAGATATCATTCCGATAATGGGTGGAAGCTGAGAGGAGCGATTCGCGTGGAGCCCGAGAGCAGCACCGAAGCAACCGACGTCCGGATCGCGATCATCGGCGCCGGCTTCGGCGGACTGGGGATGGCGATCCGGTGCAAGCAGGAGGGAATCGACGACTTTGTCGTGCTGGAGCGCGGCGAGGATCTCGGCGGGACCTGGCGCGACAACTGCTACCCCGGGTGCGCCTGCGATGTGCCGTCGCACCTGTACTCGTTCTCGTTCGCGCTGAACCCGAACTGGAGCCACATCTTCGCCCGCCGGCAGGAGATCTGGGAGTACCTGCGCGACTGCTCCGAGCGCTTCGGGATCGCGCCGCACATCCGCTACCACCATGAGGTCCAGGCGGCCGACTGGATCGACGCGGCCGACCACTGGCGCCTTCAGACCTCCTCCGGGCCGCTGACCGCGCGTGTGATGATCGCCGCCGGGGGGCCGCTCAGCCAGCCGTCGGTCCCGACGCTGCCAGGCCTGGAGCGATTCGCCGGTGAGAGCTTTCACTCCGCTCAGTGGAACCACGACTACGACCTGCGCGGCAAGCGCGTGGCGGTGATCGGGACCGGCGCCTCGGCGATCCAGTTCGTGCCCCGGATCCAGCCGAAGGTCGCCAAGTTGCACCTGTTCCAGCGCACGGCGCCATGGGTGCTGAACCGCCCCGAGCACAGAATCACGAGCGTCGAGAAGCTGCTGCTTCGCAACATCCCCGGGCTGCAGCGCGCGATCCGTCACGGGATCTACTGGGGCGGCGAGAGCGCAATCTTCGGGCTCGTCCACGATCAGCGGCTGCTGAAACCCGTGGAGAGCCTGGCGCTCCGCCACCTCCGCAATCAGGTCACGGACCCCGAGCTGCAACGCAGGCTCACCCCGAACTTCCGGCTCGGTTGCAAGCGAGTGCTCGGCTCCTCCGACTACTACCCCGCGCTGACGCAACCGAACGCCGAGGTCGTCACCGACCCGATCACCCGCGTCCGCCGGCAGGCGATCGTGACCGAGGACGGCGTCGTGCGCGACGTCGACGCGATCATCTTCGGCACCGGCTTCCACGTCACCGACAACCCGATGATGCAGATGGTCCGAGGCCGCGAGGGCAAGAGCCTGGCCGAGGTGTGGCAGGGCAGCCCGCAGGCCTACCTGGGGATGACGGTGCCGGGGTTCCCGAACGGCTTCCTCCTCGTCGGCCCGAACACCGGCCTCGGCAACAACTCGATCGTGTTCATGATCGAGGCCCAGGTTCGCTACGTCATCGGGGCGCTGAAGGCGATGGAGAGGCACGGGCTCTCGTCGTTGGAGGTCAGACCGGAGGCGAACGCCGCCTTCCAGCAGGAGGTTCAGGCGCGGATGCCCGGCAGCGTCTGGACCGACGGCGGCTGCAGCAGCTGGTATCTCGACGCCAACGGCCGCAATAGCACGCTGTGGCCCGATTTCACCTGGCGCTACGCGCTGCGCACGCGGCGCTTCGATCTGAACCACTACCGGGCGCGTCTCGACCTGTCGACGCGGACACCGTCCGAAGCGCTCGCGCTCGCGCTCGCGTAAGGAGATGACGATGAGCAAGCGTTACGGAGTGCCACCGATCGCCCCGCTGACATGGCTGGCGCGCAACGGGGCGACGACGCTCGCCGTTCTCGCCGGCGGCGATGTGCGCCTCACACCGGAGGTGACGGGGATCCCCGGCGACATGTTCTCGCTGCCGATCCCCGCGTTCGCCAGCAAGTTCGTCGTGCCGAGCCATCCGGCGTTCAAGCACCTGGTGTTCGTCGGCTCGCCAGAGCTCGTCCGCCAGGTATTCGCCGGCCCGCCCGACGCGCTCCATTTCGGCGTCCCCAACCCGATCGGCAAGGTCACTGGCGCGAAGTCGCTGTTCTCGCTCGACGAGGCCGAGCACCTGGAGCAGCGCAAGCTGATCCTGCCACCGCTGCACGGCCAGCGGATGCAGGCCTACGAGTCGATCGCCGCCGAGGAGACGGTGCGTGAGCTCGCCAGCTGGCCCGAGGGTCGCGAGCACGCGACCACCGATGGGTTCATGCGAATCACGCTGAACATCATCCTGCGCGCCGTGTTCGGAGTCCGGGAAGGGTCGCTGATGGACGAGCTGCGCGAGCAGTTCCCACACGCGGTGAAGCTCGGCTCGCGCCTGATGGGGATGGGCGCGCTGCAGCGCGACCTTGGCCCCCGCAGCCCGTATGGGCGTTTCCAGGGGCTGGTCCGGCGCTTCGAGTGGGGGGTCAACCGGCTGATCGACGATGCGCGCCGCGACCCCGCCCTCGATGACCGCATCGACGTGCTGGCCCTGCTCGCGCGGGCGAGGCATGAGGACGACGACAGCACGCTGACGGACCAGGAGATCGCCGACCAGCTGAAGGCGATCGTCGCCGCCGGCCACGAGACGACGGCGAACACGCTCGCGTGGGCCGTCGAGCGCCTTCAGCGTCATCCAGCCATTCTCCGGCGGCTGGAGGTCGAGGCCGACGAGGGCGGCCACGAGCTGCGCGACGCCACGATTCGTGAGATCCAGCGCACCCGGCCAGTGATTCCGGGCACGGGACGGATGGTGGTCAAGCCGTTCGAGCTCGGCGACTACGTCCTGCCGCCGGGCACGGTGATCCTGCTCCCCACGCCGTTTCTGCACAACAACTCGACGCTGTACCCGCATCCGCTGAGGTTCGATCCCGATCGCTTCCTCGGCAAGCGTCCTGATCCGAACTCGTGGGTCCCGTTCGGCGGCGGGATTCGCCGCTGCCCCGGGGCCGCGTTTGCGCACATGGAGATGGATGTCGTGCTGCGCACGCTGCTGCAGACAGTCTCGATCGCGCCGAGCACCCGCCGTGGCGAGCGGATGCTGTTCCGCGGGATCGCGTTCGCGCCGGCCCGCGGTGGCCGGATCGTGATGCACCGCCGCACCGTGCTACCCGCCGACCGACCTGGGTACGTCGCACCAACCGAGGTGGCCGCATGACGACACTGGCCGCGGACCGACGGCCGCTCCTATTTGCGGAGTGACACATCATTCAATAGAGTGCGGCGCGTATGGCCGTGCCTAACCGGACGCCGGGACGGGTCGACATCCGGCAGGTGCCGCCGCTGCTGTGGATCGACCGCGCCGGCCGGATGGCCGCGCTGGCGACCCGCTGCGCGGTCGAGCTGTGCACCCCGGGCATGTCGTGGCGACGCGAGGCCGTCGTCCAGTGCGCGAACGTCTTCTGGCTGGCGATCGTGCCGGTGCTGCTGATCAACTTCCTCGTCGGCTTCGCGGGCGCCGGGGTATCGGGCGGCGCGGCGCTGGAGGCGTTCGGCGCCGTCGACCGCGTCGGCGCATTCGTACCGGTGGCGCTGCTGCGCGAGGGCGGGCCGATCATCTCGGGCGCCGTGATGGCGGGTACGATCGGCACCACGATCACCGCCGAGTTCGGCGCCCGCGTGATCCGCGAGGAGATCGAGGCGCTGCGGGTGATGGGCATCGATCCGGTCCGCAACCTTGTGCTGCCACGAATCGTCGCGCTGACGATCGTGATGCTGGTGCTGAACATGCTCGGACTGGTGGCCGGCGTGCTTGGGGCGTTCGCCGGCGCGGTCGGGCTGCTCGGCGGCACGGCGGGCAGCTTCTTCACGCAGGCGCTGGCCAACACGAGCTACGTCGACCTCTGGGGCAGCGAGTTCAAGACGCTGGTCTTCGGGCTGATGATCGGCGTGATCGCCTGTTACAAGGGGCTGTCGGTGTCGGGCGGCGCCGAGGGCGTCGGCCGTGCCGTGAACGAGTCGGTCGTCGCCTGCCTCGTCGGGATCGGCGCCGTCGGGCTGCTGTTCACGACGCTGTTCCTGTCCCTGTACCCGGACTCGCTGGTGCTCCGGTGAAGGGAAGCTCGCCTGGCGGCTCGCTTCTTGTCGAGAATCGCCCTGAGGGCGATTCTCGCGGCGACCCGCTGCTGGTGCTCGGCGACTTCGCCGTGTTCGTGTGGCGGGCGATGGCGAACATCCGCCGGCTCGGCCCGCTGGCCGGCGAGGTGCTGCGCCAGACGGCGATCATCGCCACCGGCTCGACGCTGGTGATCGTGTTCGTGACGTTCCTGATCGGTGGCTCGTGCGGCGTCGAGGCGTCGTTCGTCGGCCAGCAGATCGGCGCCGGCATCGCCGCCCCGTTCTTCGCCGCCGTCTGCACCGTCCGCGACATCGTCCCGGTCCTGTTCGGGATGATCCTGGCCGCCAAGGTCGGCTGCGGGATGGTCGCCGAGATCGGCGCGATGCGCGTCAACGAAGAGGTCGACGCGATCGAGGTGATGGGGATCTCGTCGATGGCGTACCTCGTCTCGACGCGGCTGGTGGCGGCGGCGATCGTGATCCCGCCGGTCTACCTGGCATCGGTCGCGGCCGCCCAGTTCGGCGCCTGGCTGACCTCGCTGGTGCGCTTCCATGCCGTCTCGGCGGGCACCTATCGCGTCGCCTTCTTCATCGGCTTTCATCCGCTCGACCTCGTCTACTCACTGGTCAAGGGGGTGGTGATCTTCATCGTCGTGCTGGCGGTGGCGCTGTTCTACGGCTACCGGGTGCGTGGCGGGCCGGTCGAGGTCGGCGAGGCGGCGGCCCGCTCGATGCGGGTGAACCTCGTGCTGATCGCCGTGCTGAACGGCGTCACCAGCCTGATCCTGTGGGGCTTCAAGCCGCCGTTCCCGATCGCCTGAGCCGATGCCGAAGTCAGCCGCCAGAGCGATCGCCGTGCTTGCCGCCGTCGGGGTGGCCGTCCTCGCCGGCCTGATCGTCGGCTCCGGTGGCGACACGTACACCCTGCACGCGTACGTCGCCAGCGTGAACGGGCTCGTCAACACCGGCAACGTCGAGGTCGCCGGGTTCAAGGTCGGCGAGATCACTGGGCTGTCGGTGAGGATCGGCGCTTACCCGGAGGTGACGATGCAGGTCTCGGACTCCTTCCGCGTCCGCCAGGGCGTCCACGCGGCGGTCGAGCTCGGGTCGCTGGCGGGGCAGCTGAACCGCTACGTCGAGCTGACCGGCGGCACCGGACGCGTGCTGCCCAACGGCACCACGATCCCCGAGCGCGACACGACGGTGCCCGTCGAGATCGACCAGTTTCTGTCGGTGCTCACGCCGACGGTGCGCGCCCAGCTGCGGACGCTCCTGCGCGACTCCGTTCATCTCCTGAACGGGCGCGGGGCCGACATCGCCCAGGCGCTGCGCTACAGCTCGCGGGCGTTCGGCCAGAGCGCCGCGCTGTTCGGCGACGTCGCCTCCCAGGGATCGGCGCTGCGCGAGCTCGTCACCCGGGCGGCGTCCGGCGCCGAGCAGCTGGCCAGCGAGCCGGCGGCCGTCAGCAGCACGGTCGACAGGCTCTCATTACTGCTCACAACGGCGGCGGCGCGTCAGCGCGCGCTGGCGCAGAGCCTGCAGCGGATGCCAGCCGCGTTCGGCGCCAGCCGCACCGCCCTGACCGCGCTCGCCGCCGCCGTCCCCACCTTCACGCGCCTGATCGACGCCGCCCCGCCCGCGCTGCAGGCCACGCGCCCGTTCGCTGCCGCGCTCGCCACCACGGCGCCCCGGGCGATCCCGCTGTTCACCTCGGCCGAGCGTCTCGTCGCCGCCTTCCGGCGCGCTGGCCCGGAGATCCACGCGCTGTTCGGCGCCCCGCTGCCGACCACGTTCGCCAACCTCCGCGCCGGCGTCACCGGGCTCGGGCCGCTGCTCGACCAGCTTCGCGCTCGCGCGCCCGACGTGCTCGGCTGGATCCCGCTGCTCGGCGACGCCACGGCCAGCTACAACATCAACGGCCACGGCGCGGCGATCGTCCCGTACATCCGCCCGGCGCCACAGCAGCCGATCACGCCCCCGAGCTGCCTCCCCGGGTGGCTGCTGCGCCCGTTCGACCGCCTCCCCGGCGAGCTCGGCTGCGACGCCTGGACGGACTACACGGAGAGCTTCGTCGACGGCGGCCGGCCCGACGGCAACTACCTGACGGCGGCCCAGCAGGCCCCGTGGCCGGGAGAATTCAAATGAGTCTCCTGCGCGGATCGGGCCCCGAGGTGATGGCGCGGCTGTCAGCGCTCGCGTTGGCCGCGATCCTCGTGGTCTCGATCACGGGCTACGCGGCCCTTCATTACGGCTGGTTCAGCCAGGGCCCCGAGTACCGGGCCGAGTTTCAGGACGCCTGGCCGCTCGTGCCTGGGATGGACGTGCGCGTCTCCGGCGCTGTGGTCGGCTCGGTACGAAACGTCCAGCTCACGGATCACGGGACGGCGCTCGTCACCTTCCAGCTGCGCCCGGGCGTGCTGGCGCCGCGTGCCGACGCGAGCGTGGCGATCCGCCAGGACGACCTGCTCGGCGACAGCGACCTGTCGCTGGAGCTGGGAACCGCGAACGCGCCACTGCGCGGCCCGATCCCCCTCTCGCGCTCGATCCAGGAGCCGCGGCTCGACGACTTCCTCGACATCTTCCATGCGCCCGTGCGCGCCGCTCTGCAGACGTTTATCGTCGAGGTGGGCACCGCTATGGAGGACCGCGGCGCCGACGTGAACCGGGCTATCCTCGACCTTCGCCCCGGCTTCCTGGCTCTCGGCAACGTGCTTGAGCAGGTAACCGGGCAGATCTCGGCGCTCCGCCAGGGGCTGGCCAACGCCCACCGGGTGACGGCCCAGCTGTCGCAGAACTCGGGCGATCTGGGCCGGCTCGTGCTCGGGCTGCAGCGCACGATCTCGGGCGTCGCCGCCCAGTCGAGCGCCCTGAACGCCGGGCTGAGCCGGCTGCCGCAGACGCTGGCCGAGACCGATACGACGCTGCGGCGGGTGTCCTCGCTCAGCGACGCCGTGACGCCGCTGGCCGACACCGTAAGTGCCGCGGCGCCGGGCTTCGCCCACGTGGCCGGGCTGCTCGGCCCGTACGCGGCGGCGTTGGGCACGGCGTCACGACTCGCCTCGCCGACGGTCACCGACGCCGGCGCCACGCTGCGAGGCGGCGCCCCGGCGCTCGACGCCCTGCACCGGGTCAAGGTCTCCGATCTGCTGGACCCGGCCGGCGGGCTGTTCGCCGCGCTCGGTCCGGTGTTCAACCAGGGCGCGACGGCGCTGTTCGGAACGCCGAGCGGCGTCGGCGGGCTCGGCGGCGCGACCTTCCCCGGCAACGACGTCACCGCACCGCTCGTCGACCCGGCCCGCGATTACCTCGGCGCTTACCTGGTGGTCGGCTGCAACCTGTTCGGCGTTCCCGACACGCCGGGGTGCCTCAGCCGGATCCTCAGCACCTACCTCGGTCAGCGCTCCTCCACCGCCGCGCCGCACCCCGGCAGCGCCGCGCCCGCGGTGCTGGCGACCCCGCCCGCAGCGAGCTCCCGGCCCGCCGGCGCCCCAGCGCCCCAGCCGCCCTCGCCGCCGAGCACCACGACGACAACGGCCCCCGCCGCAGCGGCCCCGGTCACCGGCCTGGCCGGCCAGGTGAAATCGCTGCTCGGATACCTCCTGAAACGATGAGTGCCCGCACCCCACGTTCACCGCGCGGGCGGCTGCTCCGCGCCGTCGCCATCCTGGAGCGGCGGACGCTCGCGCTCGGGTGCGTCGTAGCGGCGGTCGGCGGGACGATCGCCCTGTTCGCGTGGGCGTCGACCGGGGGAATCTCGTTCGGCGGCCACTACCCGTTCACGGTCATCCTGCCGGGGACGACGCCCCCGCTGGCCGCCGGCGCCCAGGTCCGCGTCGCCGGCAAGATCGCCGGCGCGGTGTCGAGTACCGAGCCCGCCCCGGACACGTTGCGCGTGAACGCCTACCTGAACTCGGGGTACGGCCCGCTCGGGCAGGGCGCGCGGATCCATGTCGGCGTGTTGCTGGGGACGACGCTCGTGTATCTCGTCGTCAGCCCGGGCGACCTGCATCATCCGCTGCCGCCGGGGACGGTGATCCCGCAGAGCCGGGTCACGCTCAGCTCCTCGCTCCCGCAGGCGCTGGAGACGTTCAATGCCGCCACGCGCCGCGCGCTGGCCCGCAACCTCACCGTGATCGGTGAGGGGTGGCTCGGCCACGGCGTCGCAACGAACACGGCGATCGCCGACCAGACCCAGGACTACGCGCAGGGGACGCCGCTGCTGCGGGCGCTGCTGCCCACCCCGGGCGTGCTCGGCCGGATCATCGACGCTGCCTCGACGGTGGCCGGCGCGCTGGCCGGCCAGCACCCCGGCGACGTCGCCGGGCTGACGAGCGGCGCCGCGGCGTTCTGGGGGACGCTGGCCACGCACGATCGTGCCGCGACCCTCGTTCACCGCTTCCCAGCGGCCGAGCAGCAGGTGCTGGACACGCTCCCCACCGCCGGCGACACGATCTCCGCCGCCACCTCGCTGGCCGATGCGGCCGAGCCGCTGGCCGCCGAGATCCAGACGCTCGATCCCAGCTTCGAGACGCTGTTCGCCTCGGCACCGTCGCTGATCGACGCCACCCGCCGCTTCAACGCGCACGCCCCGGCCGCGCTGCGCCAGCTGCTCGTCGTGCTGCGCGCCCTGCGCGAGCCCGCCCAGGCACTCCCGCTGCTCGTCAGCTCCGGCGGCACGATCTCCGCCGCCATCGACGCCTACTCCGGGGACATCAACACCCTCGCCACCGATCTGGCCGCAGCCACGAGCTACACGTACGACGGTCGCTACGCGGTCCGGATCACCGGCTCGTTCGGCTGCGCCCGCAACCGCGACCCGTACCCGAAGCCCGGCCAGGCCGAGAAGGACAGCCGCCCATGCTGAGTGCTCCGCGCCGGCGACTGATCGGGGCGGCGCTGCTCGTCGCCGTCGTGCTGCTCGCCTGGCTGGGGATCGCCAAGCCGAACCCGTTCGCCCACGACGAGATCGTCGAGGCGATGTTCGACCACGTCCAGGGGATCGCGCTCGTGCAGCGCGACGTTCGCGTCGCCGGCGTGAACGTCGGCTCGATCGGCACCGTCAGACGTGTCGGCACCCACGCCGAGGTCGAGCTCGTGCTCCACGAGCACATCCCCGTGTACCGCGACGCTCGCGCCTGGCTGCGCCCGCACACGCCGTTCGAGGGCACGACGTTCATCGACCTCGACCCCGGCACGCTGGGCGCCGGGCGTCTCGGCGGCGCTCCGATCCCGCTGGCCCAGACGGACGTGTTCGTGTCGGCCGGGAACGTCCTCTCCACCTTCACCGCGCCGGTCCGCCACAGCTTCCAGGTGATCGTGGCCCAGCTCTCGGCAGCGCTCGGGCCCGTCGGCCGGCACGGGCTGCGCGCGGCGCTGGCCAACGCCCCCGACCTGCTGCGCGACACCGCCGCCGCCGCCCCGGAGCTGCGCGGCGCCGACGGCACACCTCACGATCATCTCCAGTCGCTGATCCCCGGTCTGTCGGAGACCGTTAGCGCCCTCGCCGGGCAGGGCAACCAGCTCAGCGATGTCGCCCGCGATGCCGCCACCACGCTGGACGCCGTGACAGCGCAGGACGCCGTGCCGCTCGGCCGGAGCCTCGCCGCCCTGCCGGCCTCGCTGGCCGGCATGGCCAGCGCCTCCCACGGCGCCGTGGGCGTCCTGCACGCCGCGCAGGGCGCCGCCGGCGACCTACTTCCGGCGCTTCGGGAGGTTCCGCGCACCGCTCCAACGCTGACGGCGCTGCTGCGCCGGGCGGCGCCGGTGCTGCCGGCCGCGGCGCCGGTCGTGAACGAGTTTGCCGACGCGCTCGCGACGCTGGGCCGCAACGGGCCGCAGCTGGCCCGCCTGCTGGCCGAGCTCGGCCCGATCGCGCACGCGGTGCGCGACCAGCTCGTGCCGGCGCTCGACAAGCCGACCGCGCTCGGGCTCCCCACCTATCTGCAGCTGATGGCGGCGACGACGGGCTTCACCGGCGGCGTCTCGTCGTTCGTGGGCCCGGTTCAGGTCGGGAGCTCGATGTCCACCGGCCACGTGCTGCGCGGCACGCTCCAGGGGCCGGTGACGCTGCCGCTCGGGGCGCTCGACATCCCCTGCTCGGCGATCGCCGCGCTGAACCAGGGTGCCGTGTCCGTCGTCGAGGCGCTGGGACTGTGCACGACATGAAGGGCCTGATCCGCTTTCTCGCCGAGTTGGCTCACCCGAAACGGGCGGCGCGCTCGATCCCGCTCGGTCGCCTGGCGATCGCCTCGATGTTCGCGTTCGTGCTCCTGTTCGTGATCTTCACGCTGCGGTCCATGGGCGTGCAGTTGCCGTTCGTCTCGCACCCGTACACGATCTATGCGGAGATGGACAGCGCCGACGGCCTCGACGCTGCCGACGGCCCGCAGGTGTCGGTGGCCGGCGTCCCCGACGGCGAGGTGACCGGCGTCCGCTACGACGCCGGCCGCGCGCGCGTGACGATGCAGCTGAGCGGCAGCGTCGCCGGCAAGCTGTTCCGCAACGCGTCGGTGCGGGTGCGCCCGTTCAACGCGGCGAACTTCCTGGAGGTCGACATCACCCCGGGTACGCCCTCGGCGGGGCGCTTGCCGGCCGGGGCCACGCTCGACCTGACGCGCACCTCGATCCCCGTCGCCACCGACCAGGTGCTCGACGTGCTGAACGCCGACACGCGCGCCTACCTGCAGCTCCTCACCGAGCAGGCGGCGATCGCCCTGCACGGCACGGGAGGCGTGCTGGCCGGCGCGCTGGCACGGCTCGACCCGCTCTCCAGCCAGGCCCGCCGGCTCGGCGACATGCTGCGTCAGCGCAGCACGCTGATCGGCCGGCTCGTGGCCGAGACGAACGTGATCTTCACCACACTCGGCGCCCGCCACGCCGAACTCGCCTCGATGATCGGATCGGCCAGCCGGCTGCTGGCTGTCACGGCCGCCCGCGACGCCCAGCTGCAGACGGCGACCGAGCAGCTCCCGGGCGTGCTGACGCAGGCCACGTCGACGACGGGCGCGCTCGCCACTCTGGCCCCCACGCTCCAGCAGGCACTCCAGCGCTTCGGACCCGCCGCGCGCGCGTTCGCCACAGGCCTGCGCCAGACCGGCGCGACGGCACCGGCGCTCCAGCGGTTCCTGACCGCGCTGGCCTCGCTGGAGCACGGCACCCTGACCCCGAGCCGCGAGCTCAGCGCCATCGCCGGCCAGCTCGGGAGCGGAATCGGTCCGGCCGTCGCGGGGTACAAGACGTTCGGCACGATCATCGACTCGGTTGTCGCCCATCAGCGCTCGATCGCGAACTCATCCGACGCGCTCAGCGGTGTCTTCTCCACCGAGGACGTGTACGGGCCGCTGGCGCGGGTGCGGCTGCTCGGGATCGAGCCGCCGAACGCCCAGGACCTCGGCCTGACGCCGGCGGCCGCCCGCCCCGGCGCCGACGGCTACTCCACGCTGGACACGATGCTCGGCGCCGCGCTGCGCGCGCTGTGTCAGCGCCAGGCGCTCGCCTGCGTGCTCGCCGCCGGCACGCCCGGGCTGCCGAACTCGATCGTCCCCGCCTCGCGCGGCGTGCGACCGGTCCAGCACGACCGGACGCCGGCGATCCTGGAGGCGCCGCGATGAGGACCGACATCCCGCGCGTCCGGCTGACCGTGTTCGCCGTCGCCGCGCTGCTGGCCGTTGGGCTGTTCCTGTACCTGAACAGCACTTTCGGCGGCCCGACGCTGCTCCCCGGAGGCGGCGCGCAGTACGAGCTGCGCGCGAGCTTCCCCGACTCGCAGAACATCGTCACGAAGTCGCTCGTCATGTACCGCGGCTTCCAGATCGGGACCGTCACATCGGTGTCGATCGTCCACGCCCAGGCCCAGGTCACCTTCACGGTCTCCGGCAAATACACGCCGCTGCCCCAGGGGACAATCGCCCAGATCGACCACAGGACGTTCCTCCAGGAGGCGTTCGTGAACATTCTCGTCCCGGCCCGCGTTCGGGCCGTTCCCGGGATCCGCAGCGGATCGGTCGTCCGCTCGATCCCGACCGTCGAGCCCGACGACGCGTTGCAGGTGTTCGACCCCGAGACCCGCCGGCTGCTCGATGAGGGAACCTCGTCGCTGGCCCGCGGGCTGAGCGCGTCCGGCGCCGCCCACGAGGTGAGCGGCACGCTCTCGGGCCTCGACGGCGTGCTGACCGGCATCCACGGGGTCACCGGCGCGCTGCAGGGCCAGGAGGGCGAGATCTCATCGTTGATGAGCGCCGGCGCGACCGTGCTCGACGCCGTCGCCTCGCAGCAGCGCCAGCTCGCCGGGTTGATCGGCTCGGGCCGCGTCGTGGCCCAGACGTTCGCCGCCCAGAACCACGCGCTCGGCAGCGGACTCGATCAGCTGAACGGCCTGCTGTCGCAGGCGCAGACGACGCTGCCCCGCCTGCGCCCGCTGACCACGCTGGCCACCCCGGTGCTGCGGCAGGCCGCCGCGGCCGCTACCGAGCTGCGCCCCGGGCTGAGTGCGCTCGCGCCCGTCCTCGCCGAGGTGCGCACCACCTCGCTGGCCCTCGACCCGTCGGCGCGGGCCGCCGTGCCCGCCCTGACGGCGACGCTCGCTGCGGCCCGCGCGCTGGCACCACTGGCCGTGACGCTGACGCCGGCGATGGCCAACCTGGTTCCCTTGATGGGGTACATCCGCTCGCAGCTCGGCGGCTTTGAGTCGTTCATCGGCAACGTCGCCGCGACCGTCGACCACGGCGACAGCGCCGGGCCGTGGCTCCAGGGCTTCCTTGACGTGACGACCGGCGGCCTGATCGGCGGCGACGCCGGCTGCAAGTCGACGATCGGCCTCTGCGTGAACCCCTACCCGAAGCCCGGCGACGCGTCGGACCCACAGCCGTTCGCCCCCGGGTCCTACCCGCGGCTGACGCCCTACTTCTCGCCCGGCGGCACCGGCACAAGGTCGTAGAGCCGGGCGCGCTTCACGATCGAGCCGCCCATCGCCTCCAGGCCGCGGTTCATCGACTTGTTCGACTCCAGGATCCAGCCTGCCTCGCCGGTCTTGACCCGGGTTGCGTCGGCCATGTCGTAGTGCTCGATGTAGAGCTGGGCGGCGACGCCGGTGTGCTGGTATTCGGGGCGGACGCCGAGGAAGCCGATCCGGCAGCGGTCGATGTACTTCTTGCGGTTCAGGTAGTACCACCAGCCGAGCGGCAACAGGCGCCCCTTCATCTTCTTGTAGACCTGGTTGATGTCCGGGAATGTGAGCGCGATCGCCACCGTCTCCTTGTCGTTCTCGCAGACCATGAACCAGCCCTTGGCGAAGATCAGCTGGTAGTCGATCCAGAGGGGGTCGAAGGCCTCCTCCTGGGTGTACGGCACGAAGCCCCAGTTGCTCGACCACGCCTCGTTGTAGATCTTCACGAACTCCTGCAGGTCCTTCTTCAGCGAGCGGCGCGTCATCTTGCGCAGCGTGATCCCGTGCTTGGACCGCACCTGCTCGGCCAGCTTCGGCAGGATCGGCAGCATCCGCTCCTCGCGGTCTGAGATGTGCAGGCGCCAGTGGAACAGGTCGTGGGCCTTCGTCAGCCCCGCCGCCTCGATCCGCTGCTGATAGTACGGCGGGTGCCACGGGTGACGGATCATCGGCTCCAGCTCGAAGCCCTCGATCAGGATCCCCGCCTCCTCGTTGATGATGAAGTCCATCGGGCCGACGATCCGCTCGCAGCCGCGCTCCAGCAGCCACGCCTTGGCGACGGCCAGCAGCGCGTCGAGGACCTCCTCATCGTCCTCGAACTCGATGAACCCGAACATGCCCCACTTGGTGTCGTGGTACTCGTTGTAGGTGCGGTCGATCTGCGCGCTGATCCGCCCGATGACGCGCCCGTCGCGACGGGCCAGGAACAGTTGCACCTCGGCGTGCTTGAAGAACGGGTTCAGCTTGGGGCTCAGGTACGCGTAGCGCTCCAGCTTCAGCGGCGGGATCCACGGCGTGCCCGCGTGCAGGCGGAACGGCAGCGCCACAAACGCCTGGCGGTCTCCGAACCCCTTGACCGGCGTGACCTCGACGGGCATGGCGCGGGAGTGTCCCACAGCACAGCCCGGCGCGGTGTGCGCGTTACCGGCGAGCGCCGACCACGACCCGACCACCCTTGGCTGGGATCATTGTCACGTTGCGGTGCACCGGGCGCTCGGCCTTGGCGCCGGTCGGCTCGATCTCCAGCGCCCTGACCATCTCGCGCAGCACGATCCGCTGCTCGGCCATCGCCAGCGTGGCCCCGAGGCAGCGCCGGGTGCCGCCGCCGAACGGCAGCCATTCGTACGTTCCGGGCTTCGCCCCCTCCCATCGCTCGGGCCGGAACGCGAACGGATCGGGGTAGACGTCCTCGCGGTGGTGCAGGAGCAAGATACTGGCGGCGATCGCCGTGTCGGCGGGGACGCCATAGTCGCCGAGGCGCCACGGGACGGTCACCCGGCGTCCGGTGATCGGGATCACCGGACGGGTGCGCATCGCCTCGTAGATCGTGGCCTCGATCGCCTCATCAGCGGCGCCGTGATCCGGTCCGCGAACGGCCGCTGTCAGCCGCTCGTAGGCGGCCGGGGTGCGGGTCAGCCGCTCCCAGGCCCACGCCAGCTGGTTGGCCGTCGTCTCGTGCCCGGCCAGCACCAGTGTCATCAGCTCGTCGCGCAGCTCGTCGTCGGTCAGCGCCTCTCCCTCCTCGGTCCGGGCGCGCATGATCAGCGACATCACGTCGGTGCGCTCGTCGAGGTCGGCCTGCTGGCGACGCTTGCGGGTGATCGCGTGGACCAGACGGTCGGGCAGCAGCAGGGCGGCCCAGGTGAAGCCGAACGGCTCGTCGTGGCCGATGTTCATCAGCTCGGCGAGCTTCGATCCGGGCAGCGTTGAGCCCCACAGCAGCCACCGGATCGCCGTGCGCAGCGAGTGCTCCAGCGTGCCAGGCCGCGGCTTGCCTTCGATCCCGAAGATGCCGGCCATGATCACGTCGAGCGTGATCGCCTGCATCCGCGGGGCCAGCGAGATCGCCTTCCCGACCGGCCAGCGCGCGATCTCGCGCTCGGCGGCGTCGGTGATCATCTGCTCGTAGCGGGCGATCGCCTCGCCGTGGAACGGCGGCAGCAGCAGCTTGCGCTGGCGCAGGTGACGGGGCCCGTTGGAGGTCAGCACCGAGCCGGCGCCGAGCACCGGCCGCAGCGG
>DASZLC010000174.1:0-15842 GCA_035552615.1 Solirubrobacteraceae bacterium
GTGCGGAATCGCCGGGCGGACGTGGGTCGCCCGCGCCGACTCCAGGGACGCCCATCGACGGTATTGCGGAGGCCCGGCCCAGAGCAGATGATCGCGGTGCCGATCGACGGGTGCGTGGCGCGGGAACGCCTGGCGGTGCAGTTCCTGGCGAATACCGCCACTTCCGGCGCGGTCAACGTCGGGGATGGCGTCCGACCGGTCGCGGTGAAGGCGCAGAAACCGCCGCTATTCGCTATTCGATGGAAACTGCGCGTTCAAGCGTGCTCGCGGCACACCCGCGGCGATCGGCAGTCCGGGTATTACGCGACACCCTCCCGGCGACGTCCCGCGGTCAACGACTCAGTGAGAGGTTATGACCACGGCGGTCGCACACCCGCGTCGCGGCCCGACGCAACCTGTACAACGCAACACTCACAGCACCTCAGCCCGACCGCGCTGCGTTCTACATCCCTCAGCTGCATAACGTCACCCGGTCAGCCCGCCCCCCGGTTCACTGTTGCGTTATGCAGCGCTGGACGCCTGCCGCGGCTCGGTTCGAGGCCCCTGCCGGGCCCTCCCTCAATCCTCACGGCCGGGAACGATATCCCCGCTGATTGACTCGCGTCAAATAGGAACCGTCGCCCGGCTCCAGGCAGGGCGGCTGGAGCCGCCGAGCGAGGCCAACGAATAGGCTTCGGCGCGCCCCCGAGCTGTGGAGATGTGATGCCAGCCGAGCCGCAGGCGATTCTGACGCCGATCACCGAGGCGACGATCTTCCTGACGTTGACCGTCGAGCCCGGCGGCGAGGATGCGGTTCGGGACCTGCTGTCGGATGTCAGCGGGCTCAGGCGAACGGTGGGGTTCCGGATCCCCGAGGCCCAGCTGACCTGTGTGGCCGCGGTCGGTGCCGAGCTCTGGGATCGGTTGTTCGGCCGGCCGCGCCCGGCCGAGCTGCATCCGTTTCGCGAGGTGAACGGACCGAGGCACAGCGCGCCCGGCACCCCCGGCGACCTGCTATTCCACATCCGAGCCCACCGGCTGGACCTGTGCTTCGAGCTCGCACAGCTCTTGACCGGTCGGCTGGAGCCGTACACACACGTGGTCGATGAGGTGCACGGGTTCAGGTCCTTCGACGAGCGCGACCTGCTCGGGTTCGTCGACGGAACCGAGAATCCAGAGGAGGCAGCGGCGCGGGCCGCGGTCCTGATCGGCGACGAGGACCCTGAGTTCACGAACGGGAGCTACGTCCTCGTTCAGAAATACGTGCATGACCTCGACGCGTGGAACGCGCTGTCGGTCGAGGCGCAGGAACGCGCGATCGGCCGGACAAAGCTCTCCGACGTCGAGTTTCCCGATGAGCAGAAACCGGCCAACTCGCACGTCGCGCTGAACACGATCGTCGACGAGGACGGCCAGCAGCGGCAGATCATGCGCTTCAACATGCCGTTCGGCCGCGTCGGGCCCAAGGAATTCGGCACTTACTTCATCGGTTACGCCCGCACCCCGGAGGTGATTGAGCAGATGCTGCAGAACATGTTCATCGGCAAGCCGCCGGGCAACCACGACCGGATCCTTGACTTCTCCACCGCGCTCACCGGCACTCTGTTCTTCGTGCCGACCGCGGGGTTCCTCGACGACCCACCTGGGCCGTCTGCGGCCGAAGACGCGCCCGCGCCCGCGATCGCCTCCAGCGACGGCTCGCTGGCGATCGGAAGCTTGAAGGGAGGCTCACGATGAATCACCTCCAAAAACCGAGCCCTGCTGCGTGTCACGGCGTGGGCGTGTCCTGCATCTCGGAGGGCGACGCGCTCGGCTGCGGTTGGCGCGAGTCGAGCAGCGCCACGAGCTTCGTCCGGCGTGCCGCTCCCTGTCCCGGCTCCAGGAAGTAGACGGCGCTCGCGCCGAGGACGGCGCCGAACGCGATCGACGGCGCCCGCCTCGGCTTCGGGCGCTCGGTCAGGCCGAGCGCCTCCGCGGCCTGCGGGCCATACGCGGCGAGCGTGTCCTGGGCGACGCGGGCCGCGTTCTGGACCTGGGCCGCGCGCTCCAACGCGCGGCGACGGGCCCGGCGACGTGCGATCCCGAAGCGGACCTTCACGACCGGTGGCCCGGCGGTCATCGCCGCCTTGCGGAGCGTCGGGTGCTCCACCATTGCCTTGGCCGTCTTGCCGGCAAGCCGTGCCTTCGTTCTCGTTCGCATCGCGTCCGCAGCCTCCTGGTCGTGCAGGTCGTCCCCTCCCGCCTACCCGCTGCCGGCGGCGCGCACGCGCAACGTTGTCCGCGATCATGCCCGTGCTCCCCGCGGGGAGCACGGGCATTGGCGTTCGATTCAGATGTCCCTCCAGCTCCACCGCGCCAGGCTGAGCCGACCGGACAGTTTCTGCCCACTCGTCGTCGTGACCGACACGGTCGTGTTGACCAGGTGGTTGGGGCGGTTGCCCCGCAGGTCGGACTGACCCTGCGCGTTCAGCTTGAAGTTGCGGAACTCGCCGCTGTTGGCCGGCAGGGAGAACGAACCGGACCCGATCGTGGTCCCGTCGACGGTCATCGTGAACGATCCGTTGCACGGTGCCGAGCCGCTGAAGCACCCAACCTCAACGCCGATCACGTTGCCCGGCGAGACGAAGCCCATGTGACCCATCAGCTTCACCGTCGAGGCCCCGGTCGGCGATCCCGGCGTTGCCGCCGTCTCATCGGCGCCGTAGCTGGTGCCCTGATTGCTCGCGGCGACCAGCCGGTAGTGGTACACGGTGCCGGGCGTCAGCCCGGTGACCTGCGTGTGCACGGCGACGGTAGAGGTGGCTCCGCCGGCGCTCGCGGGCGCCGTCTGCAGGCCATAGGCCGTCGTCGTCCCGTACTGGAAGTAGTACGTCGTGCTGTGACCGTTCGGGTTCACTGTCCCGTTGAACGTCGCCGCGTCGCTACTCACGCCCGACGGCCCATAGGAGACCGCGGCGGGCGGGTTGGTCGTGGTGAACGTGCCGGCAGCGCCGACCGACACTCCGCCGGGGCTGACCGCGACGATGCGGTAGTGGTAGGTGGTGTTGGCGGCCAGCGCGCTCAGCGTCGCCGTCTCGGTCTGCGCCGTGGTGCCCGAGCCGGCGCTCGACGCCACCGTTTCCAGGCCGAAGTCGGTCGTGGTGCCGTACTCGAAGTAGTACGTCGTCGCCTGACCCGCCGGGTCGACCGTGCCGGCCACCGTGGCACCGCCGCCGGTGACACCGGACGACGCCCCGGTCAACGCCACCGGCGGCGCTGATGGCGCCGGCGCGGTGCCGGTCGTGGTGAACGTCTCGTCGGCGCCGAGCACCGGCGAGCTCGCGGCCGTGCTCGCGTCAAACGCGATGATCCGGTAGTGGTAGGTGGTGCCGGGCCGAAGACCCGTGACCGCCGCCACCTGCGCGACGGACGAGCTGCCGTTACCGGCCGAGCTGACCGTGGTTTCTTCGCCGTAGGCGGTCGTCGGACCGTACTGGAAGGCATAGTTCGTGGCCGTCCCGTTCGGATTGACACTGCCGTTCAGCGTCGCCCCCGTGTTGTTGACATTGCTCGCCGGCGCCGATGTCGCCGTTGGTGGCGAGGAGGACTGGGCCAGGGCCAGGCTGACAGGCACAGCGGCGCCGATCAGGACGGCGAGAAGCAGCGCGAAACGCATCCTGCGCATAAGAGCTCCCTTCATATTGGTTACTGCTCTGTAACCCGGGCGGGGCTCCTGAAGTTGTGGCCCTCGCGCATCGAGGGCGGACCCGCTGACAGGGACTTGACATGCGACGGCGGCGGTGTTGCAAACGAACACCCTGGGGAGCAACCGCTTGCCGCGCGGATCGGTTTGGGTAAATCATGCAGGCCACCTTGATCTGAAGGGACGTTCACGATCTCACGACTCACCCCATCACGCAGGGGCCGTCGGATCCTCTTAGGGGTCGGACAATGACGGCGACCGCAACCAGGCCGCCGCGTCACCACGAGCTGGAGAGCGCCGATCCGACCGAGCTGTTCGCCCGCTGGCAACGCGACGGCGACCATCGCGCCCGCGAGCGCCTGACGGCGCGCTTCATGCCGCTGGCGCGGAAGCTCGCGCGGCGATACCTCGGCGCCAACGAGCCGCTCGACGATCTCGTGCAGGTGGCCAGCCTCGGCCTGCTGCGCGCGATCGACCGCTTCGACTACGAGCGGGGGACCGCCTTCTCGTCGTTCGCCGTACCGACGATCCTCGGCGAGCTGCGGCGGCACTTCCGCGATGTTGGTTGGGCCGTGCACGTCCCCCGCGGCGCCCAGGAGCGCGCCCTGAAGGCCGGTCAGGTCCAGAAGGAGCTGACCTACAAGCTCGGTCGCGCCCCGACGGTGAAGCAGATGGCCGAGGCGCTGCGGTGGAGCATCGACGACGTGCTCGGCGCCCTGGAGGCGGGCGCCGCCCATCACGCCTCCTCGCTCGACGCGCCCCACGACGACGCGAACGGCGAGTTCGGAGCGCTGATCGACAGCTTCGGCGAGATCGACGACAGCTACGAGCACGTCGAGGACAAGCTCAGCATCTCGGCCGCGGCGCGCCGGCTGCCGAGCTACGAGCGCCGCGTGCTGCGGATGCGATTCATCGACGACCTCACGCAATCGCAGATCGGTGAGCAGCTCGGGGTCTCGCAGATGCAGGTGTCGCGGATCCTCCGCCAGGCGCTCGGGAAGCTGCGCGAGATGGCCGACCCGGACTCGTCCGAGCTCCGCCGCCGCTGACGCGACGGGATTCGGCGTCCGTCGGCGCGGGTAGCGCCAACCTATGGACGCTTATGCCCCACGTCTCGAGGTTCCCCAACCGGTTGAGGTGCCGACACCGGTGGTTCCGAGTAGCCCGGTGACCCCGATCGACCCCGACCCCGGCACCCCCGCCGATCCGTCGGAACCCTCCGAGGTGCCCCCGCAGGTCGAACCGGCCACGCCCGCCGTCCCTGACCCTGAGCCCGACGTGCCGGAGCCGGACCCCGAGCCCGCGCCGGGCGAGTCACGGAGGCAAAGCTCGGGTGGCCGGGAATCGGTCAGAGCGCTGACGACGCGCTGACGGATCAGCCGACGCTCTGCGGGCCGAGCTCGGCCACGGGCGCCGAGAGCAGCATCGCCAGCGGCAGGCCGATCAGCACGCACACCGCGCAGCCGACCAGCAGCGCGGTGTGGACGGTTGAGGCCTGCGCGCCGCCCGTGAGCGCGATGCCGGCCAGCCCGGCGCCCGCGCCGGCGCCGACCAGCCGTCCGACTGACAGCAGTGCGGAGGTGCGGCCGTGCAGCGAGCGCGGCGTCGCGTTCAGCGCGGCGCGCGAGGCCGGGACGAACAGCAGGCCCAGGCCGAGGCCGATCGGGATCAGGGGGAGGATCGTCACCCACCCGCTGAGCGGGAAGCCGTGGATTCCGAGCAGCCCGAGCCCGAGCGCGGTGCCGGCGAAGCCGAGCATCGCGGGGGCGCGCTCGCCGCGGGCGTCGACCAGCCGGCCGGCCAGCGGCGCGGCGGCGCCGACAAGCAACGCGACGAGCACCAGCACAGCCGAGGCGCCGAGCGCGGAGAACCCGGCCCGCCGCTGGAGGTACTGCTCGGCCAAGTAGAACGAGCCGATCATCACGGCGAACGTCAGCGCCGCCACGCCGCTGGCCGCGATCACGGTCTCGTTGAGGATCGATCCGCCGGAGGGCGGTTCACCGTGGGTGCGCGCCGGCATCTGTGAGGCGATCGCCCACAGGGCGACGGCCGCGAGTGGCACCAGCGCCCACCAGTCGGCGCGCCAGCCGAAGGCGACCGTCAACAGGCCACCGAGCAGTGGCCCGATCAGGTTCGACATTCCGGCGCTTGCCCCCCAGATGCCGAGCGCCGCCCCACGGCGCTCGGGCGGAAAGCCGCTGATCGCGCCGGCCAGGGCGGCCGGGCTGACGAGGCCGGCCGCCGCGCCCTGCACGGCCCTGGTAAGGAGCAGCACGGCGATACTCGGGGCGACGGCCCCGCCCGCCGCGCCGGCGGCGAACAGCACGAGCCCGGCCAGCGCCACCTTGCGCGGACCGATCCGGTCGACCAGCTTCCCGGCCGGCCACAGGGTCAGGGCGTAGGTGGCGAAGTACACGCTCAGGACGACCGAGGTCGAGGCACCGCTGACGTGCAGCCCGCGCGCTACCGACGGCAGCGCCACGGTGATCAGGGTGCCGTCGATCTGCAGCAGCGCCGCCGCACCGGTGCAGGCCGCCAGTCGCGTCCAGGCGCCGCGCTCCAACGGCGGCTGATCGGCCCGCGCCGTTCGCGAACGGCGAGATCCGCGCGGGGCACGTTGCAGGATCGACGAGGCCACCTCCCCAGTATCCCGACCTGAAGCGCTAGGCCGCCCCGTGAGGGTCGGAGTTCAGCCTCTGCGAGGATCCAGTGACGTCAGTGTCCGAATTCCGATAGCAGGGCCAGCCACACCTCGGAGCGCGTCGGGAACGCCGGGATCGCGTGGACGAGCACGTCGAGCGGAACAGCTCCGACGACGGCGATCGAGGCGGCCTGCAGCCACTCGGCCACCTCCGGCCCGGTGAAGGTGGCGCCCACCATCACGCGGCGCTGCTCGTCGATCACGATCCGCGCGGTCCCCGGCGCGTTGCGGCCGACGAAGCTGGCGCCCGCGGTGGCACTGGAGGGGGTGTCGATCGCCCGGGCCTCGATCCCGGCCTCCAGGGCCGACTGCAGCGTGTGCCCGACCGCGGCGACCTGCGGCTCGGTGAACATCACGCGCGGCGAGCCTGGCCCGTCGGCGGTGGCGCGCACCTCGCGGTTCATGATCACATCGGCGGCGATCCGGGCCTGGTACTTCCCGGCGTGGGTGAGAAGGGCGCGGCCGTTGACGTCGCCGATCGCGAACAGCCAGTCGCGACCGGGCACACGCAGCGCGTCGTCGACGGCGATCGTCGCCCCCGGCTCCAGATCGACGGTCTCCAGGCCGAGGTCCTCGGTGTGGGGCCGGCGCCCGACCGCGACGAGCAGCTCGTCGGCGTGGACCGTCGTGCCGTCCTGGAGGCTCAGGCTGAAGGTGCCGTCATCGTCGCGGGCGGCCGCGCTCGCCTTCACCCCGCAGCGAACATCGACGCCGCGCGTGCGCAGCGCATCGGCCACCTGCTCGGAGGCAAACGGCTCCTCGCGCGAGATCAGCCGCGGCAGCCCCTCGACGATCGTGACGCCAGCGCCGAGCGAGGACCACGCCTGGGCCAGCTCGCAGCCGACGACACCGCCGCCGAGGATGGCCAGGCGCCCGGGCACGGCGTGAGCCGTCGTCGCCTCGCGGTTCGTCCACGGCGAGAGCTCGCGGAGGCCGGGGATTGGGGGGAGCGCCGCGCCGCTCCCGGTCGCGATGACCACGGCGCGGCGGGCGCTCAGCAGCTGACCGCCGACCCGCACCTGGCGCTCGCCGTCCAGCCGCGCCTGGCCGCGCACGAGCGGGATCCCACGCTGCTCCAGCCACGGCAGCTGCGCGGTGTCATCGAGCGAGTGGATCACCTCGTCACGCCGGGCCAGCACCCGCTTCGGATCGAGCGCCCGTGTGACCGTCTCGGCGGCGCCGGGCACCCGCGCCACCTCGTCCAGCAGCTCGACCGGGCGCAGCAGCGCCTTTGACGGCATGCAGGCGTAGAACGAGCACTCGCCGCCCACCAGGTCGCGCTCGACCAGCACGACGTCGAGGCCCTCGGCGGCCAGCCGCCCGGCGCACACCTCGCCGGCCGGACCGGCGCCGATGACGACCACGTCGTGCTCGGACATGGCCGGAGCATAGGCGACCGAGAAACCGGTCGATTATGGTTCCGCACAGTGTTGGGTGACTCGGGGATCCTCACGTTCGACACTCGCCCGGGCAACGGGTACGACGTCATCTCGCTGCACGGCGAGTTCGACATCACGGCGGCGCCGAAGGTCGACGCGGAGCTCGCTCGGCTGCTCAACGAGGGCGAGGAGGCTGGGCGGGCGTTAATCGTCGATCTGCGTGACCTGCGGTTCATGGACTCCAGCGGGATCCAGACGCTCGTGATCGCCCATCGGGAGTGCGCCAAGAACGGTCGGACGCTCGTGCTCGTCCGGGGAGGCTCGGCCGTCATGCGCGTGCTCGCTCTGTGCGGGCTCGACACGCGCGTGAGGATCGCCGACACGATCGACGACGCGCTGGCGCTGGGACCGGGACCGCCATCCCACGGCACCGTCCCCGCTGCCGGCTAACCCGCGAGCCACCCAAAGAGGCAACGCAACGTCCAGACCAAGTACGCTCGCACCGATATGCAGAGCCACTTCAGTGTCGAGCAGCGTTCCGAGGGTGACGCGACCATGCTCGTGGTCACCGGCGAGCTCGATCTGGCCGCCAGCCCCACGCTGGAAGAGCGCCTCGACCATGTCTTCGACGGCTCAACGTCGCAGCTGATCATCGACCTGCGCGCGCTGGAGTTCATCGACTCGACCGGTCTCAGCGTGCTGGTCAAGGCGCACCAGCGGGCCGAGGATGCGGGCCGGCGCTTCGGCCTGGTCAACGGTGGCTCGCAGGTCCGCCGCCTACTCAGTCTGACCGGCATCGCCGAGCGGCTCACCGTCGCCGACGAGCCAGACGAGCTCCTGGGCGGGAGCTGACCTGGCTGGCCGGGCGTCACGCGCCGGCCGCCGGACCCTGATTGACCGCCTCGCTCGTGGCGAGGCGACGATCGTCACCAGCCTGCTGGACATCCTCGCCGAGGCGGTCACGATCCGCGACCGCGACGGGGACATCGTCTATGGCAACCGCGTCGCGCTGGCCGCGATGGGCATGAGCTCGCTCGACGAGCTGCGCGGGCAGGACGGCCGGCAGATCATGGACGACTACATCGTGCAGGACGAGCACGGGAACCCGCTCGACCTGGAGGACCTCCCGGGACGCAAGCTGGTGGCCGGCCAGGAGTCCGAGCCGCTGCTGATGCGCGTCGTCGAACGGGCCTCGGGCGAGGTGATCTGGCGCCTGTTGAAGACCACGGCGCTGCGCGATCGCCGCGGGCGCTTTGTCGGGGCGATGACCGTGATCGAGGATGTGACGCGGGTGAAGACGGCCGAGCTCCGCACCCGCGTGCTCGCCGAATCCGGGCGGATCCTCGCCTCGTCACTCGATTACCAGCAGACGCTCCGCAACGTCGCCGAGGTGGCGGTGCCGTCGCTGGCCGACTACTGCGGCGTCGACCTGCTCGGTGACGACGGCACGCTGGAGCGGGTCGCCGCGATCCATCGTGACCCGGCCAAGCGCGAGCTCGCCGAAGCCCTCCAGACGATCGACCCGTGGATCCCGACCCTCGACACCCCGGGCGGTCGGGTGGCGCTCACCGGCACCTCGGAGCTGTTCACCGAGACCTCACAGGGCGATCTCGCCACGATGGGGCGCAGCGAGACCCACCTGTCGTTGATCCGCGCGCTCGGCGTGCGCTCCGTGCTGATCGTGCCGATGCGGGTCCCGACCCGAACGATCGGCCTGCTGACGCTGGCCACGGATGCGCTCCACGGCGGCCGGCTCGGCCACGACGACACGGAGCTGGCCGAGCAACTCGCTCGCCGGGCGGCGGTGGCGGTGGAGAACTCGCGGCTGCACACGAAGCTCGCCAACGTGGCCGAGACGCTGCAGCGGAGTCTGCGCCCCAGCGAGCTGCCCGGCATTCCCGGATGGGAGCTGGCCTCGCTGTACCGGCCGGCGCAGGCCGAGCACCGGATCGACGTCGGCGGCGACTTCTACGAGTTCGTCGAGCGGGACGGGGTCTGGTTCGTGATCGTCGGAGACGTCACCGGCAGGGGCGTGGCCGCCGCTTCGATGACGGCGCTGTTGCGCCACGGCGCGCGTGTGGCGAGCCGCACCGAGCCCCATCCGGCGGCGATCCTGGCCCGCCTCGACGAGGCGCTGCGCCAGCAGCCCGAGCCCTCGCTCTGCACCGCCCTGTGCCTGGCGATCCACGACGACCACGTCAGGCTGTGCTCGGCGGGACACCCGCCCGCGCTGCTGGCCACCGGCGACGGCGCCGTCCGGCAGGTCCCCGCGCCCGGACCGATGCTCGGCGCCTTCGCCGACGCCAGCTGGTCCGAGGAGCGGATCGACGTGAGCCCGGGGACGACGCTCGTGCTGTACACCGACGGGGTCACCGAGACGGCGGGCGAGCGCGAGCGGTTCGGCGTCGAGCGGCTGCGCGAGCTGGTGGCGGCCAACGCCGCGCGGGGACCAACCGAGCTGCTGGCCGTGCTCGAGTCGACGCTCAGCGCCTTTCGCAGCGGCCTGGAGCGCGACGACGTCGCGGCGCTCGCCCTCCGCGCGCGGTAGCGCTAACGGCGGTCGATCACGACGATGCGGAGCAGGTCGCCGTCGCCGCGCTCCAGCACGCCGAGCTCGTCGACGAGCTTGGCGAACGAATACGCGGTCTGACGCTGGCCGCTGGCGAGGGCGGATACCGTGCCGGTGCGGAACGGGCCGACGATCATCTCGAGCCGGCCGGCGGATCCGCTCATGGCGCATCCGATGTCGGGCGCGGCCGCCGAGGAGCGCGCGTGCGCGGCGATCTCGTCGGTGACGAGATACAGGTCGGAGAAGCGGTCGAGCGAGAACTGAGCGCCGGCGGCGATCGCCCGCGAGACGCGGCCGAGGACGTCGCCGAGCAGGCCGACGGGCGACACCGTCAGCATCACCTCGCCCTCAACCCGTGAGCGCGGTCGTCCGTCGCGCTCGGTGGCGGCGGCGACTGCGATCGGCCGGCCGCGCGCGCTGAAGGCCATGTGGACGGCCGTCCCGCCCTCGGGCACGCTCTCGAACTCGGCGCGGTCGGCCAGCGCGCTGATCACGGCCAGCCCCACCCCCATCCGATCGGCCGCCGTCGACACCTGGTTCAAGCCCATGCCGCTGTCGGTCACCGAGACGCTGATCTCGTCGCGCTCGACCTCGAGCTGGACCGTGAGCGGTCCCGGCGCGTCGGGGTAGGCGTGGATTACGACGTTGTTGCACGCCTCGCTGACGGCGGTCTTCAGGTCGTCGATGAACTCCGGATCGAGCTCGAAGCGCTCGCCGACCCCCGACAGCATCGCGCGCACCAGGGTCACGGAGGCGGGCGAGCTCAGCAGTTCGAGCCGAATCGAGGAGGACTCTTCAATCACTTCCAACGCTTCGGACCCTCTTCCCGGTTGTCCGGTTGAGCAATCAGCATCGATATTCGGCGCCCAAGGCGTCACAGGTCGGGTAGTGCTGGGCACAATCTACTTTCTCCCCTCGTATCCATCTTGCTCAGTACCCGGAACCAGAGGGTTCTACGCGAGAGGCAGACGCAGCTGTGCGCCGTGCGGGAGCCTCAGCCGTCGAGCTCCTTCGCTCCGGCCAGCTCCTGGAGCTTGCCGACGGCGCGGCGCAGGATCCGGGACACCTGCATCTGGGACACGCCGATGTGGTCGGCGATCTGCGTCTGCGTCAGGTCCTCGATGTACCGCAGGTACAGCACCTTGCGCTCGCGGGTGGTCAGCTCCTTGGCCGCGGCAGAGATCGTGACCCGAGCCTCGACCGTCTCGAAGCTCTCGTCGCCGGCGCCGAGCGACTGGGCGAGCGTGCCGACCTCGCCGTCGCCGTTGTCGGTCGGGGCGTCGAGCGAGACCGAATGGTGTGCTGACCCCGCCTCGAGCGCATCGACGACGTCCTCGATGCTCCACTCCAGGTACTCGGCAAGCTCGTGCACCGAGGGCGAGCGCGCGCTGCGGGAGGCAAGCTGCTGCCGGGCCTGCTCCACCTTCAGCGCCATCTCCTGCGCGCCGCGAGGAACGTGCACCGACCAGCCGAGGTCACGGAAGTAGCGCTTCAGCTCGCCGAGGATCGTCGGGACGGCGAACGACGAGAAGGCGATCTCCCGGCTCGGGTCGAAGCGGTCGACGGCCTTCACGAGGCCGATGCTCGCGACCTGGACGAGGTCGTCGAGCGGCTCGCGGGCGCCCGCGTACCGGCGGGCCAGCTTGCGGGCGAGCGGCAGAAAGCGCCTGACGGCCTCCTCGCGTGCGGTCCTGTCCCCATGCTCATGCCAGCGCTCGAAGAGTTCCTCGGGCGCGATCATTGCGAGGGGCAAGCTCGATCGGGCCGGGTGTGTGGAAGCTGATGGCATGATTTGGGCTTACCCCGAGCGGGTAGATGAGAAACCCGGGCCTGTTGTGCTGCGCTGCACCGGACCGAGATTGTGGCGCTGCGCGCCGGGGTACCACGCATCATGATTACCGTCGAGCAGATTGAGCAGTGGCAGGGCGAGCCCGTTCTCGACAGCGACGGCGAGCAGTTGGGGAAGGTGGCCGACGTGTTCTACGACGCCGCTAGCGGCGAGCCGGTGCTGCTGGCGGTGAAGAGCGGCCTGCTGGGCCGTCACTCGCGGCTCGTTCCCCTCGACGGCGCCAGCGTCGGCCGGGGCCACGTGCGCGTCGCCCACACCCAGGCGCAGGTCGAGGGCTCGGGCGACGCCGGTGAGGACGGCGCGATCGATGGGGCGACGCTGGAGCGGCTGGAGTCGGCCTATGGCGTGAAGTTCGCGGCCAATGTGGAGCTGTGGAGCGCCACCGAGATGGAGGCGCGGCGGGTTGAGGCCGAAGCGGCGCGCCGGCGCGCCGACGAGCTGGAGCGCGAGGCGCAGGTGAAGCTGGCCGAGCACGAGGCCGCCAAGCAGCACGCGGAGGGCGCCACGTCGAACGCCGAGGCGGCCGAGCGGGCCGCGGCCAAGGCCCGCGAGGCCGCGCTGGAGGCGCGCCGGCAGGCCGAGCGGTACTCCGGCTGAACGAGCTGCACTGCGCTCACCCCGTCCGCGGTTTGTGCCGGGCCGGGAAAAAACGGCGCCCCAACTGTGGGCGCATTCCATAGGCGGGCCCTCGCAACCGGTTTAAGTTCGCTGCGATCCAGCCATGACTGGGGACGCGCTAGCTGCGCCGTCGTACCGGCGCCGATGGGAGGGATAGATGGGTCTGACCACTGGAGATTCCCCGCCGGTTGATCCGGCGACGTTCATGAAGACGCCGTATCTGGAGCGGATCAAGACGCTCTCGCGGTTCTGGGCCGAGTACGGCTTCGGCGCACCGAAGATCACCGCGATCGTGTACATCGCCAAGGTGCTCGTCCTGTACATCTGCGGCGGCGTCGCCGTGGCCTCGCTCACCTCGGGGCTGAACCCGTTCCACCCGTCGGTGTGGTTTGACCAGCCGATCATGTGGCAGAAGGCCGTCATCTGGACGGTCCTGCTGGAGGCGCTCGGCCTGGCCGGGTCGTGGGGACCGCTGGCCGGCCACTTCAAGCCGATGACCGGCGGCGTGCTGTACTGGGCGCGCCCGGGCACGATCCGGCTGCCGCCGTGGCCGGACAAGGTCCCGTTCACGAAGGGCGACACCAGAACGATGGGCGATGTGGCGCTGTATGTGGCCTTCCTCGGCAGCCTCGTGCTGGCGCTCGTGCTGGAGGGGACGAGCAACCACGGGATCCCCAACGGAGACGGAATCCACGGCGCGCTGCGTACCTGGAACTGCGTCCTCATCCTGGCGCTGCTGTTCGCCACCGGGCTGCGCGACAAGATCGTCTACACGGCGGCGCGCAGCGAGCAGTACATGCCGGCGATCGTGATGTTCGCCTTCTTCCCGTTCGTCGACATGATCGTCGGCGCGAAGCTGCTGATCCTGTCCTCGTGGATGGGCGCGTCGGTGTCGAAGATGAACCGCCACTTCGGCAATGTCATCCCGGTGATGGTGTCGAACACGCCGTGGCTGTCCTCGAAGGTGATCAAGCGACTGCACTACCGCGACTTCCCGGAGGACATCCGCCCCTCGCACAAGGCGTTGTGGCTGGCTCACGGCCCGGGCACGATGGTCGAGTTCGTGGTCCCACTGGTGCTGCTGTTCTCGCACAACCCGACGGTGACGCTGATCGCGGTCTGCGCGATGCTCGGCTTCCACCTGTTCATCATCTCGACGTTCCCGCTCGCCGTGCCACTGGAGTGGAACGTGATGTTCATGTACATCACCGCCTTCCTGTTCCTCGGCTATCCGGCCAACGAGGGGTTCACCGTCGGCAACATGGGCACCGGCTACCTGCTGATCACGCTCGTCGGCATCCTCAGCTTCCCGATCCTCGGCAACAACCGCCCCGACCTCGTCTCGTTCCTGCCCTCGATGCGTCAGTACGCGGGCAACTGGGCCTCGGCGATGTGGGCCTTCGCGCCGGGGTGCGAGAAGAAGCTCGACGACCACCTGGTGAAGCCGGCGCTGATGCAGAAGGAGCAGCTCCAGCCGGCGCTGAAGATCTCCGAGCCCGAGGCCGAGGTGGTCATGCACCAGCTGCTCGGCTTCCGCTCGATGCACAGCCAGGGCCGGGCGCTGAACTCGATCATGATCAACACGCTGGGCGAGGACATCAACATCTACACGCCACGCGAGTCCGAGTTCAGCTGCAACGCGATCATCGGCTTCAACTTCGGCGACGGTCACCTGCACAATCAGCGAATGCTCGAGGCCGTGCAGACGCGCTGTCAGTTCGCGCCGGGGGAGTTCGTCGTCGTGTGGATCGAGTCCGAGCCGATCCTCCGCGGCCGCCAGCAGTACTGGGTGTGGGACGCGGGCGTAGGAATCATCGAGCGCGGCAGCTACGACGTCGCCGAGGCGTGCGCCGAGCAGCCATGGCTCCCGAACGGGCCGATCAGGACCGACGTCAGCTGGCGACTTGACGGGTACCAGCGCGTGCGCTACCCGGCGCAGCACTCGGCCGGCGTGGCCGCGGAGGGCGACGGTGCCGGTTCGGTGCCAGGGAGCGCACCGCCGCCAGTCACCGCATGACGGACGCCGTGGTCGTCGGCAGCGGGCCCAACGGGCTCGCTGCCGCGCTCACGCTCGCCGACGCCGGCCTCCGCGTCACCGTGCTGGAGGCGGCCGATCGAATCGGGGGCGGGACCCGGTCGGGCGAGCTGACGCTGCCGGGCCTGATCCACGACGAATGCTCGGCGGCGCATCCGCTGGCCGTCGAGACGGACTTCTCCCGGCGCTTCGATCTGAGGAAGGACGGCCTGCGCTGGCTCTGGCCCGAGGTGCAGTACGCCCATCCGCTCGACGGCGGCGTCGGGGCGGCCGCGTTGCGCTCCGTGGCCGAGACGGCCGCGCTGCTGCCCGGCCGCGACGGGAAGCGCTGGAGCTCGCTGTTCGGGTGGCTGGCCGAGCGTTTCGATGCGATCGCGCAGGACGCTTTCGTGCCGATCCTCCACCCGCCGCGTCACCCGCTGATGATGGCCAGGTTCGGCGCCTGCTCGGCGCCGCCGGCGGCGCTGCTGGCGCGGCTGTGGGACTCGGTTGAGACACAGGCGCTGTTCGCCGGGGTCGCCGCCCACGCCTTCCGCCCGTTCGGCTCTCCGATGTCCAGCGCCGTCGGGGTCACGCTCGGCGCCGCCGCCCACCGTTACGGCTGGCCGGTGGCCGAGGGCGGCTCGCAGGCGATCACCGACGCGATGACGGCGCGCCTGGAGCGCCTTGGCGGCGTGGTGCACACCGGCGTCCGGGTGGGCGCGCTGGCCGAGCTGCGTGGCGTCGGCGAGCCGTCGGTCGTGATGCTCGACGTCGCGCCGCGGGCCGCCGTCGAGATCTGCGGCGGGCGTCTGCCCGCGCGGGTGGCGCGCGCCTACCACCGCTACCGCCACGGTCCCGCCGCGTTCAAGGTCGAGTTCGCCGTCGAGGATGGCGTGCCGTGGTCCTACGAGCCCTCGCGCCGCGCCGGCACCGTGCACGTCGGTGGCGACTTGGCCGAGATCGCGGCCGCCGAGCGCGCGTGCGCTCGCGGGGAGATGCCGCAGCAGCCGTTCGTGCTCGTCTGCCAGCAGTACCTGGCCGACCCGTC
>DASZLC010000175.1:0-9930 GCA_035552615.1 Solirubrobacteraceae bacterium
CTAAGCCGATCACGGCGGGGCCTCCTGCAGCCGCGGGTAGTACGCGCGCACGCCGTCGAACTCCCACGGTCCCTGAACGAGGCACGGCGGCGCGCCCGTTCCCGTCGGCGGGATGTAGAGCGTGTTGCCCGTGTTGCGGCAATCGAACGAACGCAGCCCTCCATGGGCGATGTCGATCTCGCTGTCGGGCTCGGGGTAGGGATTCGAGCGGTTCGTCGGCAGCCGCTTCACCCAGCCACCGACCGTCTCGTTCCACACGGTGAGAGCACCGGCGGCGTAATGGATGGCGCCGACTCCGGGCGCGAGCATCACCCCGTTCTGGATCTGAGCGGCGTTCGCCAGCGAGCCGACGACCGAGTTCCGGTCGAGGCTCAGCAGCTGCACGAACGGGATCAGCTGCCGCGCCGTCTCGTCGACGATCGACAGCGCGGGCCCGGCGGCGACGAGCACTCCCCGAAGCGCGGGAAGGCCGCGGTCTCCGGCGTCAAGCACCGACGGCAGCCGCTGAAACAGCGTCCGGAACACCGGCGTGGCGGTGTCGATCGCCCGCAGCGCCGGCACGAGCGACGGCGTCGCTGCGTAGAGCGCCCCCGCCGCCGCGCCGATGTCCGCGCTCGCGGCGCTGAGGATCCCCGAGCTGGAGCGCAACTGGGTCAGGAACGCCGGCAGCGCGGCGATCGTCGCCCGGAGTCCCTGGGCGCTGCGTGCCGTGGTGCTCAGAGCAGCATCGCCGGCGCGGACGAACGACTCGATCACGCCCTGGCGGGTGCCGAGCGCCGAGAGCACGGTGCCGGTATCGGAGACGAGGGCTTTCAGCGATGGACGCTGGCCGGCGAGCGACTGGGCCACGGACGCGAAGTTCGTCACCGCCGGCGCCCCCGCGGCGAGGGCGTCGCCGAGCGATCCGGTGCGCCCACGGACGGCGGCGGCCAGGCCGGAAAACATGCTGCGCAGGCGGGCTCGGGTGTGCGGGGTGAAGATTCGCAGCGCGTCGAACAGTTGCTGAGTCGGGGCGACGTGCGAAGCGGGCAGCACGCCGTCGTCGGGGATCGCTCGCGCGCTGATCGGGCCTGGGGCGAGCTCGATGTACCCCTCGCCGAGGAGCGTCTTGGCGCGCACGATCGCACGGGCGCCGTCGCGCAGCGGCGCGTAGCGCGGTTGCAGCTCGATCACCGCGCGGGCCTCCGAGCCCTCGCGCGCGACCGACTCAACCTTGCCGACCGTGATGCCGGCGATCCGCACCGACGTGTCGGCGTAGACGTTGGTCGCCTGTGGCAGCGTCATCGCGAACCGGTAGCCCTGCGGCGCGAACGGGACGCCGCCGCCGAATGACACCCAGGTGCCGATCATCAGACCGACGCACACGAGCGCAAAGGCGACGGGGAGTACGACGGCGCGCCAGTGGGGGGAGCGGGCCTCCATCAGCAGAGCTTCGCCAGGCCGAGGGCCGACACCAACTCGTGCCCGATGGCGCCGGCCGCCGAGACGATGTTGCAGTTGGCGAGGACGTCGGCGCGGGGGCTGACGCCGTTGGCGTCGCCCGAGCTGAAGACGGAATTCCAGTTGTGGAAGAACCAGTCCATCCAGTACAGGTAGCCCTGGTTCGCCGTGTTCGGGTTGTAGGCCAGTTCGTTGGTCACGTACGTGAACACCTGCAGCGAGCTGGTGAGGAACGGCATGGCGGTGGCGAGGTGCGCCGTGGCGGGGCCGAGCACGGACACGAGCGGAGCGGCCTTCACGACGAACGGCGTGATCCGCTGCTGCAGCGCGCGGGCCGTGCTTGCCGCGAACGGCCGGACCGCGGCGAGCGTGTCCGGCAGTCGCGTGATCGCCGGCAGCAACCTCGCGAGCGTCGGCGTGAGCTGATCCGAGAACCCCTTCAGGTCGGCGAGCGTGGAGTCGAGTGACTGGAGCGATCCGGGGAGCAACGTGGTGGCGCGGCCGAGCGCCGTCGCTTGCGAGGCGAGCGCGTGCAGCGTTTGATCGCCGGCGAGTACGAGCTGGGGGAGCGCGTGATCCTCGGTCGCCGAACGTGTGACGATCGCCAGGTCGTGCACGAGATGCGCCAGGTCGGTGCGCCGGGTGGCGAGCGCGCCGGCGATCTGCCGTACCTGGTCCGCGCTCGGGCCGAGTGTGGTGAGCACCGAGCGAATGTCCGGTCCCTGGCCGGCGGTGCCCTGGCCGAGCGAGGCGATCAGCGACCCGAGCCAGCTGCGCGTGTCGCCGTCGAGGTTCGACATCAGATCCTCCAGCACGACCGGCGAGGTCGACTGCGAGACGGGGACGGTGGCGCCGGGGGCCAGGGCGGCGGCGGGGGGAGCGCCCGGTGAGAGGTCGATTTCGACGTCGCCGAGCGGCGTCACGGGCGCCAGCGTCACGTCGGCGTCGGCGTACACGTGGGGGACCTGACCGCGGTTCAGCTGCAACGTCACCACCGCCAGGCCGCCGGCGACGTGGGCAGCGGCGATCGACCCGACTTGCACCCCGGCCACGTTCACGGGCTGCCCGAGTCCGGGGACGACGCCATCGGCGGCGGTCAGCTGGGCGCTGATGTCGTACGTGCTGCGGACGGGGACCGACAGGCGCTCGTGGAGCAGCACGTACCCGGCCGCGACGATCCCGGCGGCGAACATCACCGCGAGCGCGAGCAGGTTGGAGAGGGCGCGGCGGCGCAAGGCGGTGCTCATCGGTTCACCTGCGCGAGCGGCTGGCGGTCACACGGCTGGTCGGGGCGGAACGGCGGCACGACGCCGTAGCCCAGCCACTCGGGCCGCACTCCCTCGTGCTGGTACGTGCCGGTCAGCTGCCCGAACCCGGGGATCAACCCCGACGCGGTCTGGTCCCCCTCGGCGAGCCCGATGCGCAGTGCCACGCCGTTGCCGTCGAACGACGCCGATGCACCGGAGAGCGCGGCGCCGAGGTGCAGCAGGTCCTTCCACGCCGGGTAGCCGCTCGTGTTGGCACCGTCGGCGATGACGGTGTCGAGCGCGGGCGCGATGTTCCGTGACGTGCAGATGTCGAGGCCGGTGAGCAGCCGGAACGCGGCGGGGAGCTCTGTCTCCAGCGCCGGGGCGGAACGCGTGAACGGCGCCAGCGCTGTCACGAGCCGGGGCAGTGCGGGCGCCGACCCGAGGGTCCGCAGCTGGATGAAGAGCTCGTTCGTGTCGCGCAGCGCGCCCGGCGCGAGCGTCAGCGCCGGCTTCAGCGCGTGCGCGAACGTTGTCAGCATCGGCAGCGCGCGGTGCAGCGAGGCGAGCGTCGCCGGGGCGAGGCGGCTGAGGGTATCCAGCCCCGCGATGTCACGCGCGAGCGCGCCGTGACCGCCGCCCAGCGCCGCGAGCACCTGGGCGCTGCTGGTGACGAGGTCCGACAGCGCGCCCGGATCCGCGGCGAGCTGCGCGGTGACGTCGCTGGAGGAGCCGATCGCGTTGGCCAGATCATTCGGTGCCACGCCCTGCAGTCCGGCCGCGACCGCGGCGACGGGCGGCAGTGCGGCGGCGAGCTGGCGCGCGGCGTCCTGCAGGCCGGTGTACCCGGGGACCTGGCGCGCGTTCCCGCCAAGGCCCGCGGCGAGCGCGGAGAAGGTCGAGCTCAGCTCGGCTCGGGTCGGCGCGTCGAGCACGTCGAGCACTTGATCGATCTGCACCGGCGCGCTCGTCTGGGTCAGCGGGATCGTCTGCCCGGAACGCAGCAGCGGCGCCGCCGGCGAGCCGGGGCTCAGGTTCACGTAGAAGTTGCCCTCGAACAGCAGCCGCGGCTCGATCGACAGCGAGGCGTCCTCGTGCACGCCGGCGTGGTCGCTCAACGCCAATGTCACGATCGAGGTGCGTCCCGGACCCGGCCCCACCCCGGTCACCGAGCCGACCGGCAGCCCCGAGATGCGCACCGGGTTGCCGGCCTTCAGCTGGTTGGCCGAGCTGAACACGGCGCGCACGACGAACCGGTTCTGGAACGGCAGTTGCTTCACGAACGCGATGTAGAAGCAGAGCGCCAGCAGCAGCACCGCCACCGCGGCGGCGCGCCGGTGGCGCCCGCGGGCATGGCGGGCGCGCTCGCCGCCGGTGCTGGCATGCCGGACGCGTCCGATCATCGCGCGGTGGGCGAGGGCGGTGTCAGCAGCCCGGCGCGCTGCGCCAGCGCGGCGACGCCGGCGGGCGGCGTCGTGCTCGGCACCGAGCGCGACTGGTTGCCGGGCGGATTGGACAGGTCCTGCTGCGTGGCGCTGTACGGCTCGTTGCCGGACTCGCACTCCTGCGGATCCTCGTGCGACAGGTAGTTGATGTGGAGGTTCGCGGCCGGCTTGGCCGACTGCAGCACCTCGCCGGTGGCGCCGGGCGTGACGACACCGGCCACCACGTACGACGGTCCGATGCCGCTGCCCAGTGTGCCCCACGCGGAGCTGAAGTTCCGCCCGTAGAGGCCGATGATGTTGCAGTCCACCTGGGCGGGCGTCAGCGACACGAGCAGCGGACGCAGGGCGTTCAGCGTCGCGGTCAGCTGGCGCAGCGACGCGGCCGTCGTCGGCTCACGGCTGAGCGCCTGGAGCTCGGCCAGCGCGCCGCCGAGGACCGGCGAGAACGTCGGCAGTTGGCGCAGGGGCCGCTGGCCGGCCGACAGCGTCGCGTTGACCCGCGCGAGCGTGACTGGCAGCAGCGGACCGGCGGCGCGCAGCCGCTCGATCAGCGCCGCCAGTGTGCTCAGCGGCCGGTGAAGGTCGCCGAGCGCGGTCGTCGCCGCGCTCTCGCTGGACGGCAAATCGATGATGGTCTGAGCCAGGCCCCGGCGTTCGGACGCCAGCGCGCTGACTGTCGTGGCGGCGCCGGAGACGAGCCCGGAAAGCTGCCCGGTAACCGGCGCCAGCGCACCGGCCAGGGACTCCCAACCGTGCAGCAGGCCCGTGAGGTCGGTCGCGCGAGCGGCGAGCGTCTCGGCGACCGTGGTGAACGGCACGAGCAGCGGCGGGAGCTCGGCCAGCAGCTCGTTCAGCTCCGGCGCGCGGCCGGCCAGGCCGTAGCCGAACTCCCCGATCGTCGACTGGATCGAGCGCGCCGTGGCGTGGTTGAAGATGTCGAACAGGTCGGTCAGCTGGACAACTGGCCGCGCGTCGGAGATCGGCATGGTGCCGCCGCTGCGGACCCGCGTCGCGCTGTGCCCGGGGATCAGGTCGACGTACGTCTGGCCGAGCACCGAGGAGGACTGCACCTCGATCCGCGTGTCGATCGGCAGCGCGCCGACCGAGGGGCTGAGGGCCAACCCGATCACGCTGTAGGGCCGCCCGCCGGAACCGAGGCGCGCGGTGACCGAGGAGACCTGGCCGACGCGGACGCCGCCGATCCGCACCTCGTCGGTCTTGATCAGCCGTTCGGCATCGGGCAGCCGCGCCGAGAGGTTGTACGTGGCGCTGAACGGGAGCCCGGAATTCGCCGTGTACGAGACGTAGACGAACGCGATCACCGCGACGATCGCCACCAGGCCGAGCCCGGGAAGCAGGTACTCCAGCCACCGCTGTCGCTGCCGCCGGTGGCTCATCGCAGCAGGTACCCCAGGAGTGAGTGCAGCGCACTGGTGTGCCCGTGCACCGGAGCGGTGACCGGCTGTGCGGCGGCGGCCGGCTGGGTCCCGGCGGCGCCGTCGTTGACGGGCACGCTGCCCTGACCGGCGGAGTCATAGGTGTGGCTGCACCCGGGGGTGCTGGCGTCGGCGATGCAGAGCGGGAACGGGATGATCAGCGCCGAGACGAAGTGCGAGGTGGAGTCGTACGCGCCGGCGTCGGTCGAGAGGCTGTAGAGCAGGTGCAGCAGGCCCTCAAACGCGCCGCTGTCGCGGCTGGAGACGAGCAGCTGGTCAAGCAGAGTCAGGACCCCCGGCGTGACCGCGCCGAGGCGCGCCAGCTGGTCGATGACCGGGGTGGCCGCCGACACGGCAGCTCGTCCGATCACCGTCGCCCGCCCGAGCGCGGTGACGGCCGGCTGCCCGGCGCGCGTGAACGCCGGCAAGGTGGTGTTCAGATCCTCGAGCCCGGGCGCTGCGGCGCGCAGTTCGCCGAGCAGCGGGGTGCCCTCACGCGCGACGCGATCGACGGGCGCGAGGTTGGCGCGCAGCGTGGTGAGCAGGGCCGGCAGCTTCGCCACGCCCGCCGCCAGCGCGCCCCGGACGGCGGCCGTGCTCGATGCGACGCTGGCGGCGTTGTCGACAAACCGTCGGACGCCCGAGCGCTGTGCGGCGAGCGCTCCGATCACCGCGCGGGTCTGCCCCGCGGCGTCGCTGATCTGGCGGTTCTGCGCGTCGAGGATCGACAGGACGCGGTCGCCTTGGGTCAACGCCGGATCGGCGCGGCGGAGGATCGCGTTGATGTCGGTCCCGCGACCCGCCGTGCCGATCCCGAGCTCGTTGATCAGCACCGACAGCCGCTCGTCGACAGGGAGCGAGAAGATGTTCAGGACGTCCTGGAGCGAGACCGGCACCGTCGTCTGGCTCAGCGGGACGGTCGGCAATCCGTCCTGGGGGGAGCGCGGCAGCGCCGGTGCGCTCGACGACCCTGGATCGCACTGCACGTAGTTCTCGGAGATCAGCCCCTCGGGCAGGATCTGGCAGCTCGCGTCGACGTGGAGCGGTGCGAGATCGCGCGGCAGGGTGAACTCGATCAGCGCGCTCGGCCCGGGCTGGAGCTTGACGGCGGTCACCTTGCCGGCGCGGGCGCCGGCGATCTTCACGAGCTGGCCGGGCACCATCCCTTCGGCGCTGTCGAACACGGCCGCCGCGTGGTAGGTGCCGCCGCTGCTGGAGGACGTCCGGAGCACCACGACCGCGATCAGCGCCGCCAGCGCGAGGGCCACAGCTGCGCGCGCTCTCATGGGAAGTCCACGCTCAACGGAGTGTCGTCGGCGGGGTTGCACAGCCCCTGGCTGGGGATCCACGGGTTCGATCCATCGGGCGCCGGCGGCGCGTCGCCGCCCGGGCAGCGGGCGAGCAGGTGCGTCCGGACGCCGAGCACCCCGGGCGCAAGCGGCGCGCTGGAGAGGATCTGGCTGAGCGTCCCCTGGAACAGGGTCTGGGGCGACTGGACGAAGTTCAGCTTCGCGTAGTGGCCCTCCGAGGTGTATGGACCGGATACGAGTCCGCCGAGCCCGTTGAAGATCCCGAGGATCAGGTCCGAGCCGTACTCGCGCAGTCCGATCAGGATCGGCATCACACTGCGCAGCGCGGGCACCGCCGAGCGCAGCGCCGAGACAGCAGGCTCCGCCAGCGGTTTCAGGTCGGCGAGTGTCTGGCGCAGCGGCGCGAGCTCGCCGTTCAGCGTTGTGACGGTGGGAGTGAGGCGATCGAGCGTCGACGGCGCCAGCGACAGGAACTCCTTCAGCGGCGGTGCCACCGGCAGGACCGCCCGCAGCGCCGGGCGCAGCGCGGTGACCGCCGTCGATGTCTGGGCCAGCGTCGCGGCGGCCTGGCGCAGCAGCGATGGGGCGCGCGTCAGCAGGTCGGCGAGCTGGGCGTGCTGCGAGGCGACCTCGGCGAACGTCGTCGCCGCCTGCGCCACCGCTTGCTGCAGCGCCGGGGCGCGCGCGGCGACGGCCGCGGCGGCGAGCGCGCCGGTGGAGACGAGCCGGGTCAGCGCGGAGCGATCGCCCGCCACCTGGCCGCTGAGGCCGTTGAGCTCGGCGAGCGCCGGGTCGAGCGACCCGAGCATCTGATTGAAGAAGCGTGACCCCGATCCGGCGAATGCCTGCGAGCTGTGAGCGATCAGCTGCTGGAGCGCCGCGCGCGTCTGCGGGCCGAAGCTGTCCAGCACGGAGTCGAGGTCGACGATCCCGGTCGTCTGTGCGGTTGGCAGCTCGGCCCCGGAGCGCATCGCCGGAGCGCTCGCCGGACCCGGGATCAGCTGCACGAAGCGGTTGTCGACGCCGGCCTGGCCGACGGCGCGGATGATCGCCCGGGTACCCGTGTGCAGTGGGGTGATCCCGCTGCCGCCGAGCGACAGCGTCACGTCGGCGAGACCGTCAGGCGTCAACGACAGCCCGCTGATCGACCCGACCGAGCGCCCGGCCACCTGCACCTCACCCCCGGTGACGAGCTGACCCGAGTCCTCGAAGAGCGCGTGGATCGTGTAGCTGCCGCCCGCACCGGTGACGATCACGGTCGCCACCGCGATCACGACCGCGGCGAGCGCGGCGAGCCACAGCCCCCGGTTCCCCCGCGCCCCCATCAGCCGCCGATCGGGAGTCGCGGCGCCCCGCCCCAGAACAACTGGCTGCCCAGGATCCCGATCACGTGCACGCCGATCAGGTTGACCACCATCGCCTTGGCCGTGGCCCGGCCGACCTCGACCGGACCGCCCCGGACGTTGTAGCCGTAGTAACACCCGACCAGCACGACGAACGTCGCCATCGCCAACGCCTTGATCGCGCTGAACAGATAGTCATCCGGGCTCTGGAACTTCCAGAACAGCTCCAGGTAGCCGCCGCCCGAGACTTGCGCCACCTCCAGCACGACGGCGATGTAGGAGCCGACGAACGAGACCAGGATCGCCACGGCGTAGACCGGGGTGAGGATGATCCACGTCGCGCCGAGCCGCGTCGAGCACAGGTACACGGGGGCGTTGATCCCCATCACCTCCAGCGCGTCGATCTCCTCGGTGATGCGCATCGTCCCGAGCTCGGCGACGAACCCGGTGGAGACCTTCGCCGCCATCATGTAACCGAACGCGTACGGCGTGATCTCGCGCAGATCGCCGATCGCCGTGAACGCCCCGGCCGCCGACGGCGCCCCGATCAGCCGCGCCCCGTAGGAGCCCTCGATGCCGACGACGAGCCCGAGCGCGAAGCACAGCGCCAGCACGATCAGCACCGATCCCATGGTGAGGATCCCCGCCTGGCGCAGCACCTCGGCCGAGTAGGTGCCGAGCCGGCGGCTCGCCACGCCGCGCGCGACGCGCCAGAAGAAGTCGGCGGCGCGGCCGAAGCCGTCGGCGGTCTCCGCCAGGGCGCTCACCGCGTCTCCGACAGGATCGGGTGTGTCGCCAGCAGCAGCTGGGTGAACGTGTAGTCGATCGCGCCGATCAGCAGGAACGCGATCACGACCGCCTGGTTCACGGCGCGCCCCACGCCCTCAGGACCGCCCGAGGCGTTCATCCCCTTGTAGCAGCAGACGACGGCGATCACCGCGCCGTAGATCCCGGCCTTCAGGATCGAGGCGCCGAGCTCTAGCGCCGTCGCGTTGGCGAAGAACGACGCGAAGAACGGACCGAGCGGCGCGTGGTTCTCCAGCACCACGACGATCGCCCCGAGCATCCCGCTCAGCAGCGAGAAGATGTCGAACAGCACGGCGGTCACCGTGATCGCGATCAGCCGCGGGACGACGAGCCCCTTGACCGGCTCGACGCCCATCACCGCCAGCGCATCGGTCTCCTGCCGGACCTGGCGGGCGCCGAGGTCGGCGCAGATCGCCGTGCCGGCGACCCCGGCGATCACGATCGCGGTGACGAACGGCGCGAACTCCCTCACCACGATCAACTCGTAGGCGGCACCGAGGCGGTCGAGCGCACCGAACAGGCCGAGGAAGTCGGACGCCTGGATCCCGGCCGGGCCGAACGACAGCGCGAACGAGCTCAGGATCAGCGGAAACCAGGAGACCTTGAAGGCGAAGCGGAGCTGGCCGAGCAGCTCGGGCCCGTAGTCGAACGGCGGCGACAGCATGCGCACCAACGCGGTCGCGGTGAGGTGCACCATCCCGCCGATCTCCGCGACGAAGCCGGGCACGAATGGCAGCTGGCGCTCGCTCATCCGCGCCGCCCGGACGCGGGCGCATCGCTCAGCTCTCGACGAATGACCTTGCCGGTCGGGGTACGCGGGATCTCGGGGAGGAACACGATCTGACGCGGAAGCTTGTATCGCTCCAGCCGGACGCGCACGTGCGCCAGCAGCTCCTCCTCGC
>DASZLC010000176.1:0-10654 GCA_035552615.1 Solirubrobacteraceae bacterium
GCAGACGCCGGCGGCCCGCGCCTTCAACCACGGCGCCTACCTCCGCGACCATGCTCTCGCGTTCCGCCACGCCCACGCGCGGCTCGTCCCGGCGCTGACGCGCGCCGTCCGTCTCAAGGACGGAACGGAGGTCTACCTATACGTCGTCCGCAGCATCCACGCTGGCCGCAGCCAGCTGGAGCTTGGCTCGACAGTCCGCCTCCCGCATGGGTACAGCGCCGCGGAGCGGCTCACCGCGAGCACCATGCTCACGCCCGTGCCTCCGATCGCGCTGCGGCAAGGCAGCGGACGAAACCCGTTCTACGAGGTCGTCCCGGACGGCGTCACCGCTGTCAGCTGGTCGGTGCCCCGCCAGCCGTGGGGCGCGTCCTTCGGACCCACCTATCCGCACCCGATCACCGTGCGCGTCGAGGTCCACCAGAACGTGGCCGCAGGCGTCCTGTCCGGGGTCGGGATTCCGACCGTGATCACGTGGTATGCCGCCGACGGATCGGTCATCGCCCGTGCGGGGAACCCGGCCGCTCTGAACCGGATCACGACAGGACCGACGCCCGGCCCTGAAACGGCGCTGACGCGGCGTGCCGAGCGCGATCCCGCGACCCCCAACCCGCTCACCGCCACCCCGGCCGTCGGCGACCGGCACACCATCATCGCCGTGCACTTCACGGTGCTGATCGAGCGCGCCGGATACCGCTTCCTCGTGACCGGCGGCCCGCGCCCTGGATGCGCCCCGTCCTACGGCGCAGACATCTGGAGCAACCCGGCCGACGTCCGCGGGCGAACGTTCACCATCAACATCAACCCGCGCTCGAGCGGCTGGTGCCCGGGCGTTTACCACATCACCGCCGCCGTCAACGGCGCCCGACCGTTCGGAACCACCAGCATCACGATCCGATAACCGACCACGACCGACGGTGCGCGGGTTGGTGCGCAGTTCCTGGCGAATACCGCCACCTTCTGCGCGGTCAAGATGACGAATGACCAGGAACTTCCCAATGGCCCGGCTGGGGCTCGAACCCAGGACCGACGGATTATGAGTCCGCTGCTCTAACCAGCTGAGCTACCGGGCCGGCGGCCCGGAACGCTAGCGCGTCGTGGGGGGCAGCCTCCCCGCCCCGGCAGCAGATATGCTTGCAGCCATGCTCACTGCGGCTGCCATTCTCAGTCTCGGCGAGAAGCCGAGCGCGTTCGGCCAGACGCTCGCCCTGCTGATCACTTTCCTTGGGATCGGCGTGATCGCGAACCTCCTGATCATCTACATCGTCGGTCAGGTGCTCGCGGAGCGCAAGCAGAACCAAGAGCGTATGCAGGGCTTCGAGCAGTAGCGCACCGCTGAGCACGCTCGCAACACTCCCGCCGTGGGCGACCGAGCTACTCCGCTCGGCGCCGGTCGGGCATCTCGGTCTGCTTGACGAGCGCGGGCACCCGCGGGTGCAGCCGGTGACCTTCGCGCTCGTCGGCGATCGCCTGTACTCGGCCGTCGACCATAAGCCAAAGCGTGTTGCGCCGGATCGGCTGGCGCGGGTCCGCCGTCTGCGCCGCGATCCACGCGCCGCGCTGACGGTCGACCACTACGACGTCGACTGGTCGCGCCTGGCGTGGGTGCAGGTGCTCGGTGAGGTCGAGATCCTCACCGCGGATGCGAGCCCGGATGCCGTCGGCGCGCTGTGCTCGAAGTACCCCGCCTATACCGAGGCGCCGCCGGCCGGTCCGATGCTCGCGCTGCGTCCCGAGCGCGCGCTCTACTGGAGCGCGAGCTCGCGCTCCGACTGACGCCCCGACGCCTCGACGTGCTCCCAGAAGCCCGCCAGAAAGCCGTCCCAGTCGAACTCGAGTGATCCGTCGCCGTCGGGCGCGTCGGGTGGGAATCGGTTCCCCGTGCCGCCTTCTGGGCTCCCGTCCTCGTCCTCGTCCTCGTCGTCCGCCGGCTCATAGAAGAACCCGTGGCGCCGGACCAGGCGCAGGCAGTGCGCCGCGACGGCGGACAGCACCAGGAAGCCGACCGACCCGAGCACGATCCAGAACGCGCTCGCATGGGTAACCGCCGAGGTGATCGCAACGATCGCCAACGTGACAGTGCCGCCCGCGCAGCCGAGCAGCGCGATCGCCCGGTCCGCCGGCGACCGGTTCGTGCCGCTGCTCACCGAGTCACCTGCCGTGCACGCTGGAGCCCATTCACGTGCCGCCCCACCTTAGAGCAGGAATTCCGACAGCGGCCCTGGATTTAGTTAGCGCTAAGTATCGGCTCAGGCGCCGTCGTGCTTGCGCCGTTCGATCCGCTCGGCCTTGCGCTCGGCGCGCTGCTCCTCGCGGGCGGCGCGCGTGGCGTCCGACTTCTTGGCCGCGTACCCACGAACTCCGACGGTGAACGGTCCCGCAAACGGCGCCAGCAGCTTCTCGGTGCGCGCGGCGCCGCACTCGGGGCACGAAGGCAGCTCGCCGTACGGGACCTGCGCCTCGAACCGGCAATCGCACGCGAGGCAGTGGAAATCGTAGAGCGGCATGCTGAAGATCTTATGGCCGAGCGCCGACCACGGCGTTCAATGCCTCCTGCAACTGCGGCCGGGCGAACTCGTAGGAGAGCAGCTTCAACCGCGACGGCTGGACGTTCTGGCCCGTGATGACGATCACCGACATCTCGCCGTACAACGCCTTGATGGCGAAGCCCGGCACCGGGAGCACCGCGGGCCGGTGCAGAGCCCGTCCAAGTGCCTTGGAGAACTCGGCGTTCGTCACCGGATTCGGCGCCACGACGTTGATCGGGCCTTCGGCGGTCGTGTCGTCCAGGCACGTCAGCAACGCCCCGACGACATCGTCGAGGTGAACCCACGGCAGGTATTGCCGGCCGCCGGCCACGGGGCCGCCGATCCCGGCCTTGAAGACGGGCAGCATCTTCTGCAGTGCACCGCCCGTCGGCGAGAGCACGACGCCGGTGCGGGTCACGGCGACCCGGGTGAGGTCGGCCGCCGCCATCGCCTCGGCCTCCCACGCGACGACGAGCTCTGATAGCCAGTCGGTCCCGGGCGCCGAGCTCTCATCGACCGGCTCGGCACCGCGGGGCCCGTAGAAGCCGGTGGCCGATTGGGAAACGAGCACCTTCGGGCGCTCGGCCTCCGGAAGGGCCCGCAGGCCGCGGCCGAGCGCGCGGGTCGAGAGCACGCGCGAGTCGTGGATCGCCGCCTTCGCCCGCGCGGTCCACCGCTGTGCGATCGGCTCGCCAAGCAGGTGGATGACCGCGTCGGCGCCGCTCAGCGAGTCCTTCGGCGGCGGACCGTTGGCCGGCCGCTCCCAGGCGTGGAGGACGACTCGCTCGTCACTCAGCTTCGCCCGCGCGCGCTCCAGATTGCGCGAGAGCGCCACGACCGTGTCGCCGCGGGCAAGCAGCGCATCCGCCACCGCCTGTCCGATCGTCCCTGTGGCACCGGTGAGCACGACGCGCATCGGTCGCTCCTTTCTCGCGTGGAAATCCGTTCCGCCGACCATAACGCAACGTTGAATTTTGCGCAACACACTGTAGTCTGCGGTCGATGTCCGCCGATCCGGGGCCGAGTCTCACGACGGCACAGCTGGCCGAGCGCGCCGGCATGTCGGCGGGAACGCTGCGCATGTGGGAGGCACGATATGGGTTTCCGACCCCTCAGCGTCTACCGGGCGGCCACCATCGATACAGCCCGCGGGACGTCGAGATGCTGCAGGAGGTCCTGCGACTCCGCGAGCACGGACTCTCGATTCCAGCCGCCATCGCGCGCGCCGCGGCCACGGGGCGTGGCCGGGCGAGCTCGATCTTCGCCGGGCTCCGCGAGCTGCGCACCGACCTGCAGCCGGTCACGATCAAAAAGCGCGCGTTACTCCAGGTGACCCGGGCGATCGAGGACGAGTACTGCGCCCGCGCTGCGGCCGGATTGCTCGTCGCGAGCTTCCAGCGAGTGACGTACTACGAGCAGTCGCGTCGGCGCTGGGTCGAGCTCGCCCGGACCGCCGAGGTCGCCTGCGCGCTGGCTGACTTCGATGCTCTCAGCCTGCCCGACGACGGCCCGATCGAGGTGCCGGTGGCGCGCGCCGACCCGCTCTCGCGTGAATGGACGCTCGTCGTCGACGCCCCCGGCGCCCAGGCGTGCCTGGCCGCCTGGGAGCCGCCGTCGGTCGCGCCACAGCCGGAGCCCGAGCGGCGGTTCGAGATGATCTGGTCGTTCGAGCCCGAGGTCGTTCGGACCGCGCGGACGATCGCGTGCGAGCTGATCGCCGGGCTGGCGCCGGCGGCCGCCGAACGTCTCCCGCCGCCCCCTGCCGAACCGGTCACGGCCAGCCAGCCCGAGCTGCGCTTCGCCACCGGCCTCGCCCAGCGGATGGTCGGCTACCTCGCCGTTCGTTGATAGCCACGCTCCGCCGTCCGGATTAAGCTTCGGAGGTCGGATGACGTCCACCCCGATCCGCGACCCCGCCCGCGAGCTCGAGCTGCTCGACGCGTTTCGTCGCGGCGACGAATCCGCGTTCGAACCGCTGATCGCGCCCTACCGGTCCGAACTGCACGCCCATTGCTACCGGATGCTGGCCTCCGTGCACGATGCCGATGACGCGCTCCAAGATGCGCTGCTGCGCGCCTGGCGCGGTCTGGGGCGGTTCGAAGGGCGCAGCTCGCTGCGTTCGTGGCTGTACACGATCGCCACCAACACGAGCCTCAACGTGATCGCGCGCCGTCCCCGGCGGGTCCTGCCGATCGAGCACGGGCCTCCATCGGAGATGGCGCCGGCGGGCCCGGGGATGCCGTTGGCCGAGTCGGTGTGGATCGAGCCGTACCCCGATGGCGGACTGGCGCTCGCCGACGGCGCCCCCTCACCCGAGGCGAGGTATGAGCTGCGCGAGTCGGTCGAGCTGGCCTTCATCGCCGCGGTGCAGCATCTGCCGGCGCTCCAGCGCGCCGTCCTGATCCTCCGGGAGGTGCTGGGCTTCTCGGCCAGTGAGGTCGCGAGTGTCCTGAAGACGACCGTGGCCGCGGTCAACAGCGCCCTGCAGCGGGCCCGGAAGACGGTGGCCGAGATGCTGCCCGACCGCAGTCAGCAGGCGACGCTGCGCGCGCTCGGCGACCGGGAGACGGCGCGGATCGTCACGCGCTACATGGACGCGATGGCCAACGGCGACATCGAGCGCGTGGTCGGAATGCTGAGCCAGGAGGCGGCGTGGTCGATGCCCCCGCTGGCCAGCTGGTACCGGGGTGCCGAGCTGCCCAGCTTCCTCGCTCTCGGACCGCTGTCGGGCCTGTATCGCTGGCGCCACGTGGCGGCGCACGCCAGCGGGCAGCTTGCCGTCGGGGCGTACACGTGGCACGAGCGCGAGCGCGCATACGTGCCGTTCGCGCTCGACGTGCTGACCCTGGCTGGGGAGCGGATCGAACAGGTGACGGCGTTCATCGCGCGCTCGGCCGACGACGACCCGGCGCGGTTCGCGACCTGGCCGGACGCGCCACCGGACCCGGCGCGCGTCGAGGCGATCTTCGTCCGCAACGGGCTGCCCGAGCGACTCTGATCAGTCGAGATACGCGTACGCGGGAATCGTGAGGAACTCGATCAGCTCCTCCGAGAGCGCCATCTGCTCGAAGATCCGCCGCGTCTCAGCGGGACGCCCTGCCTCCCACGTCTCCTCGCCGACCGCGGCCCTGATCTTGTCGGTCTCCTCGTCGAGCAGCCGCCGGATCAGCTCGGCGGTGATCACGGTGCCGTCCGGAAGCGTGGCGCCGTGATGGACCCACTGCCAGATCTGGCTGCGCGAGATCTCGGCGGTGGCAGCGTCCTCCATCAGCGAGTTGATCGCCGCCGCGCCGCGGCCGGTCAGCCAGAAGGAGACGTACTGGAAGCCGACGGAGATGTTCGTGCGGACTCCCGCCTCGGTCACCTGGCCCGGCGTGGCGGCCAGGTCGAGCAGGTCGTGTGCCGTGACGTGCACGTCCGGGCGCTGCTTGCCGAGCTGGTTCGGCGCGCCCTGCAGGCCGACCGTGAACACGTCGCGAGCGACAGGTACGAGGTCCGGGTGCGCCACCCACGTGCCGTCGTACCCCTGCCCCACCTCGCGCTGTTTGTCGGCGCGGACCCCGTCGAGCGCGCGCTCGTTCGCTTCGGGATCGCGTCGGGAGGGGATCAGCGCCGCCATCCCGCCCATCGCGTGCGCTCCGCGGCGATGACATGTGGCGACGAGCAGCTCGGTATAGGCCCGCATGAACGGCACGGTCATCGTCACGTCGCTGCGGTTCGGCAGGACCATCTCCGGGCGCTCGGGAAACGACTTGATCGAGGAGAAGATGTAGTCCCAGCGGCCCGCGTTCAGCCCCGCGGAGTGCTCGCGGAGCTCGTACAGGATCTCCTCCATCTCGAACGCCGCGGGGAGCGTCTCGATCAGCACGGTCGCCTTGATCGTCCCGGTGGGGATCCCAAGCTGCTCCTGGGCGAAGACGAATACGTCGTTCCACAGCCGCGCCTCGAGATGGGACTCCAGTTTCGGCAGGTAGAAGTACGGCCCCGAGCCCACGTCGAGCAGCCGCCGTGCGCAGTGGAAGATGTAGAGGCCGAAGTCGAATAGCGACCCCGAGACGGGCTCTGAATCGACGATCAGGTGTCGCTCTGGGAGGTGCCAGCCCCGCGGGCGGACGAGCAGCGTCGCCGGCCTGTCCACCAGCTCGTAATGGCGGCCGTCGGACCCGTCGTAGGAGATCGTCCGGTCGATCGCATCGCGCAGGTTGATGTGGCCGCTGACCATGTTCGTCCAGGTCGGGGAGTTCGCGTCCTCGAAGTCGGCCATGAACCCATCGGCGCCGGAGTTCAGCGCGTTGATCGTCATCTTGCGATCGGTGGGCCCCGTGATCTCGACCCAGCGCTGGCGCATGTCGGGCGGCGCCGCGGCCACGCTCCACTCGCCTGAGCGGACCTCGGCCGTGTCGGGCAGGAAGTCGAGCAGCTCGCCGGCGCGCAGCCGGGCGTGGCGCTCGGCGCGGGCCTGCAACAACCGCGTGCGGGTCGCGCCGAAGCGGCGCTGCAGGGTGGCCACGAAGGCCAGCGCCTCCGCGCTCAACACCTCGTCGAAGCCCGCCTCGATCGGTCCCAGCAGTTCCAGTTCGTATTCGCTCATTGCCCGCATCCTGTCAGAGGACGAGCGTGCGGTTGCGGACGGCACCGCGGATCATCGCCACCGTCTCGATCGCGTCATAGGCGAGCAGGTACGGGATGGCCCACTCCCCCGCCCCGGCCGCGCGGGCGCGCCGCCTCAGCGCGCGCACGTGGCGACGGACGAGAAGATGCCGGAGCCACGCGGGCCCGACCAGCGACAGCGCCGAGCGCACCAGCAGGTAGTGCCAGACGTTCCAGAAGACCCCGCCGTAGAGGATCGCCCTGGTCCCCGGCTCGCGGGCCACCATCCGGGCCGACGCGCCCCAGCGAGCGGCGTCGCGCAGTGCGCCGATCCAGCCGAGGCGGACTACCGCGTGCCGCACGAGCGCCTCGGGCGCGAACACCGCCTCTGTCCCGCGGCCGATCGCCCGCCAGGCCAGGTCGGTGTCCTCGCCGGCCGGCCACAGCCCGAACGCCTCGTCGAAGCCGCCGAGCTCCTCCAGCACAGCGCGGGGGTAGAGGATGTTGCAGGTCTCGAACTGCGGCGAGAGCTCGGTGATCGACACGGTCCGGCAGGTCAGCGCCCGCGCGCCCGGCAGCTCGTCCGGGTTCGGCTCGGTGCGCCCCTGGACGATCGCGTGCGGATTGGCCTTGGCTGCCTTCAGCGCGGCGGCGAGCCACTCGGGGCTGGGCACGCAATCGTCGTCGGTGAAGGCGACGAGCTCCGCTCGCGCCAGCCGCCAACCGCTGTTGCGCCCGCCCGCGGGACCGAGGGTGCGCTCGTGCCGGACCGTGCGCAGCGGCAACTCGCCCCGGGCCAGCTCGGCTTCGAGCACACGTGCGGTTTCTGGGCCCGAGCCGTTGTCGACGACGATCACCTCGAAACGTTTCCGGGGGAACGTCTGGGCTCGCAAGCCCTCCAGCAGCGCCGCCAGCCGCTGCGGACGGTTGAAGGTCGACACGACGACGGATACCTGCGGCGGCATTCAGGCGATCCTCGAGATGCGGGCCCGGTTGGACAGGAGCCGTCCGCCCTCGAACGCGCACGCCTCGCCGATCTCCAGCGCGGCGCGGTAGGCGCCGTCACCGTCGCCCCCGGCGCCCGCCAGTGCGGCCGCGCGGGCCGACCGGGCCAGCCGTGCCAGGAACCGCAGCCGCGTGGGCGGCGGGAACGAGCCCGGGTAGCGAGCCTGCAGCCACGCCGCGCCCGCGCCATGCCGCGCGAGCTGGGCCAGCAGGGCAGGGATCGTCGCGCGGCTGCGGTGGATCACGCTGGCCGCCGGGCGCGGCTCGATCGCCCAGCCCTCGGCCCGCAGGCGGAAGCACAGGTCGGCGTCCTCGCCCGCCCTGGCGAGCTCGTCGAAGCCGCCGAGGGCCACGAACGGCGCACGGCGCACGGCGCAGTTGGCGCTCTGGGCGTAGGACCAGCTGCCGCGCCGCAGCGTCGTCACCTGATCCATCTGGGCGCGCCCGGCGCTGTGGCGGCCGGCGAGGCCCGCCGTCGCGGCGCGGTCGATGATGCCGCCGGCGAGGATCGCCGTCGCTGGCGCCGGCGGCGGCGTGAAGTAGGCGTCAAGCAGCGTCGGCGACGGCTCGGTGTCGGCGTCGATCATCACCAGCCACTCGCAGCGCGCCGCCGCCGCCGCGCGATTGCGCGCGAAGCCCGGCGAGGAGATGCCGCCGGCCGGGATCACGCTGATCGGCCCGTGCTCCGTGCCGTGCCGCTCCGCGTCCGGATCGTCCGGGCGGTTGTCGGCGACGATCAGCTCGTCGCCGTCGGCGAGCCGCAGCTGCATCAGGGCGCTCAGAAGCACCTCCAGCTCGGACTCAGATCCCGCGAACGGGACGATCACGGATGCGGGCGGGCGGACGGCCATCGGCCGCCGAGAGTATGCGTTCGGCGGCTGCCGCTACGAGCCGGCGAACTCGCGGGGGCGCTCGTCAACGAGCGCACGCTGAGAATCGAGCAGCTCCAGGGCACGCTCGTACTCGTCGTAGCGACGCACGACCCGCGTCCACGCCCAGCCGTTCCGGCGCCCCAGTTCCTTGCTGCGGTCCGGATCTCCGGGTCGTACCCGGGCGCGTGCACGCGCGGGCGGCCGCTCTTGATGGGTGCGCTGCTCGCGCTCGTGGACGAGCCGGCGATGCTCGCTGACGGCGGCCTTCAGGTCGGGCGCAGGGCCCTCGTCGGCCATCAGACTGGCCTGCAGGTGCGAGCGCAGGACGAGCAGCTCACGCTCCGTGGCGCGACGCGCGCGCTTGGCGCGCGTGGCCCGGAAGGCGAACCGGTCCCACGCCTTGGCGAACTGGATGAAATCCGTCCGTCCACCGGCGCGGTGCGCGGCCAGCATCGGACAGATGCCACCGTTGTCGGAGTATGCCCCGACGATGATCGGGTTGCTCGCGATCCCGCGCAGCATCGCGATCTTCGTGTCGCGCGGCAGGCAATCGATCGCCTGGCGAAGGTTATCGATGGTGGCTCGGCGTCGGTCTCGCATATCGTCTCCCGCTCACTCGCAGCGGCGGCGCGGCTGACCTTAGCTGAGGACATTGGGCGCACAAAGAAAATCCTTGTCGGCGAACGAAAACTTGCAGAACCCGGGTCCGCGGGCCCCCCCGCGCGCGCAGCGGCCGCTGCGGGTGTACCTGGGCGCGTTCGGGCAGCCCGGACACGCCTTTCCGCTGCTCGCGCTCGGCGAGCGGCTGGTGGCCCGCGGCCATGAGGTCGTCTACGAGACGTGGGCCCGCTGGCGAGAGCCCGCGGAGGCGGCCGGGATGCGGTTCGTCGCCGCCCCCGAATACCCGGTGTTCCCAACACGCGAGCGTCCGCTGAAGCCGTACGAGGCGGTCGTACTCGCCACGGCCGAGACCCAGCGCGAGATGCGCGCCGCCGCCCCGGACATCGTCATCCACGACATTCTCACGCTGGCGCCGGCGATGGCCGCCGAGCTCGCCGGGTTGCCGGTCGCGACCGTGATCCCGCACGTGAACCCGGTCGGCCAGGCCGGCCTGCCACCCTACGCGATGGGCGCGCGGATGCCACGGACCGCGGTGGGGGCGCGGCTATGGCGCTCACTCGACCGGCCCGTCGAACAGGGGCTCCGCCACGGGCGAGCCGAGCTGAACGCGACGCGGGCGACGCTCGGGCTGCCGCCCGTCGAGCGGCTGCACGGCGGGCTCAGCCCGTCGCTGGTGCTCGTCGGCAGCCTTCCCCAGCTGGAATACCGCCGCGCCTGGCCCGATCATTTCCGTGTCGTCGGGCCGCTGATGTGGGAGCCGCCCTACCACGAGGTGGAGCTGCCGCCGGGCGATGAACCGCTCGTCCTGATCGCCCCGTCGACGGCCCAGGATCCGGAACAGCGGCTGCTCACCGCGGCGCTGCGGGCGCTCGCCAACGAACCGGTGCGGGTGCTGGCCACGACGAACCGCAAGCCGGTGCCGGGCGGTCCACCGTTCGTCCCGGCAAACGCCCGCCTCGTCGACTGGGTGTCGTATTCCAAGACGATCCCCCAGGTCGATCTCGTCGTCTGCCACGCCGGGTATGGGACCGTCGCGCGCGC
>DASZLC010000177.1:0-18226 GCA_035552615.1 Solirubrobacteraceae bacterium
GAACGCTGACCAGGTGGACCTCGGCGGGGGTGGCCAGCCGCCCGGCGATCAGCGCCGCGGGGTTGCCGTTCGGCAGGACCTGGGTGAACAGCGCGAAGGTGATCACCGAGATCGCGAACAGCAGCGCGATCATCACCAGGAGGCGGCGGACGAGAAAACGAGCCACGCCCCATTACTCCTTGCCGAGGCGGATCTTGGCCCGCGGATCGAGCGCGTCGCGCAGGCCGTCGCCGAACACATTGATCGAGAGGACGGCCAGCACCAGCATGATGCCTGGAATCAGAACGTTGTGGAACGCCGCCGGGATCGTGCTGATGCCGTCGGAGATCATCGTCCCCCACGACGGGTTGGGCGGCTGAACGCCGGCGCCGAGGAAGGTGAGCCCGGCCTCCGTGAGGATCGCGTTGGCCAGCATCAGCGGGAAGAACACGATGATCGTGGAGGCCAGGTTGGGCAGGATCTCGGTGGCCATGATCCGGATGTGGCCAAGCCCCTGCTGGCGGGCGGCGTCGACGAACTCGCGGTCGCGCAGCGCCAGCACCTGGGCGCGAATCGGTTTCGCCACATACGGGATATAGACAAATCCGACGACCATCGCCGTCGACAGCAGCGTCGTGGAGTGAAACGGGCCGAGTCCGTGGACGTTCAGCACGGTGCCGAGCGTGATCCCGAGCAGGATCGCCGGGTAGGCCCAGATGATGTCGAGGATCCGGCTGATCACTCCGTCGGCGATGCCGCGGAAGTACCCGGACGTGACGCCGGCGACCGTCGCCAGGACGATCGTCACAAGCGTCGCGACGAATCCAATCTCCAGCGAGTTACGGCCCCCGTAAAGGAGCCGAACCGCGACGTCGCGTCCCTGCTCGTCGGCCCCGAGGAAGTAGTGGTTGATGTTCCACGTGGGCCCGATCGGGATCCCGATCAGGCTGACGATGTTCTCAGTCTTGCCACCGACCCTGATCGTCCCGGTGACGTTGCCGAAGCTCGGCGAGATGTGCGCGATGTCGTGCGAATAGACCGGCGCGAGCAGGCACAGCAGGACGATCAGCAGGAACAGCCCGCCAAAGAACAGTGCGACCCTGTTGCGCTTCAGGCGCTTCCAGGCAAGCTTGTACGGGCCGATCCCGGGCCCCTGCTCGGCACCTTCGGCGAGCAGCTCGTCAGGCAGCGAGAGCGCGAGATCGGCGGGATTTCCGGTTGCTGACATAAGAGATGCCGAGCGGGCCGGGACAGCCTATGTGCTGCCCCGGCCCGCGTGGCGAATGGCTACTTCAATTCGAACGACGTCAGATCCCAGCCGTAGATCGGCTGGAAGACGAGCGCCCCATAGTTCATCCGCGTCGATGCGAAGAACGGGAACTTCTGGTACCCGAACACGGCAACGTACGCCTTCTTGGCGACGTACTCGTCGAGCGCCTGCCACTGGCTGGCGACCGAACTCAGATCGGTCGTCGGCGTGGCGCCCAGCTTCGTCACCTGCGCGTTGATGTACGGATCGTTGATCTGCCCCTGGTTCTCGTTGTCCGTCGGCAAGATTGACTTGCCGTCGAGCAGCGGGCCGTAGAAATCGTACGGGTTGGGGAAGTCCTGGTTCCAGTCGGTGAAGCCGGTCTGAGGATGGAGCGTCTTGGACTCGCCGACCGTCGTGAAGTACGTCGCGTCGGCGATGACCTTCTGCGTGGCCTTGAACCCGATCGAGTTCAAATACTGCGTGTAGTAGGTCATCCACTGCTGACGCGGAGACCGCGTCTCGCTCCACACCGTGACCGGCTGCCCCGCCATGCCCGACTGCTTCACGAGCGCCTTCGCCTTGGCCAGGTTGCCGAGACCGGGCGTGCCGTACGGGCATGGTCCGGTCGGATGCCCGGGGACGTCCGGCGGCAGGAAGAAGCAGGCCGGCTCCAGCGTGCCGGAGCCAAGCCGGGACATGGCGTCCTGGTTCAGTCCGGTGACGACCGCCTCACGCGCGAGCTGACTGCTGAACGGCTTCTCCGTCGTGTTGAGGAAGATGTAGTACGTCGATCCACCGAGGTTGACCGACTTGTACCGACTCGCCGCCTGCGACTGGATCTGGCTGATGAGGCTGCCTGGGATCGTGTCCGCCCAGTCGAAGATGTCGGCGCTGTTGTTCAGCACCGCCAGCGCGTTTGATGTGATGTTCGACGAGATCTTCACGTCGACGTTGTCGTGCCCGGCGGGGATGTCGGTGATCCCCATCGAGGCCCAGTGCGGGTTCTTCACTACGTCGTAGGACTGGTTGGGAACGATGTTCGTCACCTCGTACGGCCCGACGCCGGGAGGCGGGCTTGTCGGCTCGGCCTTCAGCGGCGTGCCGGCGGGGATCAGACCCAGCGACGGGAACGCCAGCACGTTGTCGAACGGCCCGTACGCCGCCGTCAGGTGGACGACGATCTGCCCGGTGGCGTCGTTGGTCGTGATGCCGCTGATCGTCTTCGCCTTACCCGCCGCGTACGCGGCGGCGCCGACGATGTTCGGGGTGATGAACGAACCGGAACCACCCCACGGGATCTTGATCGCCCGTTCGACCGTGTACGTGAAGTCGCTCGCCTTCACCGGCGAGCCGTTCGAGAACACGAGGTTCTTCCGCAGCGTGGCCGTGTAGGTCTTGCCGCCGTCGGAGATCGTCGGCAGCGCCGTCGCCAAGCCGGGAATCAGCTGTGCGCCGGCCGTTCCGCTGGCGTGGGCATAGGTGGTCAGACCGGTGTAGACGATCCAGTTGACCTCCGAGCCCTGGGTCGTGTAGTCAAGGCCGGGGTCCAGCGATTGCGGGGCCGTGCCCTGCAGCATCTGGACGGTACCCGTTGCGCCCGGCGTCGCGGTCGTCGAAGCGGGCGTGCTCGTCGATGCCTTGGCGCTCGTCTTCGACGACGAGTTCGACGAACTGCCGCAAGCGCTGACAGCGACAACGGCCACCAGCGAGAGCAACGTCGCCAGAGCCATGCGTGTGCGTCTCCTCAAAACTACGCCTCCTCCTAGAGGTTTGATGATCGGACGAATGTATTCCCATGTCGCCTGTGATGGCGAATTTGCTCCCAAGTCCCTAATCATCCCCCAACACGCAGCGGCCCGTTAGGCCCCGTGTCCGAACATCATCGCGCCGTTCTGTACAGATGGAAATTGCCTCAGAGCGGGAGGCGCGACGCCACTCGCCGCGCCCACATGTAACGTTTGTGTAGCTGAGAGGTTCTGTGAGGTGCAAGATGGAACGTGAAGGCGATGTCCGATGAGCCGCTCGCGGCGCTGCGCACGCAGCTCCGCGCTTCCCCACCCCCCGCGCTACGCGGGCTGTCGGGCGCGGATCTCGACGATCTCGCCGGTGCCGTAGAGGCGGCCAGGCGCCGCCAGGCCGCCGAACTCGCCGCCGCCGGCGATCTCGCCTTCAACCACATCCCGCGCTTGCTGCGCGGCCCGATCAGGAGGGTGCTGGGGTGAGCGAGACCTTTCAGAAGCGGGCCGAGATCGCCAAGCTGGCGCGTCTGCTCGGCCGCTCTCCCGATCAGCTCGGCTACCTGCAGGCGATCACCAGCGACGACATCCGCGAGCTGCGCGAGCAGGTGACCGAAGTGCTGTTCAGCTCGGGGGGCGCGCTCGGGCGGCTCGCCGCAGCGAGCCGGCTGCTGCCCGTCGGGCTGGTGGCGACGATCGCCGAGCGGGTCTTCGGTCCGGTGCTGTCCGCGCGGATCGCGGGGCTGGTGGAGCCCGACCGCGCCGTGCAGATGGCGGCCAAGCTGCCGACCGAGTTCCTCGCCGACATCGCCGTCGAGCTCGACCCGCGCCGCGCCCGCTCCGTGATCGCGAAGATCCCGCCCGCCCAGATCGCCGCCATCACGCACGTGCTCGTCGCCCGCGACGAGTACGTCACGATGGGCCGCTTCGTCGGCCACCTCGACACGGCTGCGATTGCCGCCGCCGTGGCGGCGATGAGCGACCGTGCCCTGTTGCAGGTCGCGTTCGTGCTGGAGAACCCAGACAACTTCGGCGACCTCTTGGGTCAGCTCTCGACGCCGCGCCTGGAGCACGTGATCGACACGGCGGCGGCCGAGGATCTCTGGCCCGAGGCGCTCGACCTGTTGACGCGCCTCGACGATCAGCAGCGGCGAGAAGTGATCGAGGTCGCGGCCGCGCGCGAGGACGAGGTGCTCGACGCGCTGATCGAGTCGGCCCACCGGGACGGCATGTGGGAACTGGTGCTGCCGCTGACCGGACTGATGGGCGAGGACAGCCTGCGGCGGTTTGCCTCGCTGCGCTCGCTCCAGGCCGACGGCGTCCTGGAGGAGATCGTCGACGCGTCGGTGGGCCACGCCGAGCTGTGGGGGAACCTCGTGCCGATCATCGCCTTCCTGCCCGAGCTCTGCCAGGCGCGCGTGGCCAAGCACGTCAGCGGCCTGACGATCGACACCAAGCTGCTGCTCGCCCAGGCCCGCTCGGCCGGGGTCGCCGACCGGCTCGGCCCGCTCGGCCAGGCCCTGTCGGCGTAGCGGTTCAGGCGGGGCTACAGCGCGCCCGCCGGGGCGGGGACCTGCCGCTCCCAGCCGCGCCGCAGCAGCTCCAGCAGCATCGCCGGGTCCTGCGCGCCCGACACGCCGACGGCACGGTCGATGATGAACGTCGGGACCGCCTGGATCCCCAGCTCACCGGCCAGTTGCTCGTCGTCGCGGACCTCGTCGATGAGGTCCTCGCCGGCCAGCATCGCGCGGACCTCGTCGGCGGGCAGCCCGACCTCACCGGCCAGCCGGGCGAGCGCGTCGTGATCGGCGATCAGCTCGCCCTGCTCGAAGTAGGCGCGCAGCAGCCGTTCCTTCATCGCGTCGCCCAGTCCGTGCCGCTGGGCGAGATGCACGAGCCGGTGGCCGTCGACGGTCGACCCGCTGCGGGCGATGTCGAAGCGGAAGCCCAGCCCCTCGGCCGCTGCGGTGGCGACCAGCTGCTGCTCGGCCGCGCGCGCCTGCTCGACGGTCATCCCGTACTTCCTGGCCAGGCGCTCGGCGCGGTCGCCGGTCCGCTCGGGCGGGGCGCTCGGGTCAAGCTCGAAGCTCCGCCAGATGATGTTCACCTTGTCACGGTGCTCGAACTGCGCGAGCGCGCTCTCCAACCGGCGCTTGCCGATGAAGCACCAGGGACAGGCGATATCGGACCAGATCTCGATGTCCATCGCTTCTTAGCGTACTGAGCGGGTGGGAGGGACCTCTCCCCTCCCACCCTGCGCGGCCCGCGTCAGCGGCGCGCCGCGTGACGACGTCTGCTGTGCCTCCGCACGGAAGCCGTCGTCGCCGTGGTCGTCGACGTCGTGCCGGTGGTGGCCGTCGTCGTGGTCGTGGGGGTGGTCGTGCCGGTCGTGCCGGTCGTCCCTGGGTCGGTGCAGGCCCAGGCCACTCCGCCGCCCGCCGCCAGCGTGGCGATCGACGCGGCCGTGGCGATGGCGCTCTTGTGAAGCCTCATCCGAGGTCCTCCTTGGTTGGTTGCCAAGAAGAGCGATTCATCGGTGTGGAACTCACGCCGCGGCCGTAAGGAGAACGTAGGAAGATCACGGGATAGACGGGCGGCGCTGAGCGGGGCTTAGGCTTTGCTCGGAAAATTAGTGGGCTATGTCGGTGCACCGGACAATCGATTCCCCCCTCCTCAGCGGTGCGCGGACCGGCGGGCAGGGTCGCCGGCGACGGCACGTCGGACGCCTGGTGCGTCGAGCGGCGCTCGCCGTAGCCGCGCTCGTCGTGCTGTTCCTGGCGGCGGGCGGGGTGTACCTGCTGACGCTGCCCGGGGTCGGCGACGCGCCGGCGCGGGCCGACCGGATCATGGCCGCGCACGGCGAGTCGGTGCGCGTCAGGCCGACGCCCGCCCGGCTCGCGGACGCCGTCATCGCCACCGAAGATGAGCACTTCGACGACAACATCGTCGTCAACGTGGTCACCGGCGCCGGCCGCGCCGCGCTCGCCGCCGTGCAGGCGAGCCAGGACCCGGGCGGCAGCACGATCGACCAGCAACTGGCCAAGGCGCTCTATGGCGATACCGGCGGGCTATTCGGCACGCTGCGGCAGATCGGGCTCGGGGTGAAGCTCGCGCTCACCTACAGCAAGCAGCAGATCCTCGCCATGTATCTGAACGTCAACTACTACGGACAGGGCTACTGGGGCGTGACCCAGGCCGCCGAGGGCTACTTCCACACCGCCCCGGCCTCGCTGTCCTGGGCCGAGGCGTCGATGCTCGCCGGCCTGCTCCAGGCCCCCAGCGCGTACGACCCGGTCGTGCATTTTGCCCTGGCCAAGAAGCGCCAACGCCATGTGCTCGATCAGCTCGTCGCCAACGGCCAGCTGACGCGTTCCGAGGCCGCCGCGGTCTACGACGCCCGGCTGCCGTTGACGTCGTCGTAGGGACGATTACGCGAAGAGCACGTCCTCGTCCCCCTCGTCGGCGTCCACGGGTCGTTCGCAGACGGGACACCACCAGCGCGTCTGGAGAGGTGTGCCGCAGACCGAGTGGTGGGGGATGGAGGGGGTCTCGGCGTTGCGCGCTCCCCACCCGGCGAGGAGTTGCAGCACTCCGGCCAGCTCACGGCCGGCCGTGCTCAGCTCGTAGGCGAAGCGGGGCGGCCGGTCTGAGTACGCCCGCGCGATGACGAGCGCGTTGCGTTCCAGCGCGCGCAGGCGTTGCGTGAGGATGTTCGGGGCGATCCCGTCCAGCTCCGCTTGGAGCTCCCCGAACCGCTTGGGGCCGTCGAGCAGCGCGGCCACGACCAGCAGCGTCCACCGATCCCCGACCGTCGCCAGCGCATCGGCCAGCGCCGAGCGCGCCGGGTCGGACGGCTCAGCGGGGTCATGCGGTACGGGCTGCTCGGACGAGAGCGACACACCCCAATCCTACGCATGGCCGCCACCGAGACCCCGTGCTAACTTGTTACTTGCAACTCGCAAGTCACGAGGGAGAACGCATGACGTACCTAGACGAACTGGAAGCTGCCGTGCAGACCGCCGCCGAGCGCACCGGCCCCGCCGTCGTCGGCCTCGGCCGCGGCCCGCGGGTCGGCTCGGGGGTGGTGATCGCCCCCGGCCACGTCCTCACCAACGCTCACAATCTTCGCCACGACGAGGTCACTGTCTCGTTCGCCGACGGGCGCGAGTCGACCGGCCAGGTGGCCGGCGCCGACCCCGATCTGGACATCGCGGTGATCGCAGTCGACACCGGCGAGCTGACACCGGTCCCGTGGCTTGATCTCGCCACCACCGAGCCGGATGAAGCGCCCCCGGTCGGCCGCGCCGTCCTGGCCCTCGGGAACCCCGGCGGCCGCGGGCTGCGCGTCACGCCCGGCTTCGTCTCCTCCACCGCGCGCAGCCTCCGCGGCCCGCGCGGCCGCCGCATCGCCGGTGCCATCGAGCACACGGCGCCGCTGCCCCGCGGCAGCTCCGGCGGTCCGCTCGTGGACATCGAGGGCACGCTGCTCGGGATCAACACCGTGCGCGCCGACGCCGGCCTGATCCTCGCCATCCCGGCGGACGCCACCCTACGCGAGCGGGTCGCCGCCATCGTCCGGGGCGAGGCGCCGACCCGGGTTCGGCTGGGAATCGCGCTGCTGCCGCCGCGGGCCGCGCACAAGCTGCGCCGCGCCGTCGGCCTGCCCGAGCGCGACGGGGTCCTGATCCGCGCCGTCGAGAAGGACAGCCCGGCCGCCGCCGCGGAGCTTCAGCGCGGCGACCTGATCGCCGCCGTCGCCGGTCGCCCGATTACCAGCACCGAGGTCCTGTATGACGCGCTCGACGACGCCCGCGCCGCCACCAGGCTGGAGCTGACGATCGTGCGCGGGACCGACGAGCGAGTGGTGGAGGTGAGCTTCGCATGACCGCGACGCTCGATCAGCCCCTCCCCGATCAGGAGAGCGATGCGCTTGACGCCTACTCCCGGATCGTCGTCACGGTGGCCGAGCGCCTCGCGCCCTCGGTGGCCAACCTCCGCGTCAACCGCCGCACCCGCGGCGGAAACGTGCCAGCCGGAGCCGGCAGCGCCGTCGTTCTCACCCCCGACGGCTTCCTGCTCACCTCGGCGCACGTCGTGGCGGGCGCCAATCGTTCTGGACGCGCCTCGTTCGTCGACGGGCGCGAGCTCAGCTTCCGCATCGTCGGCGTCGACCGGCTCTCGGACCTGGCCGTCCTGCGAGCCGACGGCGCCGACCTGCACCCGGCCACCCTCGGCGAGGCCGAGCTCCTGAGACCGGGCCAGCTGGTCGTCGCGATCGGCAACCCGAACGGCTTCGCCGGGTCGGTCACCGCCGGCGTCGTCTCGGCGCTCGGCCGCTCGCTCCCCGCCCGCGCCGGGCGAACGGTCCGCTTCATCGACAACGTGATCCAGACCGACGCCGCGCTGAACCCGGGCAACTCCGGCGGTGCGCTGGCCGACGCGGCCAGCCGCGTGATCGGTATCAACACCGCCGTGGCCGGGGTCGGCCTGGGACTGGCCGTCCCGATCAACACCGCCACCCGCAGGATCATCGGCGCGCTGATGCGCGACGGCCGGGTTCGCCGCGCCTACATCGGGATCGCGGCCGGACCACGGCCGCTGCCTCCCAGCGCCCGCGCCCGGCTCGGCCGCACCGCTTGCGTCGAGATCACCGTGGTTGCCCCCGACAGCCCCGCCGAACGCGCCGGCCTGCACCCGGAGGACCTGATCGTCAGCCTGGGCGGCGTCGCCGTTGAGCGCGTCGACGATATCCAGCGCCGCCTCACCGAGGACACAATCGGCACCGCGGTTCCGACCGAGGTGATCCGCGGCGACCGCACCCTGGAGTTGTCGCTGCGACCCGTCGAGCTCCAGGAGTAGCTCGGCGGTTCTCGTACCGCGGTGCAGGCGCCGCGAGTCTGCGACGCCTGCCCGCGTGTGCTCAGATCCTCAGCAGCCGGTGCTCCCGGAGACCGTGCTCGTACCACTGGCGCCAGCGAAGCTCAGGGCCGTGAACGCGGTTGAGTAGGGCCGCTTGCCCTTCTGGCAGCCGACCGACTGGAAGTAGCCGACGGTCTTGCCCTTCACCTTCGTCGTCTGCTTCTTCCAGGTCAGGTCCTCGGAGATCAGCGATGCATACACCCCGGTGAGCCCGCCTGCGGCGGTGGACACGTCGGGCGGGAGAGGCACGTTCATCACCATGTTCTTCCCGGACTGCGTCAGCGTCCCCGGGTACGGCGCGCTGGCGCCGGTGGAGAGGGTGGCGCAGATGTACTTCGGCGGGATGATCACGAAGAAGAACGTGAGCTTGCCCTGCCCAGCGTTCCACACGTGTAGATACGGATTGCACGGCGTGCCCGCCGAGGTGGGCTGGATCGCCGCGCCGAGCAGCGACTTCACCGGACCCTGGGCGACGAGCGCCCCCTTCGGGCAGAAGCTGTCGCTCTTGCTCGCTGCGATCTTCGTGGCGCTGCACGTCGGGAAGTCCTTGCCGTTCGATTTCAAGCCGTAGATGGTGGTCTTGATGTCCGTCAGCGGGGCGGCGCGATTGCCGCTGGTCCCGCTCGCCGTCAGCAGGGTCCTGAAGCCGTCGGCGACCGGCTTGGCCGTCGTCCCCGCACCGCTCGGCGAGACCGAGACCGTGGCGGTGTAGGTGTTGAATGAGCCGGCAGCGGCGAGCGCCGCGGCGGACAGGACAAGCGCGGCGATTGCCGTGCTGGTGATGATGATTGCTTTGCGCAACCTGACTCCTCTGTTGTGTGTGGGACGGGTGGGGTCTGTGAGAGCCGGCCGCTCATCGCAGTGGTTGGAGGTGGGGGAACGCCTGCAGCTGGCCGGTCGTCGCGCTGCCGAGCAGCGATTGCGACGTGCAGGGTGGGCCGCCCGGGCTCGACGTGTAGTAGACGGACTGCAGCACCGAGGTGAGGGCGGAGGTGATCGAGGCACCGATCGTCGGCTGGGCGTGGCTGGTGCAGAGGTAGCTGCCGAACACCGGCATGCCGGTCGCGACGTCGCGTCCGGCTCCCGGCAGCGGGTAGGGATTGCTGCGGTTGCTCGTGAGACGCGTCGGGTACGCGACGAGCGTCTCCGGGTTCACCGGCTCGGCGGCGCGCACGTAATGGAGCAGCTTCGTCTGCGCGCTGTTCTGCAGCGTGCCCTCGGTGCTCGCCGTGCCGTTGGCGAAGAAGGCGGCGATCTCGCGGCGGTAGTCGCCGATGTAGTCGATGACAGGGACAAGGTCGCCGAGGTACGGGGTCTGACGCCGTAACCACGGGATCGTGTCGTTCAGGAAGCGCGTGAACGCGGGAACGCCCCGCTTCGACGCCGCGGTCAGCGGCGCGAGGGTCCTCATCACCGTGCGGAGATCGGGCGCAGCGCGCGCGATCGATTGCAGCGCCGGGCTCAGCTGCACCGCGGCGGGCCGCAGCTCGGTGATCAGCGGGTTCGCGTCGGCGGCGAACGTGCTGACCCGGCCGATCGCAGCGCGGGTGGCCTGGAGGAACCCCGGGAAGGCGCGGATCGCGCTCGCCAGCGCGGTGTCCTGCGTCGCGGTCGTGGCGAACACGGTGTTGGAGTTGCGCACGAACCCCTGAACCTGCGCGGGTACGGCGCCGAGCGCGCCGAAGACCTCGCCGCCGTCGTGCAGGAGCGCTGTGGTGGCGCTGCTGTCGCGGCGCAGCACGGTGAGCACGCTGTCCACGTTGGTGGCAAACGGGTACAGCTCGGCCAGCGCGGCGTTCAGGTCCTGCCCTCGGTTCGTCAGGGCCACGCCGTTCTGCTCCATCCAGACCTGGAACGCGCGGCGCGTGGCCGGATCGAAGGTCGAGAGAATCTGGTCGAGCTGCACATTGGACTCCGCCTGTGCCTCCGGCAGCGTCCCGTTGTCGGGCAGCATCGGCCCGTGCTCGGAGCCCGGGCTCAGCTCGACGTAGGTCTCGCCGAGCAGTGACTTCGCCCGCAGCACGGCGCGGGTGTCGAGCGGACGCGGCGCAAACGAACGGTCGATCTCGATCGTCGCGCGGGTCAGGCCGGCGCGCCGGTCGAGGCCGACCGCTACGACCTTGCCGACGCTGACGCCGGAGATGCGCACGTCGGACTGTGGGGCGAGCTCCACGGCCTGGTTGAACTCGACGTGGAACTCATATGCCTGTGGCGCGAGCGGAACCGTCCCGCCGAACGAGATCCACAGGAAGACGAGCAGGCCGATGCAGGTGAGCGAGAACAACAGCATCATCAGCACGGCGCTCTTGCGAGGGGCGCGAGTCTCCATCTACAGACCACCGACCGCGGGGCAGAAGGACGACTTGATCGTCGCCCAGTCGGGCGGGTTGAGCAGTTTCAGGATCGGGCCAAGCGACGGGCTGCCCTGCTCGATCGTCACCTCGAGCAGGTTCAGCTGCGGGCACGTCGCCATATACAGGCCGCGGATGATCGGCCCCTCGGCGTCCTGGAGCGAGGTCAGGCTGTCGGTGATGTGGGCGAGCCATCCGCCCCAGAACAGGTACCCGTGCTGGGCGCCCTTCGGCTGGTAAGCGAGCGTGTTCAGCAGCCAGTTGAGGACCTGCACCGACGCCCCCAGTTTCGGCGTCGCCGCTGCCAGCTTCGTCGCGCCGGCGCGCAGCGTCCGCGCCAGCGGCGTGACGGCGGTGGCGAACGGCCGCAGCTGGGTGCGGATGACCGGCGTCGTGTCGCGGAACAGCGGGCGCGTCGCGCTGAGCGCCGGGGCGAGCTCCCGGGCGAACGGCAGCAGGTGCTCCAGCGCGCCGCCGCTCTGCGTGGCGAAGGCCTGGACCGAGCCGAGCGTCTGGCTCGTCGTCCGCAGCGTGTCTGGCAGCGTCCGCAGCGCCGACTGCAGGTTCACCTGCTGGGAGGCGATCGCGGAGAAGTTCGTGTTGGAGGCACGGATCAGCGACGTGAGCTCGCCGTCGACGTCGCCGAGCGCCCCGGCCACGAGCTGTAGGTTGTGGACGGCGTGGGTGATGTCGCGTTGGCGCGTGGCCAGTAGCGACGTGAACGTGCTGGTGTCGCGGTCGAGTGGCGCGAAGCGCTGGAACACGCCGCGCAGGTCGGCCACCGCGTCGGGGCTCGGGGCGCTGCCGGTGGGCAGGCCACCGCCGGCGGTCTGGTCCTGGAAGATCTGCGCCCCGCCCGAGAGCAGCAGCAGCAGGTAGGCGCGCGTGTCCACGTCGAGCGAGTCGAGGATCTGATCGACATCGACGTCGGGCTGCGTGTTGGCGACGGGCAGCGTGCCGCCCGCGGGAATCGCGCCGGCCGACCGAGTGCCAGGGTCGAGCGCCAGGTACATGTCCTTCAGCGGAGTGCGGGGACGCAGCAGGACCGTCGCGTCGCGGTAGATCGGCGCGTACTGCTTGTACAGGTTGAGCGTCACGACGGCGTGACCGTCCTGGGCCGTGACGCCCCCGATCTGGCCGACCTGCACGCCGGCGATCGTCACCGCCTGTCCCTGTCCCGAGGTGATCGCCGCGGCGGTCGAGAACTGGGCGTTCACCGTGTAGTAGCTCTTGCCGAACGTGAACGCCGGCTGGTGGCGCAGGATGTAGCCCGCGACCAGCACCGCGAGCCCGACGAGCACGATGATCGCGCCGAAGTCCGTGCGGTGGTTGCGGATCGCGCGCCTCACGGCGTGCCTCCCGTGGTGGCCGAGTTCAGATCGGGCGCTGGGTTGCGGTAGCAGGGCACGGTGCGGTCCAGCGGCGGCGCTGACCCGGCAAACGCCGGCCGCGTCCCCAGCGGCGGCAGCACCGCGTTGCTGTACATCGGCCCGTATCCGGGGATCGTGCTCGTCTGCACCTGGATCGATCCTCCGCCGGCCGACGAGCGCACGTAGCGACCGTTGCCGTCGAAGTTGCCGGCGGCGCCGGCGATGCCAACGGCCGACTGGAACAGCTCCTGGTACAGCTGCAGCCCGCTGCTGGCGGGCGGATCGGAGATCACCTCGTTCCCCGTCGGGACGAGGTCGTGCGTGATGCACTGCGCCAGCTCCCCCGCGCCGCGCAGCAGCGAGCGCGTGGCCGACAGCGAGCGTGCGGTGCGGCGCACGGCCGGCGTCAGCGAGCGCAGCAGCCCACCGAGATCGTCGCGACCGACGAGCGCGGTGCCCTGGGCAAGCCACGGCAGGCCGGCGACGATCGTCGCGTTCAGCTGGCCGATCCCGGGCAGGATCTCGCCGGCGAACGCCCGCGTGGGCGCGAACGACGCATCGAGCGCGGCGTCGGCGCGGTCGGTGTTGCGCAGCAGCGGCGGCAGCACCGAGATCGTGTCGCTGAGGTCCCGCTGGCGCGAGGCGAACGCGGCCATCGTGCGGTTGAAGGTGTTGACAAGGCCAGACAGCGCGGCCCCGCTGCCGGCGAGCCCCTGGAAGATCCGGGAGGTGCCGGCGACGACCTTAGACAGGTCCTGCGGCTGCTCGCCGAGCAGCGCCTGGTTGACGATCGCCGAGGCCCTGAAGGCGTCGGCCGAGTACTTCAGCGACTGGTTCAGCGCCTGCGCTCCGGTGAGGCCACGCACGCTCGGATCCTGCGTCGCGTCCTGCGCGGTCGTCGGGACGCCGTTCAGGGCTCCGCCGAGGCCTTGCAGAAGCGTCTGGAGGTTCGTGCGGGCGTTCGCGTTCAGCGCCGAGAGCACGCGGTCGAGCTGGACCGGCCCAGACGTGTTCGCCACCGGCAGCGTCGCGCCGGAGCGGAGGATCGGCGCGCTCGGCGAGCCCGGCGAGAGGGCGACGTAGAAGTTGCCCTCCAGGAAGATGCGCGAGCGGATCAGCAGCGTCGCGTTGGCGTGGATCGGCAGGGCACTGCTGTCCAGATCCATCGTCAGCACGCCGGCGTCGGACCCGTTGGCGACGCGGGTGACGCCGACGACCTGACCGACGTCGACGCCGGCGAGGCGCACCGGGGAGGGGATGTGCAACTCGGTGTTGCTCGTGAACACCGCCTTCAGTACGAACGGCGACCCCGTGAACGGCAGCGAGCCGCCGAACACGGCGTAACAGGCCGCGGCGATCACGATGATCGCGATCGCGCCCGCGGCAAGCGTGTTCACCCTGGGACGGTGGCGACGCACCTGGTGTGCCGGGTCGCGTCTCATCCGCCCGGCCGCCTCGTCTGCTCGGTGTGCACGCCGAGGCTGCCCGGTGGGTTGCCGATCACCGCGGCGCGGCCGGAGAACGGCTCGTTACCGGCGGCGCATTCGGCGGGCTCGCCGGGCGAGTCGGTGTTCGGATACGGGTTGTCGTGCAGCGGGCCGTGCTGCTGAGTCGGACTGGTGGCCGGCGTCGTGTACGGATGCTGCGACGGCACACCCTCGCCGCCGGTCACGTCGTCGATGGCGATCGGAACCGCGCGCAGGGTCGTGCCGGTGCTGATCCGGTCTGACAGCAGGCTCGCCGTGTTGCGCAGGAACAGCGTGACGTAGTTGCAGGTCGCCTGGACCGGGGTCAGGAAGGCCAGCGGCGTGCGCAGGCTCGCGGCGGTCAGGGTCAGCCGGTCGAGGCCGGCCGCCGCCGTGATGTTCGCGCTATAGACATCGAGAGTGCGTGCCAGCGCCTCAGTTCGGCGGTCGAGCGCGATCGTCCCTGGCAGGTTTCGCGCCCCGGCCGCGAAGGCGTCGGCCAGGACCGGCGCGCTCGCCGGCAGCGTCGCGAACCCCGGCCGCAGATCGGTGAACAGCGCGGTGGTGTTCTTCAGGAACGACTGCTCGGCCGGGCTGTCGGTGATCACCGTGCGGAACGTCGGCGGCGTGTCCGAGATCCAGTTCTGTAGATACGGGACGGCGACGGATGCGAGCGCTCGGAAGGTGGCGTCGAGGTGGACGTACAGCGACGCCTGTGGTTGCGCCACCGGGACCAGCGCGCCAGTGAACGCCTCCAGTCCGCGGAAGAAGTCGCCGAGCCCCGTGCTCGGCGTGGCGAGGTTGCGCATCACCGGCCCGAGATCGGTGACGAGTGGGACGAACGCTCCGATCGCGTTGTTGATGTCGTTGCCTCGCCCGGCGAGGGCGTCGCCGAAGCCCGTGGTGGACGCGGTGACGCCCGTGCGTGTGGGCGGGGTGAACATGTTGAGGAACTGGTCGAGATCGACCTCGGCGCTCGCCTGCGACTCGGGAACTGTCGCCCCGTCAGGCCACGTCCGCTTGGCGTGCCCGGGCACGACCTGCAGGTACTTCAAGCCGACCGCGTCCTTCAGCCGCACGGTGAACGTGGAGTCGATCGCCAGCGGATCGACGTTCTTGTTCAGCGTCAGGTTCAGCATCGCGATCGGTTCGCCGGAGGCGCTACGCGCCGGCGCAACGCTCGCGACCGTGCCGACGAGCGAGCCGCCCATGTGCACCTCGGCGCCGCGCGTCAACTCCGCGGCGTCGGCGATCTGGACGTGGAGGTGGTAGCGCGGGACGAACGGCAGCCCGTTGTTCGACTGGTAGGCGAGGACGACGGCGATGATCGCCACGAGCACGGTGAGCGCGCCGATCACCACGGCGTTCCCGCGGAGCCCCGAATCGCGCTTATGCCGCGGTCTCATCGGTGATGACCGACCAGGTAGCCGAGCAGGCCTTTGAATGTTTGCGCCGCGCGGTCGCTCTGGACCGCGGTCGCACCGCCGAACTTGGCCGAGCAGCCCCCGACCGGGCTGAGCGCATAGGCCGTGCAGTCTCCGACCAACCCCTCGATGCGGACGTAGTGGCCGTCGGCGTCAAAGCCGTTGGCGGCGCTCGTCCCGTTGAACAGCACGCCCATCAGCTGCTCGATCGCGCCCGTCGTGTTCAGGCTGCCGAGCAGCCTGTCGAGATAGCCCGCGGCAGGCACGGCCTGCGTGCCGAGCGCAACCAGGCGGTTGGCGAGCGGTGTGCTGGCGAGCAGGTCGGGCTCCGATCGCTGGGCGGCGTTGCCGAGTGCGATCAGCGCCGGACGCGCGCGCTGCGCGAACGGCACGAGCACCTTGAACTGGCGGTCGATCGCGGCTGCGCTCTGGCCCAGGTCGCCCAACAGCGGCGTTCCCTGGTCGGCCAGCGCGCCGAGGTCGGTCATCAACGGCCGCAGCTGACTCAGGAAGCCCGGCAGCAGCTGGAACGTGCGGGAGATCGCCGCCGCGCGCGCGGCGCTGGCGACCGCGGTGGTGTTCGCCTGGATGACGAAGTCGGCCAGCTTGCCCCGCGCCCGCGCCAGCGGCGCGAGCACGGCTTCGGAGTCGGTCGCCAAACGGGCGAGCACCCGGTCCTGGCGATCGAGGATCTTCAGCACCGAATCGGTGTAGCCGAGCGCCGGGTCGGCGCGGTGGATCACCGCGTTCAGGTCCGAGCCGCGCGCAGCGAGCCCGGTACCGAGCTCATCGAGGATCACCGACAACCGCTCGCGCAGCGGCGCCTGGGAGATGTCCTGGACGACGTCGGTGTCGATCGGCGAGTGCGTCCGCGTCACCGGCAGCAGGTACGCCCCCGAAGTGAGCTTCTGTAGCGCCGGCGCGCTGGCGCTGCCGGGCAAGCAGTCGACGTAACGCTCGGCGATCAGCGACTGGGGGCGGATCGTGCAGGTGGCGTTGGCGTGGAACGGCGTGAAACCGGGCCGGTCGATCGCCAGCGTGACGGCGGCCTCGTGGTTCTGGGTGACGCCGAGCGACTGGATGCTGCCGACGTTGGCTCCGGCGATCCGCACGTCCTCGCCGGAGACGGCGAAGCCGGCGTTGTCGAAGATGGCCCTCACCTCGTAGGGGCCGCGGCCGCCGCCCGAGACATCCGCGATCAGGACGACGAGGGCCACCACCGTGGCCAGTAGGGCGGCGAGGACGGTGCGCGGTGTCATGGCCCCCCCGGCGAGGAGGAGGTGCTGCAGCCGGGGACCGCCTCGGGGGCCGAACCGTCAGGCGTCGCCTGTACCGCGCCGCCCGGGCAGCGGCCGTGAGACACCTGCAGCCCCGAGTAGCGATTCTCGTACGCGGGCAACGGCTCGAGCTGGTTGGTCGCACTGAGCGCGAACGCCGAGAAGTACGGCTGGCTGCGCAGGTAGTGGCCGTTGGCGTCGTAGTAGCCGCTGGCCTGACCGAGGTCGGTGAGCGCCGCGACGACATCGGGCGTGTACTCGCGCAGGTAGTCGAGCTGCGATTGCGAGGCGTTCATCGACGCGATGAGCTGAGGCAGCGCCGTGGCGGCGGTGCGCTGGAGCCCGGGGGTCTGCCGCAGCAGGGTCGTCAGGTTGCCGGTCTGGCCTGGACTGGCGATCAGCTGGGCGAGGCTCTTCAGCGTCGGGATCGAGCGCTGGCTGAACGTGCGCAGGGCCGCGCTGAACGCGGCCAGCCGGCGGCTCGCGGGCTTGGAGCGGTCGACGAGCGGCGTGAGCGCGTCGAGCGTCTGGTCGAGCCCCGCGAACGTGTGCGTCGAGCGGGTCAGCGCGGCGGGCAGCAGCTGCAGCGCGGAGGACAGAGCGCGGTTGCGACCAGCGATCGCCCCGGTCGTGACCTCGGTGTTTCTGATCAGCTGCGTCAGCTCGGCGGCACGCGAGGCGAGCTGCTGCATCGCGTCGGCGCCGTCGGTGAGCAGGCCGTCGAACGCGGGCTCGTACAGCGAGAGCTGGTGCGTCACCTCGCTCGTCGATTCGAGCCCGGGGTCGAGGTACAGGAGCGTGCGATGCGCCTGCGCAGCGCGACCCTTGATGCTCGCCGCCTCGCCGCGAACGACACCGCGCAGCCCGTTGCGGGTGGCGTTGTCGAACAGGTCGAAGAGCTGATCCAGCGAGACCTCGGAGTAGGTGTTTTGCGTGCTGATGACGCCGCCGGCGGGGATCATCGGCGCCTGCGACGGCGCGGGCTCGAGCACGATGTACTTGCTGGCGATCCCCGCCAGCGAGTTTTCGTAAATTCGCGCCACCGTGCCCTGGTGCATCGGCGCCGCATTGCCGTGCAGGCCGATCCTCACCACGGCCTCGCCGTTCGGCGAGAGCCCGATCGACCGCACCGATCCGACGTTCGCCGGGCCGATCATGACCTCGTCGCCGGTGACGAGACCGCTGGAGTCCTGGAAGTACAGCCGCAGCGTGTACGAGGGACTGCTCGTGAAGAACAGCACCCCGACGACGGCGACCGCCGCCACCAGCGCGCACAGCGCGACGGCGCGCGAGAGCCTGCTCGTGGGCGTGCCTAGGCCGTGGGTCTGCTGCTCGTCACCGCCGGGAGGCGGACCACCAGCGCTCTGGCGAATACCGCCGATTTCGAGCACTCCTCTCTCACTGCGCCTCCCAGCGGAGCCATCCTATCCGGAGCGGCCCCGGACGGCCACG
>DASZLC010000178.1:0-4736 GCA_035552615.1 Solirubrobacteraceae bacterium
CGTGATCGTCGCCGGCCACCTCTACCTCGCGCTGATCAAGCGCAACACCCGCCACTCCCTGCGCGGCATGGTGCGCGGCACCGTCCGCGAGGACTGGGCCCGAGCCCACCACCGCAAATGGCGGCCCACCAGATCGGCGGCCGACGAGCCGCGCCGCTGAGCAGCGTCCTCGGCATCGACGACCAACCTCGATTGCCCGGGAACCATGCGCGAGATCACCAGCGTGCCCTCACGTTTGCGAGATGATGAGATCCAGTTTTGCGAGACGGTCGGGGTCGAGGAGAGCGTCGATTCGGGTGATCTTCGCGTTGGTGACGGTGAACCCCATCACGGAGAACAGCCGCCCGCGCGGGGCGACCACCGCTCCCGCGGCTCCGTTGACAAGCGCGGATCTCACGAACGGATAGAGCTTGGAGTACGTGGCCGAGTGCCCCGCCACGGCCTTGGCGCCACGAAGAACGAGCGACGCATCTTCGCGGAACACGCCGCCATCGATCCGGAGCTCGACCTCGGGGTCGAGCACCGCGAGGAGTGCGTCGAAGTCGCCGTCGCGTGAGGCGGCGAAGAACGCGTCGACGACCTCCCGCTGTCGCACGAGATCAGGGTCTGGCCCCGGGGCGCCCTGGACGCGCCGCCGGGCGCGGCTGGCAAGCTTCTGCGCAGCGGCCTCGGAGCGGTCCAGAGCCGTGCCGATGTCAGCAAACGGCACGCCGAACACGTCGTGCAGCACGAACGCGAGACGCTCGGCCGGACTCAGCGCGTCGAGCACCACAAGCAGTGCCAGCCCGACCGAGTCGGCGACCAGCGCCTCCTGCTCAGGGTCGAGACTGTCGCAGAGGGCCACAACGGGGTCGGGAACATGAACGTCGGAGAGCACCTCGCGTCGTGCTCGTCGAGAGCGCAGCATGTTCAGGCACACCCGCCCGATGACCGTCGTCAGCCAGGCCTGCACGTTTTCGACTTTCGCGGAATCCTGGTCGCGAATCCGAAGCCATGCTTCCTGGAGGGCATCGTCGGCGTCGCTCGCGGACCCGAGCATCCGGTAGGCGACCGCGCGCAGATGCGCCCGGTGCTGCTGGAAGCGTTCGGTCAGCCACTCGCGATCGTCGACCGTCAGCTCACCGTTCCCGGCCTTCGAGAGACTTGGGAGGTCAGATGATCGAGAGCTCAAGACCTTACGGTGTTGTCTGGTACTTTGGCACCGAGCCTCCGCTTCTAGTTCCAGTGGCCTTGATCGGATCCTGGACGGCGGCACCGTTGAAACGCGGGGGCATCACCAGTGGTGGTAGCCGAGGTCTGCGGTCAGCGCGGCCACGGCGAGCGCCAGGAAGCTGACCGCCCCAGCGATCTTGGGGTCGCGCACCCGGATGTGCGCACTCAGCGCGCAAATGAAGTACAGGACGAGGCCGATCGCGGCGGCCGTGCCGAGCACCGGCACGGCGAAGCCAATCACCAGTCCGAGTGCGCCGGAAGCCAACAGGATGCCGAACGGAATCATCCATTTTCGCGACATCCGCACGTGATCGGCGACGACCTTGACCGACTCGGCGCCGACGAAGTTCAAGGACGCAGCGTAACTGTTCGCGAGCGCCGCCAGGATCGTGACGACGACGTAGGCGATATGCATACCCGTAAGACACGCGTGGCCAGGAGAACCTGACTGGCAGGCCGGTGATCCGTCCCACATGCGTGAGACGGAGGAACCGGCGTCCCAGCAGCCAGCCGGCGTGCATGTCGTAGCGGCCGCCCCCGGGGCCGCCAACGCGCGGACCAGTCGAGGACCGCGCCGTGAGGTCACCCGCCCGATGTTCGCCGCCTGCGTCCCGGGGGTGGCGCGAGCTGTCATCCGTCTACACCATTTGAAAACTGCCGGACTGACTAGGCTCAGCCGTTCAGCGTCGACTCGCTCTCTGGCTCGGGCTCGCGGCGGCGGCCCGATAGCAGTCGGCGCCGACTCCACGCCACCGTTGCGAGGGCCAGGACGGCGGGCACGACGGCGCTCGCGCCCACCGTCGCGGACGACGAGTAGGAGTCGCCGATGACCACTTCCACGAACGCGAGGTATGCCAACACGATGAGGATGCCGTGGCTGCGGCGCAGGCCGGTCGCCGCGTAAGCGCAAACCAGCGCCAGCACCGTCAGGCCCAGGTACCAGGCAGCGGTGAGCGTCGCCGGCCCCGACGGCCGGCCCAGACCGACGATCGTGCCCGGGAGCAGAGCCCCGCCACGACGTTGATGGCGTTGCTGTTCATCGCCGTGCTCAGTGTGGCCGCCCCCCGGCCCCGGGTCGCGAGGTAGACCGCGGCGACCGCGTTGGGGAGGCTGGTCACCGCGGCGAGCACCAGGCCGCCGACGACGATTCCGGGCACGTGGCGGCGCGCGCCCAGCGTCGATCCGGACCGCTCCATGGCGACGCTCGCGCCGACCACGATGAGCACCGCCGCGCCGGCCATGAGCGCGTCGCGGGCCCGGCCGCGCCGCGGATGGATCGCCACCTCGAGCTCGGACTCCTCCTCCGACACCGCCGCGGTCAACCACAGCGCCCACCGCGGGTTGACGCCCACCTGCCCAACCGCGCGGGTCCGGCGCTCAGGAGGAGCAGGTACGCGCCGAGGATGGCCGCCGTTGCGCCCAGGCCCACCGGCGCCGGCACCGTGCCGACGACCACGAGGAGGCAGACCACGGATACCCCGACGGCGACCACGCCCTCCAGGGCGATGACTCGCCGGTGCAGGGCGATGCCCCCGGCCAGGATCGCTGCCAGCCCCAGCAACGCCGCCAGGTTGAAGACGTTGGAGCCCAGGATCACCCCCGCGCCGATCCGCGACTGGCCGCCGGAGAGCGCGGTGACCGACGCGGTGATCTCCGGGGCATCGGCGGCCATCGCGGCCACCATGCCCAGCAACGCTTCTGAGAACCCCGAGCCGCGCGCCGACCCGCTCCAGACGCGACACCAGCACCCAGCTCGAGGTCAAGCTGACCGCCGCGCCGGCGATGAAGACCAGGATGAGAGCCAGGGAGGACATACGCAACGGACGTGCCGACCAGGCTTCCCGGCTCTCCGCCGCGGACTCTATCCGTCCGGGCCGTGCCCGATCGGCCGGATGCGGTCAGGTCTCGGACGCCGCGGGGATCCGTTCTCGCTGCACCTGGTCGCGCGTTGGCGCGAGCACGACGATCCGCTCCCCGGCCGCGAGCGCTGTGTCGGGGTGCGCCGCGGCCGGCTCCCCGTCTTGGGTCACGCTGACCACCAGCGCCCCTGGCGGCCAGGTCACATCGCGGACGCGTCGGCCCGCGATCGGCGACGCGGCGCCGATGCGGATGTCGACGATCTCATAGCCGGCCAGCGGTGCGCTGGCGCTGTGGGCGAGCCGGGCGGGGTCGTCGGCGCCGAAGCCGGCGGCGACGGCGCCCTCCTCGATCTCGCGGTCTGAGCCGGCGACGGTCTTGGCCAGCGCGGCGAGCACGCCGTGTCGGGTCAGCCAGCCGCGAAGATGACGCCGATCGCCGGACAGGACCGGCAGGCCGGATCGCCCGTACACGATGAGCTGGCGCAGCGCCTGGTCAAGCGTCTCGTCCTCGAACAGCTCCTGCGGGTCGCGGACCTCGGTGACCACGCCGCCCAGGTCCTCCCACCAGTCCCGGGCGGGGCGCGTCGCCGGCTCCGCGTGCCCGTCGAGTCGGGCAGCATCGCCGCCGTCGGTCTCGACCGGCTGCATGATGTCGGCGATGGTGAGCGTCTGCAGGACGTTGGCCATCTTGGGCCGCTCGATGTCGATCCCGCGCCGCAGCAGTTTGGTGGTGTAGATGCTGCCGTAGGAGAGCTGCTTGGATAGCGCGGCGGCGATACCGCAGGCGAGCATAACCGGAAGGGTGAGGGTGAAGTTGCCCGTCATCTCCACGACGCTGGCGATGGCGGTCAGCGGCGCCTGCGCGGCGCCCGCGAACACGCCGCCCATCGCCACGACCGCGTACATCGCCGGGGGGCCGACCGCGGGCCCGAAGATGTGATGGACGGCCGTGCCGAAGACCATCCCCGCCATCGCGCCCATGAACAGCGACGGCGCGAACACGCCACCCGACCCGCCGATCGACAGCGTCAGGCTGGTGGCGACCAGCTTCCCGACGAGGAACAGCACGACCAGACCGACGACGACGTGCCCGGCGATGACGGAGTCCATCACCGGATAGCCGACCCCGTACATCTGGGGCAGGGCCAGGAGCAGCAGCCCGAGGACGACGCCGCCCACAGCCGGACGAGCCCACTCAGGGCGTCCCCGCCACAGCTCGTCTGCGAAATCCTCCATCCCGTACAGCACCGTTTTGAACCCCAGGCCAATGAGGCCGGCGATCACGGCCAGCAGCGCGATCAGCTGGTAGGTGCCGTCGTTGGTGATGCCCAGGTCGTGCGGGACGGCGGTGAAGAATGGCGCCGAGCCGAAGAACGCGCGGCTGATGACGTCCCCGGTGACCGCCGCCAGGCTGGTGGTGAACAGCGCGTCGAGCGAGAACTCCCGCAGCACGATCTCAAACCCGAAGAACAACCCCGTGATCGGCGCGTTGAAGGTCGCCGCGATCCCGCCCGCAGCGCCGCACGCGACGATGATCCGCAGCCGGCTCTCCGACATCCGCACCCACTGCCCCAGCGTCGAGGCCAGCGCCGACCCGATCTGCACGATCGGTCCTTCACGCCCGACCGAGCCACCGGTGCCGATCGTGATCGCCGACGCCAGCGC
>DASZLC010000179.1:0-4314 GCA_035552615.1 Solirubrobacteraceae bacterium
CCGTCAGAGCGTGCAGCGCGCGCTGACGGGCACGCTGTCGCCCGGGGCCGGAGGCGGGTCATGCTTGCAGAAGGTGACCCGCCGGTCGGTCCGATCCACGACACCGTCAAACGGGTAGCGGACGCTGCCGGCGATGATCGAGCAGCGAAAGGACGTGAGCCCGCCGGGCGCCGAGTTCACCCGCGTGCAGGTCGTGTGCTGCAGCGGTCCTGAGACTCCGCCGCCGGCGATCTGGGAGGCGAGCCGGTCGTCGATCGCACGCTGTATCGCAGCCTTCGGCGCCACGCCGGGTGATAGCGCGACCACGCGTGGCGCTTGGTCCTGCTCGACAAGCACCTCGGCGTCGTTGTTGGCCTGATGCTCGGTGGCCTCGTTGGTGGTCGGGTTGGTGTTGGTGTTGTGATGGCTGACGTAGAGGACCATCGCGATCAGCAGGACGATCGCCACCACCCCCGAGACCACATAGCGCTGCCACAGCGCCAGCGCGAGGTATGCGCCCGGCGCGCGCTCGCGTCGGGGACGTGCCGGCCCGGGCGAAGAGGGCGACGGCTCCGCAGGCGGCTGTGGCTCACTGGCCATTTGATCCAAAGGCTACGCCGAGCGATCGGAGTTGAGGTAATCTCCGGAGTCCGTCGACCGGGACCGGTCCGATTGCGGATGGGCGTCGTCAGGCGCCTAGATCCTGACTAATCCGGTCGCCGCGCGTAATCAACTATGTGGACGTCGGACACACAGGTTGCGCCCCCGCTGCCCCTCGCAGGCGCCAGCAAGCGCACGCGGCACAGTCTGAGCGCGGACGATCGACTCGCCAGGCTCGTCGCGGAGGGCGACGAGCAGGCGTTCGCGACCCTGTATCACCGCTATTACCAGCGACTTTACCGCTACTGCCGGTCGCTGCTGCACAACGATGCCGACGCCCAGGACGCGCTTCAAGCGGCCTGGACAGGCGCCTACACGGCGCTACGGGAGCGGCGGCGCGACGCGCCGATGCGGCCGTGGCTGTACCGGATCGCCTACAACGAATCGGTCTCGATCATGCGCCGCCGGCGACCCGACGTGGCGCTGGTGCAGGCCAACGAGACACCGACCGCGTCGGCCGAGCAGCTCGCCGCCGAGCGGGCCAGGCTGGCCCTGCTGGTGTCCGATCTGCGCGAGCTGACCGAGCGCCAGCGCGGCGCTCTGGTGATGCGCGAGCTCGGTGGGCTCACGCACGAGGAGATCTCGGTCGCTTTCGGGATCTCGGTCGGGGCCGCCAAACAGACGATCTTCGAGGCGCGCGCCTCGCTGGCGGAGTTCCGCAAGGGACGCGACATGGCATGTGAAGACGTCTGCCGCGCGGTGTCAGATGGCAGCGGGCGCACACTGCGCGGGCGCCAGGTTCGCGCCCACCTTCGCGACTGTGCCTCGTGCTCGGCATTCGCCGCGGCGATCCCGGCGCGCAGCCGCGATCTGCGGGCGATCGCGCCGCCGATCTCAATCGTTGCCGCGACCAGCTTGCTGCGCCGGGCCCTGGCCTCCGGCTCCGGCCATGGTGGGGCGAGCACGAGTGCGGCCAGCGCCGGCACGGCGACCACGGCCGCCGCGACGACGGGCGCTGCCGGCACTGGCACCGCGACCACGGGGATCGCGGGCGGAGCGACCGTCGCGGGCGCCGTCACGAAGATCGCGGGCATCGCGATCAGCGCCAAGACGGTCGCCGGAATCGTCGTGCTCGCGGGTGCCGCGGCGGGCGTCACGGGTGCCGCCGTCTCCGGCCTCGGGGCCAGCACTTCGCGGCTGCCGGCAAAGCCACAGCTGCACTCGCCCGCCGTCGCGCCGGGGCCGCCGTCGGGCCGCGATCGCCACGCCCGAGCCGCCGGCGGCAGCTCGACGTCCGGATCGCGTGCGTCGGGTGCCGCGGCTTCGGCTTCCGCCGCGACGTCCAAGCACGCCCCGGCGAGCGCCGGCAAGCGCCACGCCCGCACGTCGACTGGGTCGGCAACCCGCGGTGGCGCGGTCGGGGCCGGCGCCCCCAGTCGCCGCAAATCGACCTCGGCAAAGACCAGGACCTCGACGCTGGCACCGCCGGCGACGATCCACAAGGTCGACCGCCTGACTTCGGCGCAGCAGCTGGCCCATCAGCGTCAGCCGACCAAGACCAGGTCGAGCTCGACCCAGCAAAACACGTCGCCCGCCACCGAGGGCGGCGCCTCCGCGGGAGCGCCCAACACGGGCGCCGCGCAGCCTCTGGCGGGCGGCCGCGTGCGTCCCGCGCCCGCCGGCGCATAGATCCTGACTCTGTCCGGCGGCGCGCGTAGCGCCAGATAAGAGCCGAAAACGGTTACCCGACGGGGCGACACGTACACGATCAGGTCCGGCCTCGCTGTCGCGACCGGCCCTTTCCAGGAGGGATAGATGAAACTCGCAACCAAGCTCACGACTGCGATCGCCGTGGCGGTGATCGGAGCCACTCCGCTCGCGATGGCCGGCGGCGCGCTCGCCAGCTCGAGTCCCAGCCACGCCAACAGCGCCTCCACCAACGCCAAGCGCTACGGGAAGGTCTGCGCCGCCGAGAACGCGCTCCAGACGCACACGGCCGGTCAGAACGGCACGCCGTTCTCCAAGTGCGTGACCGCGATGGCGCAGCTCGCCAACGGGACTACGACGAGCCCGGCCAAGGCGTGCGCGACCGAGAGCAAGAAGGCGGTCGCCGGCCAGAAGGGCACCCCTTACAGCGATTGCGTCGCAGCCGGCGCAAAGGTGCTCGCATCCAAGCATTAGACCGCAAAGCCTCGGGACCGCAGCAGGGGAGGCAGCGGGTCGGTCTTGCCCCCGACCTGCCCGCTGTCCGGGCGGTATCCCGCGGGCTCGCAAGGGAGGGTCCGCGACTCCACGCGTCGCGGGCCCTCAGCGAGCCCGCCAAGAGCCTCGGCTGAGTCACGGACGGCTTGCAGAGCCACGGACGGCTCAGCCGAGTTCAGGCGGGGGAGCTCGTCGCCGCTCAGGCGGACGCGGACCGGCGTGGCCACAGCGGCCGCGCCCGCACGCTCGCCGCCCAGCAGACGGCGATCAGCAGGCCGCCGACCACGAGCGCGATCAGCGCTGCGTAGTCGGGGCTCGCGCCGGCCCGATGAGCGCCGAGCACGGTGATCGACAGGGCTTGCCCGCTCGCCGCAGCCAGGCGACGCACGGCTGAGATCGCCGCGGCGCCGAACGCTGGGCCGGGGGGCCGGGGCGCGTCGAGTGCAGCCCCGCGCGCGACGCCAAGGCCGCCGCGCCCGGCCCGGAGAAGCCCAGTCCGCTGGGCCGACCATCGGCGTGCCCTTGAACACAAGTGACAGCTCCTGGCCCAGGAAACGCGCGTAGCCGCCCGGGTCGCGCCACAGCTCGCTGAGCGAGCCGAGATCCGCGGGGCCGGCGATCAGTGCCACGCGCATCCCCCAGTACGACCGCGCACAGTAGCCCAGTCGCGGCTCGGGACCGGAACGAGGATGGAGTGCGCGTAGAGTCCGCCACCTGAGATGAGGCCCGAGTGGATGCGGTCAGCACAGTCAGCCGCGATCGTGGCCGCCGCGCAGTCTAGACCCGCACGACGCCACGGCCGGCGTCTGCGCGCGATGCTCGCGGCCGTCGTACTCGGCTGGCTGTTGATGCCCGCGGCCGCCGACGCACACGGTTCTGTCGACCCAGCGGCGAGCAGCTACCTGGCCCGGATCACGACGGTGCCGACGGGCGTGCAGGCGAAGGCCGTCGACGGCGATCAGCGGATCTGGCTGTCGGTCGCGACCGGCACGACCGTGCTCGTCCTGGACTACAGCGGCACCCCGTATCTGCGGTTCACGCGGGCCGGCGTGCTCGACTACGCGCTGGTGCCGGCCGTGTTTCGCCTGGCCGAGCAGATCCAGCGAGGACCGCGCCGGGCTCGTGTGGCGACCGATCGGGCTCCGGCCCAGGATCCGGCTCAGCCCCAGGACCAGGACCAGGACGATCCCGCGGCGGTCGGATGGGAAGGCTGATCGGGGCCGCGGGCTGCGCGCTGGCGCTGACGGCATGCGGAGGCGGATCGGCGCACTCGACGTCGTCGCAGGCGCGATCTCAGATCCCGCGCTCGCTGGTGCTCGAGCGGCGCCCGATCGGGCGTGGCGCGCGGTTTCACCCGGCCGTCAACGGCCGGCCGCTGGCACCGTGCCGTGCCGTGCTGGGCCCGCGATCGGCCGTCCACGTGGAGGTTTTCGCGGCCAACCGGGTGGTCCTCGTCGCCGCCGCGATCGGCGCTCGGCCGCCGCTTGAAATCAGCGAGGGGCGGATAACCGGGGCGCGCTGTTTCGGCGCGCT
>DASZLC010000180.1:0-39286 GCA_035552615.1 Solirubrobacteraceae bacterium
GACGCGAGGCATCCCGGGAGCTCACGGACCTGAGCCCAATAGGCGGAATCCTCGTGGTGGACTTCGATCGTGAGATCCATTTGCCGTCGCCTTTCGTGTCGAGGCCTGCCTGCTTCAGCACGGCTGCGGTCAGACCGGGACCGTAGTCGTGGCCGCTGTGCTGCGGGAGCGTGACTGGGCGATCGCCGGGGCGGGTCATCTTCACGCTGTGCTTGCCGCCCGTTTGCTGCTCCCAGCCGTGCCGCTTGAGCAACGTGATCGCGGTTCGTTGATTGAGCGGCGGACGGGACACGCACGAACCGTACGCCGCGCCGCCGGCCCCGCGACCTCAATCGGGCAAACCGATACAGAATTGGTGCAGGGCCGCGAAGAGCTGTGACCCACCGCAACACTCTCGATACGCCGCTCGAGTCGGTGCGCAATCAGCCGATGTGAAGGTCGGGAGCGCGCGCGACGATCCGGGTGCCCGGCACGGCGCCGGCTAATTCGACCATGTCGTCCGGATCGGACGTGACGACAATCGCAGTATCAAAGCTGGCGCATACGGCAATCACGTGGGCGTCGGCGATCGAGTCGCTTGCGTGGCCGGTGCTGTTGAGCACGGCGCCAACGAGCTTGGCGAGCCGAACGTCCGTCGGCACGACCAGGATGCGGTGACCACCGCGGTCTCGCGCAATCGCGGCCTCGGCACGTCGGGTCCGCGCTGGACCGCGGCAAACTTCGGCAAGCGTCACAGCCGCGCAGCGCACCTCACCACCGCGAGCGATCACGACCCGCAGCAGGTGCCGCAACGCGGCACCCTCGGATCGATCGAGCACGTCGAATGCAGCCGCGTCCAGGACGACGGCCGTGGTCACGCGGCTCCGAGTTTCGGAGACGCCAGTTCCAACTGGTCGACCAGTGCCTCTGCTGCGGCGATCTCGGCCGGCGAGGCCGCCCCGTACTGAGCGTCGAGTTCGTCAAGCCACCGCATCAGCGCAGCCCGATGCGCGTCCACAGCGATCGCGCCGCGAAGCGCATCGTTCGCAGCCGCCGAGACGCTCCTCCCCTGGATCGACTCGAGAGCTTCAACGACATCCTCATCGAGGTTTAGGGTTACGCGGCGCTTCTTCATACAAACATCATAATGCCGGTATGGCCCGGTTCCAGACACCGAGCTTGGGGTCGCGTTCGCGGTTTGAGCGCTACCGACCGGTCGAGCGGTGAGCGGCGCCGCGGCGGAAGCCCGTGCGGCCGCTCCCGTCACGCGTCCCGGAGCGCGTGACGTCGTGACTGGGTCGCGGCGTACGCCGGATCAGCAGCCGCAGCGCGGGATCGTGCTCGCTCTCGCTGGCGCGTTCGCTGAGCACCGTCGGGTTGACCGTGCGGAGCACCGGTCCGCGCACGCGGTCCATCACGGCGACCACGACCTTGGTCGCCGCGAGCACGTCGAAGACGATTCCGTCAGCGGCGGGGCCGCTGCCAGTGACCGTCACCAGCGCGCCGATCTCGGGTGGCTCCATGCTCGCAGCGTACTGCGATCCACCGCGCCCCTTCGATCAGGCTCCACCGCGGCTCCGTCGATCAGGCATGTCCCAGACGAGGCGAGCGCGGCGGATATGCTCGCGCCGTGGAGACGATCGCCTACGACGTCGACGGTCCCATCGCCACGATCACGCTCGATCGGCCCGATGCGCTGAACACGATCGTCCCGCCGATGCCCGACGAGTTCGCGGCGGCGATCTCACGGGCGACCGGCGACCGCGCCGTCAAGGTGATCGTCGTCCGCGGCCGCGGCCGGTCGTTCTGCGCCGGCTACGACTTCGGCGACGGCTTTCACCACTGGGATGAGCAGATGACCACGGACGGGCGCTACGACCCCGGGCGGGACATGATGGGCGCCGGCGCGTACGGCCCGACGCAGGCGTTCATGAGCATGTGGCGGACGCCGAAGCCGGTGATCGCGCAGGTGCACGGCTGGTGCGTTGGCGGCGGCAGCGACATGGCGCTGTGCGCCGACCTCGTGATCGCCTCCGAGGACGCGATCATCGGCACCCCGTACTCACGCTTGTGGGGCTGTTATCTGAGCGGGATGTGGATTTACCGGCTCGGTTTGACGAAGGCCAAGGAGCACGCCCTGACGGGCAAGCCGCTGACCGGCCGCGAGGCCGCCGACGTCCAGCTGATCAACCGTGCCGTCCCGTTCGTCGAGCTCGAGGCGGCGGTCGCCGCGCAGGCCGCGGAGCTCGCCCGGCTGCCGGCGTCGCAGCTCGCCGCGATGAAGCTGATCGTGAACCAGGCCTACGAGGCGATGGGCCTCCCCGGCACGCAGGCGCTCGGTCCCATTCTGGACGGGGTGATGCGCCAGACGCCCGAGGCGCAGGCGTTCGTGGCGACCGCCGAGCGCGACGGCGTGCGCGTGGCGATCGAGGCGCGCGACGGACCGTTCGGCGACTACTCGCAGGCCGACCCGGCCCGCCGGCCCGACCCCGGCAACATCATCCGCTGAGCGCCAACCCTGGCAGCGGACGCGTGACGAGGCCCGCGGCGACCGCCCACTCGATCGTGCGACGGAATGTCTCTGTCACCGGCGTGTAACGCAGCCCGAGCTCGCGCGTGGCCAACGAGCCGTCGTAGCGGTGGCCGTGCAAGATGGTGTCGACGCGCGCGCGGCACAGCGGCGAGGTGGCGCCGCGCGCGCGGTAGACGAGCTCGACGAGTGCCGCCCCACCGCGAGCCAGGCGGCGCGGGACGAGCGCCACCCGCCCGTTGATCCCAGCCAGCTCGGCCACCATCCGCAGGGCGTCGGTCGCGGGCAGCGTCACGCCGTTCAGGACGTAGCGCCCCCCGGCGCGACCGCTGTCGGCGGCCAGGAGCTGCGCGGCGACGACGTCGCGCACGTCGACGACGCTGATCTGCGTGTTGACGAACGCGCGCAGGCGACCGCTGAGGAAGGCGATGATGATCGCGCCGTTGCCGCTCGACCGCGGCGGGCCCTGCACCGACGAGGGATTCAGCGCGACGACCTCCAGCCCGGTCTCGGCGCCGACGGCGAACGCGGCGCGCTCGCCGTCGTGCTTGGAGCGCTCGTACAGCGAGATGTAGGAACCGCGATGCGGCGTCTCTTCGCTGCCGACCGTCCCCTCGGGCTCACCGATCGTCGCCGCCGAGGACGTCACCACGACGCGCGACACGTTATGGCGGGCGGCCGCGCGCGCGACGTTCTCGGTCCCTTCGACGTTCACCCGCACCAGCCACGCCGGATCCTTCGGGCAGTGCGAGTTGACCCCGGCGACGTGGTACACGAGCTCACAGCCGCGCATCGCGGTGCCCAACCCGTCCGCGTCAAGGACATCACCGCGCACGACGCTGGCGCCGCGAGCCGCCAGCGCCGCGGCCGACGCATCGGTCCGCGCCAGCCCGACGACCTCGTCGCCGCGCGCCAGCAGCGCCGCGGCGAGCTCGCCGCCGATATAGCCGCCGCCGCCGGTGAGGAGCACCCGCGCCATCAGGCCGGCTGCGCCGAGGCCGTCTCCCCGGCCGGCACCGCCCCGCGCCGCTCGGCGAGCCGCGGGTCCGGCGTCGTCTCGGCGCCGCAGGAGGCCATAAACCGGCGCACGCCGTCGATCGCCGCCAGCGGCTCGTCGTCAGGGCCGACCCGCAGCGGCGCGCCGAAGCGCACATCGATGGCGTGGCGCCCGCCGGCGGGCGAGCGCACCATCCAGGAATGGCCGGGCGGCATCGCGTCGTGCGTGCCGGAGATGTACACGGGAACGATCGGCACGCGGTGACGGGCGGCCAGGACCGCGGCCCCCGAGCGCAGCACGCCAACGCGTCCGTCGCGCGAGCGGGTCCCCTCGGCAAACACGACGACGCTCCACCCGCCACCGAGCAGCCGCTCGATCGGCCCGCCGGCGGGAATCCCGCCGCCGCCGCGGCGTCGCACCAGCGGCACCGTGCCGAAGGCCAGCGATACGGCGGCGGCGAGCGACCATCGCGCGTAGAAGTAGTCGGCCGCGGCGGCCACCACGATGCGCCGATGCACCGGCAGCGAGCGGAGCAGCACCGGGGTGTCGACATGGCTGCAGTGGTTGGCGACGAAGATCGCCGGACCCTCCAGCCGGGCCACGTGATCGGCGCCGGCGACCCGCTGGACCGCGTAGCGGTCGATGATCGTGCCGAACACGCCGCGGACGATCGCACCGCGCACGAGCCGCGCCGGTGGCGTTCGCGTCCACGGCATGTCGCGGGCGGCCTGGTGAGTCACGTCAGACGATCTTGCCCGGGTTCAGGTGGCGACCGGGGTCGGTCCCGGCGAACAGCGCCTGGAGCATCGCCACCCCGGGCGCCGAGATGTCCTGCTCGAGCCAGCGCGCGTGCTCGGTTCCCACCGCGTGGTGGTGCGAGAGCGTCGCGCCGTTGTCCACGAACGCCTGCTGGATCGCCGACTTGACGACGTCGTAGCCCTCCAGCATGTCGCCGCCCGGAGCCGGCCGGAAGGCGAAGGTGAAGTACAGGCAGGCGCCGGCGTGGTAGCTGTGCGACAGGTGGCACATCAGATACCCGCGGACTCCGGCCTGGGCGAACGCCTCCCGGGCGGCAGCCCCCACCGCCTCGTAGACGGGCGTCAGCCGGCTCCAGGGCATCGCCGTCTCGGACACGTCGCCGATCGCGCCTCGGTCGAGTAGGAAGTCGCGGATGTGCGGGGTGTCGAACTTCTTCTGGTCGTACAGCGCGCCCGGGCCGGCGCCGATGCACAGCCCGCCGTTACGCTTCACGATCCGGCCGACGGCGCGCCGCTGGTCCGCGACATGGCGCTCGCTGCCCTCGTAGCCGATGAACGACAACGCCATCGCCTGCGGGTCATATCCGAGACGGTGCTCCAGGAACAGCCTGAGCGCGCGGGACTGCAGCTTGTCCATGAGCGTCGGGTTCACGCGCATGGCGAACGAGAACTGGGTCTCGTTCGCATCGGAGACCCGCGTGACCGAGACCGAGCACTCGCTCACCGCGATCTCCTGCATCGCCGCGAGCCCGTCGGCGAAGGTCGGAAACAGGTAGCCGAGGATCACACGGCGCTCGGGGATCCGTCGCACGTGAACCGTCGCCTCGGTGATGATCCCCAGGCGTCCCTCGCTGCCGACCACCATCTCCCGCACGCTCGGGCCGGTCGACGCAGCTGGGACCGGCCGGGTGACGAGCGTTCCGGACGGCGTGACGACGCGCAGGCCACGCGTGAGGTCGGCGATGTCGCCGTAGCGGTCGGACTGCATTCCCGACGAGCGGGTGGCGATCCAGCCGCCGAGCGTCGAGTGCGTGAAGGAGTCGGGGAAGTGGCCGAAGGTGTACCCGCGGGCGTGGAGTTGCTCCTCCAGATCCGGCCCGAATACGCCGGCCTGCACGCGCGCCAGCCGCGAGGCCGCGTCGATCTCCAGCACCTGGCCCAGCCGTGCCAGGTCGACCGACAGGACCGGTCGCGTCTCACCCGCGTCGGCCTCCAGCGAGCCCGAGATCGACGAGCCCCCGGCGAACGGGATCACCACCGCGTCCGCCTCAACGGCGGCGGCCAGAACCGCGGCGACCTCGTCCTCGCTCCCGGGGCGCACGACCGCGTCGGGGAGACGGGTCAGCTTGCCGCGCCGCTGCAGAACCAGGTCGCGCAGCGACTTACCGCGTGCGTGTATGACTCGGTCGTCCGGCTCGAGTGACACGAACGCCGCGCCGACCGCCTGCTCCAGCGCGCCCCGCAACCCGTCGGGCAGCCGAGGGTCGGGAATCCGCAGGCGCTCGAAGGCGATCGGCGGCGAGGTCACACCGCCGACCTTCAGCCCGATCGCGCGCTCGATGAACGGCGCCAGCTCGGGCTTGTCCTCGTGGGTGAACTCCGCGCCCTCGGGACCCCACCCCCACCACTTCATCGCGGCCGCGCGGTGCTCCGGTTCGTCGGCCGGAGCAGAAGAGGGTACGAGGACGGGTGCGTTGCTCATGTCCGGAAACCTACCGTCAGGCGATCGCGCGCAGGTGCCGGAAGGGCTTGCCCTCGCGCAACTCGCGGATCACGCCCTGGACCATCCCGTCCTCGGGGGCCTCGCGTCCGTCCGTCACGGCGCTGACGAGCTCGCGCTTGGCCTGGATCAGCCGCGCCATCGTCTCGTCGATTGTGTCCGCGGCCAGGAGGTACCAGGCGGTGACGGCGTCGCGCTGGCCGATCCGGTGGCAGCGGTCCTCGGCCTGGTCGTGCATCGCCGGCGTCCACTCCAGCTCCAGGAAGCAGACGTTCGAGGCGCGCGTGAGCGTGATCCCCTGGGCGGCGACGCGCGTGGCGCAGACGATCAGCGGCGGCCCATCGGGGCGCTGGAACTCCGCGATCGTCCGCTCGCGGGCCTGAAGCGAATCCTCGCCGAGCAAGTGCACGGCATCGGCGAACCGGCGCACGACGGCGCGCTGCACCTCGACGTGGCGTGCGAACACGACCAGCGACTCGCCGGAGGCGAGAAAGTCGTCGATCCAGCTGAGCGCCGCGGCGAGCTTGCCCTGAGCGGCGAGGCGCTGCAGCACGGTCAACTGGGCGAGCCGCTCGGCGCGCTTGGTCGCCTGCTCGCGCGCGCTCAGCTCAGCCAGCGACAGGGGCTGGGCGCGCAGCCACTCGATCACGTCGCGCTCGGCCAGCCGGTACTCGGACTCGTTGGTCAGCGCGACGGGCACGACGACGCGCCGCTTGGCCGGCAGCTGCGGCAGCACGTCGGCCTTCAGCCGCCGCACGAAGCAGTGGCGGCGTAGATGCCAGTGCAGACGTTCCTCGCTGTGGATTCCGCGGAACTCGCGGGCGAACTGGGCGCCCGAGCCGAAGTCCTCGAGCCGGCCGATCACCCGCAGCTGCGGGATCAGCTCCTCGGCGTGGTTCAGCACCGGCGTCCCGGTCAGGGCCAGGCGCAGGCCGTCGGAGGCGACCGACTCGGCCAGCCGACGCACCGCCTGGGTGCGCTTCGCCCGTGGGTTCTTGCAGTAGTGCGACTCGTCGACGATCAGCGCGCGCGGCTCGCGGCGCGCCAGCGCCGAGCGATGGGCCTGGACAACCTCGTAGTTCAGAATGGTTATGTCAACCGGAGCGGGCAGGCCCCCACGCCCCTGCACGACCGCGACCGACCGCCCCGGCAGCCAGCGCGCCGCCTCGCGCTCCCACACGAGCTTCATCGACGCCGGGCAGACCACCAGCGCGGGGAACGCGCCGTCGGCCTCCAGCGCGGCCAGCGCCTCGACGGTCTTGCCAAGGCCCTGCTCGTCGGCCAGGAAAGCACGACGCGCGTCGAGCACGTATCGCACCCCCGCCCACTGATACGGGGCGAGCGCCCCGCCGAGCACCGCGGCGACCTCGGGGATCGGCTCGGCGTGCTCGGCGCGGGATCGCCGCACCGCCACGCCGGCCGCCCGCTTCTCGGCCAGCAGGCGATCGAGCACGGCGGCGGCCAGCGGGCCGACCTCGACGCCGTGGCTGGCCACGAACGCGTCGAGCTCGTCGGCCAGCCAGGGATCGAACGGCACGCCGTTGCCGGTTGCCCCGGGCAGCCGCTCCCAGGCGACGCCGATCCCGGCGTCCCACAAGATCTCCAGGTTGAGTCGCTCGCCATCGACCCCGCGCGCCAGCACGAGCCGCGCCGGTGGCACCGGCTCGCCGAACTCGACGAGCTCCAGGCAGCGGGCCGCCGCCGCGCTCAGCCGAGCGGCCCGCAGTCCGGTCAGCGCCGCCGCGGCCCCCTTCGTGAACGGCACCAGCCACCGGTCGCCGCGCTCAACGGCGCCGTCGAGCAGCTCCGGCGGCGGCGAGCCGGCCATCGTCTGCAGCGTCCAGCAGCCGTGCCCGTCCTCGACGGTCGTGCGCACGTAGCCGACCCAACTGCGGGCGATCCCGCGCAGCCAGGCGTCGACCTCCGATGATGTGGTCAGCTCCGGGAACGACTCCAGGATCTCCAGCAGCCGTGCCCCGACCCAGTCCTCGGCCGGGGCGATCCATTCGCGCGCGTCCCAGTCAAAGCGGCGGTCCGGCAGCGTGCGGACGGCGGCCACGATCGCGCCGTCGTACGGGAACGACAGGACGACGTCGCGCTTGCGCAGCTCGATGTTGACCCGGTCCGGGAGCGCGTGCACCACGACGCCCAAAGCTACCGACGCGGCAGGTCAGGTCTCCGGCGGAAACGCGAACGCGCGGTGCGGCGGCACGTGCGGGCCGATCTCCAGCACGATCTCGCTGTGCACGTGCAGCGGTACTGCCTGCGGCGGGCCGGTCCATCGGCGTCCGTCGACGTACGCGCTCACGCGACCGCCGGTGAAGCTCAGCAGCCGCCGCGACGACAGCGGCTCCCCCCAGGAGCGAAACAGCGCGGCGACGGTCAGCCGCGCGCCGGGTGCCAGCAGCACGATCCCCGTCGGGTCGACGGTGACGAGCTCGCCGTAGCAGTGCGCGGCGCTGATCCGGCCGGCGGAGCGCGTCCGCGGCGGGCGGGTGCCGATGCCCGCCGCGATCAGCACGACCCGGTTGGCGGCGAACACCTCGACGTGGACGCCGCGCCGCACATCGAGCCCACGACGGCACGGCCCGAGCACCGGACCCCTGGCGGGCGGCTGAAAGCGCGGACCGACCCCGATCGGGCGGACCTCGGCCAGCAGCGTCGCGGGGATCGACCCGCTCACAGGCCCGCGCGACGCGCCACAGCCCCCGACGAACGCGGCGCCGATCACCGCCGCGGCGGCGAGCGCGCCGGCGCGGACCGGCCGCCCCGCGGCTTGGCGGAAGACGAGCAACAGGATCGCCAGCCCGCTGCCCAGGCACAGCACCGCCGTCACTCGTACGGGAAAGGCCGGCAGCGCCAGCAGCACGTAGTGGCGCACGAGCGCCGGCAGCAGGTTCAGTGCCTCCCACAGGGCCACGAACGCAATCGCGAAGGGCACGACGACGCCAGGCCGCGGCGCCCGCAGCCGCGCCATCGCCCAGCCGACAAACCCCAAGACGACGGCCAACTCGACGAGCTGCAGGACCGACACGCCGGGGCGACCGTGCAGTCCGCGCTCCAGCGCTGCGAGGGCCGTGGCCACCAGCGCCACGACGGCGAACGCCCGCGTCAGGCGGGCGTCGAGCTCGGGGCGCCCAAGCCGCCACGCCGCCAGCACGCAGGCGAGGAGCACGACGATCGGCCAGAACCACACGATCGACGGGGCGCCGGCGTGATCGAGCTCCCCGGAGATGGCGGTCGCCCGGCCGTTCACGATCAGCGGGACGGTCCAGACGCCGAGATCGGTGACGCCGGGCGCGATCTGCACGCTCGCCAGCGCCTGCAGTCGTCCGTCATGCCACTCGTAAGAGTGCCCGCCCGAGATCCGCACCCAGCGCGGAGGCGTCGTCCGAGACAAATCAGCGGGCGGGGTCGCCGCTGCGGGCACCTGGTTCAGGTAGTACATCGTCGAGTTCTCGTTCACCGCCACCCCGGAGCGGTCGAAGCGCAGGTACGGCGCCCCCTGGTAGTCGGGGACGACAACGGTGTCGGCGGCAGGAGCCTGGAGCCACATCCGCACGTACCCGTCGACGATCTTGGCCTGGAGACCGGGCGGGACGGAGTGGATGCGGGCCAGGTAGCTGGTGGCCACCGGGGCCACGGGGCCGTGCGCCTGAGCGGCGGCGGGCAGCATGGCGAGCATCACGGCGGCAGCGCAGAGGGCTCTGAGGTGCCGGCACACGACGTGCAAATGCCTAGACTGGGGCGCGGTCGGTGTCATGCAGCTGCCAGCAATCATGGAGCCTTCGCGCCGTGACGCGCGTGCCCGCACGAGCCTGCTCCTGTCGGTCGTAGCCGCGTCGGCTGTTCTGGTCGTGGCGCTGACGCCCGGCCTGGCGCGGGCCGACGGTGACCCGGCCAGCGACGTGCTGACCGCGCAGAGTGCCTTCCTCCCGATCGATGCCGGCGCCACCGCCGGGCAGCAGGCTCGCCTTGACGGCGTGCTCGCGGCGGCGCGCCGCGTCGGGTACCCGCTGCGCGTCGCCGTGATCGCCTCACCCGCGGACCTCGGCTCGATCGGTCAGCTCTGGCACCGTCCGCAGGCATACGCCGAGTTCCTCGGCGAGGAGCTGTCGCTCGCGTCGCCGGGCCGCGTGCTGGTCGTGATGCCGGACGGCTTCGGGCTCTACCAGCCGGGAGTCACCCCGGCCGGCGACCTCGCCCAGCTTCAGCGGACGCCGGCCCCGCCGCGCAGCCGCCAGCTGGCCACGGTCGCCACCGACGCCGTGGGGAACCTCGCTGCCAGCAGCGGCCATCCGCTTCCGGCCGGCGCCGACACGACGCCCCTGACGGCGCCCGTGGCGAGCGGAGGCAGCGGCGCCACGTGGGCGGCACTGATCGTGGGGGCGCTCCTGATCGCCGTCGCGTGGACGCTCAGCCTCCGCGCTCGCCCGCTCCGCCTGCGGGAGCAGCGATCGTGAGCCGCCGCCTCCGGCTGCTGGCGGTGCTCTTCGCACTGCTCACGGCGGCGCTGCCGGCGGCGATCGCCCGCGCCGACGGCGACCCGGGAAGCGACGTCCTCGTCTACCAGAACCTGTTCTCCGGAACCATCGCCAACCTGTCGTTGCCACAGCAGGCCAAGCTCCGCACCCTGCTCAACGGGGCGAGCGCGGATCGCTTCCCGATCCGCGTCGCGATCATCGGGGGCCCGGGCGATCTCGGGTCGGTGACCGGGGCTTGGGGCCGGCCGCAGAAGTACGCCGCGTTCCTCGGCTACGAGCTATCGCTGGCCTACGATAAGCGCCTGCTCGTGGTGATGCCGAGCGGCTTCGGCTTCAACTGGCCCGGACATTCGAGCGCCGCGGCCGAGGCGCTGCTGGCGAAGATCCCGATCCACGCCGGGGCGACCGGCCTCGCGACCGCGACCGAGGACGCCGTCCGCACGCTGGCGGCGTCGGCCGGCGTCACGCTCGGCGGCCACGCCAGCGCGAGCGCCGGCGCCGCTGCGGTCACGAGCAGCATCGCCCCGCTCGGCCAAGCCGCTCAGCCGCGCGTGCTCAGCAGCGCACACGCGAGCTCGGGGCAGAGCGCCGACAGCCGCGCCGGGATCATCGCGATCGTGCTGGTGCTGCTGGCGGGGGCCGGCGTCGGCGGACGGACATTCGTGCGCCGGCGGCGCATGGCCTCGGTTGCCGGCATCTCCGGCCCGCGGCTGAGCGGTCCTGGCGGGCCCGTGAACCGAATCACCGTGCTGGCCGCGGGCGGGACGGTGATCGGGCTCGGGCTGATCGTGGCGCTCCTGGTGACCGGCAACGCGTCGCCCTCGCGCACGCCCACGGCCTTGGCCCGCAACCCCGACGTCGACCCCGGCCAGCCGCTGACCGGCCAGGCACCGCGTTTCACCCTGTATGACGAGTCCGGCAGCCCGGTGTCGCTCGGCGCCTACCGCGGGAAGGTGGTGATCCTCGGCTTCACCGACTCGGTCTGCACGACGATCTGCCCGATGACGACGACGGCGATGCTCGACGCCAAGGCGATGCTCGGCCGGGCCGGTGCCCATGTCCAGCTGCTCGGCGTCGACGCGAACCCCGCCGCCACCTCGCTGGAGGACGTCGCCTCCTACACGCGCTTGCACGGGCTGCTCGGGCGCTGGCACTTCCTCACCGGCAGCGTCCCGCAGCTGAAGCGCGTGTGGCACGCCTACCACATCGCCGCCGACATCGAGCACGGCCTGATCGACCACACGCCGGCGCTGTTCGTGATCGGGCCTCAGGGTCAGGCGGCACGGGTGTACATCACCCAGCAGTCCTACGCGGCGATCGGCCAGCTCGGGCAGGTCGTCGCCCACGAGGCGGCCCGGCTGCTCCCCGGCCACCCGCCCGTCGACTCCCATCTCAGTTACTCGACGATCTCCGGGATCGGCCCCGCCGCCACCGTCTCGCTGCCGCGCGCCGGTGGCGGCCGCGTGATCCTCGGCCCTGGCCGGACCGCGCACCTGGGGATTTTCTTCGCCACGTGGGACCAGGAGATCACGAGCCTGGCGGGGCACCTGGGCACGCTGAACGGCTACGCGTCGACCGCCAGACGAGCCGGGCTCCCGCCGCTGACCGCCGTCGACGAGGGCAGCGTCGAGCCCTCCCCCACCGCCCTGACGAGCTTCCTCCACGGCTTGCGCACGCCGCTCGTCTACCCGGTGGCGATCGACGCCACCGGACGTGTCGCCGACGGCTACGAGGTCGACGGACAGCCGTGGTTCGTGCTCACCTCGGCCAGCGGGCAGATCCTGTGGCATCAGGAGGTCGACACCCAGGGCTGGCCGACAGACATCCAGCTCGTCAACGACATCAAGGCGGCGCTGGCCAAGGCGCCGGCCGGCCAGACGAGCCTCGCCGCGGTCAAGCGCGAGCTGGTCGGCTCCCCGGCTCCGCTGGGCGCCCTCCACGCCCAGGCCAGCGAGCTCCTCGGCGACAATGCGCAGCTAATGGCTCGGATCCATGCGCTGCGCGGCTACCCGATCGTCATCAACGCCTGGGAGTCCTACTGCCAGCCGTGCCAGGCTGAGTACCGGCTGTTCGCGCGGGCCTCGGCGACGTACGGACGGCGGGTGGCGTTTCTCGGCGCCGACGCCAACGACAGCGCCGGCGACGGGCGCACCTTCCTCGCCGGGCACCCCGTCAGCTACCCGAGCTATCAGGTGACGACCGCGCAGCTCTCCCCGCTGGCCGCGATCGAGGGCTACCCCACCACTATCTTCATCAACTCAACCGGCAAAGTGGTGCATGTGCAGGACGGCCAGTACGATGCACAGGGAACGCTCGATCAGGACATCGCCACGTATGCCCACTGACCACGCGACGCCGACCCGCTGCAGGCTGCCCGCGCCGGTGGCCGCGCTCGCTCATGTCGCGCCGCTGGCGCCGGCCGCGTTCGCCGTGCACCAGCTGCGCTACATGCTCGCGTTCGGCACCAGTGCCGGCATCGAGCTGCAGCGCAGCGGCCACTCGTACCTGCACTCGGCCGTGCCGTGGATCGCGGCCGTGCTGGCGCTCATCGCCGGCGGGTTCCTCCGCGCGCTCGGCCGCACCGTCGCCGGGCATACATCGCTGCCCCGGTACACCGTGTCGCTGGCCGGCATGTGGGCGGCCTGCTCGCTCGCGCTGATCGCGGTCTTCGTCTGCCAGGAGACGCTGGAGGGGCTGTTCATCGCCGGCCACCCGGCAGGATTCGCGGGGGTCTTCGGCTACGGCGGCTGGTGGGCCGTGCCCGCCGCCGTGTGCATCGGCCTTGTGCTCGCGGCGTGGTTCCACGGCGCGCGTTGGGTGTTGCGCCAGGTGGCCCGCCGCCGCGCAGCCTCGCGCCCGCTCGTCGTCGCGCCCGCGGGGGCGCCCGTCGCTCACGCTCGGAGCTTCTGGATGCCGACCGCCGTGCCGGTCGTCGCCGGCTGGTCGGGTCGCGGTCCTCCGCAGGGCTGACACGGCACGCTCCCTGCTGCGGCGGGGACCGTGCCGAGGCACGTCCCTTCGAGCAAGGAGTTCTCTTCAATGAGTTCAACGAGCGCGTCTGTGCGTGCCGGTGAGATCACCGGCAGCAGGCGCATGCCGTCATCCCAAGCGATCAGGGCCTATTTCGTGTCGGACCGCACCCGCACCGCGCAGACGGTGCTGGGACTGGTCTGGCTGCTGGTCGGGGGCCTGCAATTCCAGTCGTTCATGTACGGCAATGGTTTCATCCACATGCTGCAGGCGATGAGCGCCGGCCAGCCCGCCTGGGTCGCCAGCAGCGTCAATCAGGGCGCCGCCACGATGGAGTCCCACCAGGCGATCTTCAACACGCTTGCCAGCCTGACCCAGGTCGCGATCGGGTTCGGAATTCTGTACCGGCGAACCACGAAGCCGGCGCTGCTGGTGTCGTTCGCGTGGGCGTTCGTGGTGTGGTGGTTCGGCGAAGCGTTCGGAATGCTGTTCATGAACATGGCGCTGCCGCTCACCGGCGCCCCCGGCGCGGTCATCCTGTATGCGCTGATCGGCGCGATCGTGTGGCCGAACGGCCGCCCCGGTGGCCTGCTTGGTGTCCGGGGCGCGAGGATCGCGTGGACCGTGCTGTGGCTGCTGATGGCGTGGCTGTGGCTGCTGGCCCCGAGCAGCGACCCGAACGGCGTCACGAACGCGATCAACGCGGCCCCGTCGGGGATGAGCTGGCTCTCGACGATCCAGAACAGCGCAGCGACTGCAGCCCAAGGTCACGGTCTTGTGATCGCGCTGATCGCGGCGGCCCTCAGCGCTGCAATCGCGATCGCGGTCATCCGCAACTGGCGCGCGCGGGAGTTTCTGGCGCTGGCGATCGTCCTGAACCTCGCCTACTGGGTGTTCGGCCAGGGCTTTGGTGGCATATTCCAGGGTGGGGCGACGGATCCGAACGCGGGACCGCTGTTCGTCTTGCTCGCCTGCGTGATGTACACGTTGATTCCGTACCGCCCGGACGGCACGCGTGCGGCGACCTCGACGACACGATCAACGACGACGGCGGGAGTCACATGACAGCAATGATCAAGCGCGCGGCGCCACTGGCGGCGGCGGCGCTGCTGGCCGCGGGCTGCGCCAGCGCCGACAAGACGAGCTCGACCGCGGCCTCCGCAGCCGCGCCGAACTCGTCGCAGACGTCCGGCTCGGGGAGCATGGCGGGGATGAACATGGCCTCCGGCTCGAGCGTTGCCGCCGAAGGGACGAAGGAGGTCGCGGCAGCCAAGGCGGTGACGGTCGACGGGATCACCGCGATCCCGACGCAGACGCTCGCCTCCACCACCTGGCAGGGAATGAGGATCACCGCAATGGCAATGACGGCGGTGCCGTTCGTGATCTACAACGGCACGAGCGAGCAGGAGATCAAGCCGACGAAGAAGACGAGCTTTCACCTGATGGTGATGCTGAGTGACGCCGGCACCAACGAGCCGGTCCCCTACGCCTCGGTATGGGCGACGATCCGCTCTCACGGGAAGATCGTCTTCGACGAGCGCCAGTGGCCGATGATCAGCCGGTACATGGGCCCGCACTACGGCAACGACATCTCGGTACCTGGATCCGGTACCTATCAGATGAGCCTGCTCGTCAGCCCGCCCGTGTCGGCCCGGCACGTGGAGTACGCCAACGTGTGGCTGAAGCCGCATCGTGTGGACTTCACCTTCCACTGGTCCCAACCGAAGACATGACGGACGCCGTGCCCTCGGCGTCCTCGCGGCGATGCTGAGTCGCCGCAGGTTCCTGCTCGGCACCGGCGCGGCGGCGGGTGCCGCCGCCGTCGGTGTCGGCATCGACCGCGCCGTTTCGGGCGGCTCCGGCGTGCCGGTGCCGGACGTCGCGCTGGGTGGCCAGCCCACCGGCTTGCCGGCGCGCCAGCACGCCTGGGGGGCGACGCTGGCGCACGACGCCAACGGCGATCCAATCGCGCCGCGCTTTGACCGGCTGCTGTTCTTCGACGTCGACGGCCACCCCAGCCCGGGGTATGTGCGCGTGCTGGAGGCATCGCTGCGGACGCTGGAGCGCGCCTACAGGTGGGGACCGTCGGGCCTGCTGTTCACGGCCGCGTGGAGCCCCGACTACTTCGAACGCGCGCTGCGCGTCAGCTCGCCGATTCCGAAAGCGAAGGGCCTGTCGGACTTCGAGCTACCGTCGATCGACGACTACCACCTGTGCCTGCATCTCGCCGGCGACGACGAGTCGCGGCTGGCCGACGTCGAGGCCGCGCTCGTCCACGGAGCTCCGCTGGCCGGGGCCGACGGGCACCTCGAGCTCTCCAGCGTGCTGCGCTGGCGGGAGACCCGCACCGGATTCGTCGGCACGGGGCTGCCCGCCGCCCACCAGCGCGTGGGCGGGATCCCGCCCGGCGATCCGGTGCCCAAGGGCGCGCCGCTGTTCATGGGCTTCAAGTCGAACCTGAAGAAGAACCAGGCCAGCGAGGACGACGTGACGATCGCCGACGGATCGTTCGCCGAGGGCACCACGATGGCCGTCAGCTACATGCGGCTGCGGCTCGACAGCTGGTACGAGAACCTCAGCGAGCGCGAGCGCGTGGCGCGCATGTACGCCCCGCAGGTCACCCCCGAGCAGGTGGCGCATTTCACGACCGATGCCGAGAGTGATCCGAACGAGCTGGGCCGGGCGATCAACCGCTACGGCGTGATCGGGCACGCCCAGACCTCGGCGCGGGCCCGCCGGCACGGCAAGCCGCTGATCATCCGCCGTGACTTCAACACGGTCGACGGCGGCCAGGCGGGCCTGCACTTCGTCTCGGTGCAGCGCTCGATCGCCGACTTCGTCACCACCCGCAATGCGATGAACCAGGCCTCGGCGCAGCTCCAGAACCCGGCCATCACCTCCACCGTCAACAACGGCATCAACGAGTTCATCTTCGTCCTGAAGCGAGCCAACTACATCCTGCCGTCGCGCGCCGAGCGCTCGTTCCCGCTGCTGCCCGGCCGCGCCCGGGTGCTGCAATAGCCGCCGGTATGCTCGGCGGGTGACGCGTCGCACGATCACGACTGAAGCGGAGCTGCGCGCGCTGGTCGGCGGCTCGCCCGCCGACGTCGTTCAGGCCAAGGTGACCGATCGCCTGAACCCTTTGACGCGACAGTTCATCGAGCGCTCGCCGTTCCTGTGCGTCGCCACCGCCGCGCCCGACGGCGGGCTCGACGTCTCGCCGCGCGGGGACCCCGCCGGCTTCGTGCGGATCCTCGACGAGCGCACGCTGCTGCTGCCCGACCGGCCCGGCAACCGGATCGCCGACACGCTGCGCAACCTCCTGCGCGATCCGCGGATCGCGTTGCTGTTCCTGATTCCCGGCGTCGGTGACACGTACCGCGTGAACGGGACCGCGGTGATCACCGACGACGCCGAGCTGCTCGCCCCGTGCGAGGTGAAGGGCAAGGCGCCGCGGCTCGGCATCCTCGTGACCATCGAGCAGTGCTACACGCAGTGCCCGAAGGCGCTGATCCGCTCCGATCTGTGGAACCCCGAGCATCACATCGAGCGCTCCGAGCTGCCCAGCTCGGGCGAGATCCTCCGCGTGATCAAGGACGACCCCGGCTTTGACGGCGCCGCCCACGACCGCGAGCGCGCCGCCCGCTACGCCCACGGCATCGGCCTGTACTGACCTGGACAGCCCGCCCCGTTCGCGGGAGACTTCGGCGGTGCTCGTTCCCGGCCGCTCGCGCCAACGGCTCCACCAGACGCTCGCCGTCGCCTACGCCGACGGGCTGCTGAGCGAGGAGACGTTCGTCGCCCGCGTCGACGCGTTGCTGGCCGACCCGATCGTCGAGCCCGGCCAGATCACCGGTGACCTGTTGCTGCGCCGGCGAGCGCGGTGGATGACGCGGATCGCCGAGCGGGCGCGGGGTCTCTACGAGCGCCCATCCGGGTCGGACACGCTGCTCGCCCTCGACTGGAGCGGCGCCGGCGCCGAGCTGACGATCGGACGCCATACCGACTGCGACATCGTGCTCGGCGAGGCCAGCATCTCCCGGCGCCACGCGCAGCTGCGGTTCCGTGACGGCCGGTGGATCCTCCAGGACCTGTGCTCGACGAACGGCACGTTCGTGAACGGCGACCCGGTGGGACGCTGCGAGCTGCGCCCAGGTGACAGGATCCTGATCGGTCCGCGCCGCCTGATCGTCGACTGAGCGTCCGGCAACGGCCGTCCCACTCGCAGGTCCGCCGCCGCGACGGCCGAAAAAAAGAGAGACATGCCCCCCCGCGCGCTTGCCCCGCTGCTCACCGCCGCCGCCCTCGCCGGCGCCTCGCCCGCGCTCGCGCTGACCCAGGCCCCGAGCGGCGGCGCCGGCATCGGTGCCAGCTCGCCGACCCCAACCGGTGGCGGCGGGCTCGCGCCGACCTCCTCGACCCCGACGCGCACACCGGCCCCGCCCGGCAAGCACGCCCGCGGGAGGTGGCTGACGCGGGCGACGATCACCGAATATTGGCCCGCGCCCGAGGCGTGGTTCACCGGCGCGCTGGTGAGCGTTCCCGGGCTCACCACCGAGCACCGGATCGACTGGCTGTACTCGGCGCAGGGCGTCTCGATGCAGGGCGAGGGCCTCGGCCTCGACGGCCAGCTGTATCACATCGACCAGGTCGGCAACGGCGGCTGGGTCACCGCCGCCGGGCGTCCCACCTCGGCGGCCGACGGCTTCACCGCTGGCGTCCCGTTCTGGCGCGCCGGCGCGTTCTGGCGCAACCGTGGCGGCGCCGTCACGTTCCCGCTGGCCGCCGGCGGATGGTCCAATGGCGCCCCACGCAAGTACGTGCCGCTGCCCGGCGTCACGTTCGCGCCCGGCCCGTCGCTGCCGTTGAAGTACTACCAGTCGATTGCCGTCGACCCGAACGTGATCCCACTCGGCAGCCGCGTGTACATCCCGGCCTACCGCCACGACGGGCACGGCGGGTGGTTCGTCGCCCGGGACACGGGAGGCGCCATCCGCGGCCGCCACATCGATGTCTTCCGTCCTCCGCCGGCGAGCCCCACCGTCAGCGGTCAGTACCTGACGAGCCAGCGCATCTACGTGATCAAGGCCTCGCGATGACCACGGCATCCGCGTGCCGCTCGAACTGCTCGACGAGCGTCGGTTCGAGAACGGCGTCGTCCACCTTCGATCCCGCGTGAGCAAAGTAGACTAGAGAGATGCCCAAGCAGCAGCGCATGATGCGCGTCGAGCAGAAGAGCCAGCTGGCGCAGATGCAGCAGCTGGAGAGCCGGTCCGACGAGGAGCTCGAGGCCGAGACTCGCTTCCGCTCCGCCGCCCAGGCGATCCTCGGCGCCCGCGCCGCCGAGCGCTATGACGCCAAGGCCGCGCGCGGCCACTTCCAGAAGGCGCTGGCCGCCGCGCGCCCGCAGGAGCGCCTGCAGCTGCGCCGGATGGCCGACGCCTCGCTGGCGTTGGCCGAGCGCCGCGCCGACGACCTGAAGCTCGCCACCGAGCGGCTCGGGGTCGAGGCGCCGACCACGCGACAGCTCCGCGGGCTGAAGTTGATGGGTATCGTCGCGCCGCCGAAGAGCGCGGGCAGCTTCGCCCGGTTCCGCGGGATCGTGATCATCCTCGCGCTGATCCTCGTCGTTCTGTTCGCCGGGTTCGGCATCGTCAGCCTGATCACGCTCGGCACCGGTCACCTGAACCTGGACGTCCGGATCTTCTGGGGCATCGTGCTCGTGTTCGTCGCCCTCGGCGTCCTGGCCTACTGGGGCCGGCGCAAGCAGAAGGCCGCACAGGCCAAGCGCGCCGAAGAGATCGCGGCGCGCGGCCGCTGACGCGCCCGCGCCGTGTGTGGTCGATACACCCTCGCTGCCCCCAGCCCCGGTGAGTTGCGGGCCCGGTTTCCGATCGGCGAAGCCATCGAGGTGCGCCGGCGCTTCAACGTGGCGCCGGGCGACGACGTGCTGGCGGTGACCACCGACCGCGAGGGCGCGCCGCGCGGCGAGCTGCTGCGCTGGGGCCTCGTCCCCGCCTGGGCGGACTCCCCGAACATCGGCCTGAAGATGATCAACGCGCGGATCGAGACAGCGGCCGAGAAGCCGGCGTTCCGCGCCGCGCTGCAGCGCTTCCGCTGCCTGATCATCGCCGACGGCTTCTACGAGTGGCAGCCCCGGCCGGGGCAGTCAAAGCAGCCGTTCTGGATCACCCGGGGCGACGGACAGCCGTTTGCCTTCGCCGGCCTGTGGTCGAAGTGGCGCCCACGCGACGGCGACGGCGACGGCTCGGCGACGGCGCTGCGGACCTGCACGATCTGCACGACCGCGGCCAACCCTGCCATCGCACCCCTTCACGACCGGATGCCGGTGATCCTGGCGCCGGGCGCGGAGACGGCCTGGCTCGACAGCGCGACCCCGGTCGAGGCGCTGCCCGAGCTCCTCACCGGCCTCGATGCCGCCCGCACCGCTCTGCACCCGGTCGGAACCGCGGTCAACGACGCGCGCTACGACGGCCCGGAGTGCCTGGACCCGCCGGCGCCTGACCCGCAGACCGCGCTGTTCTAAGTCTAAGACGCCTTCACGGTCACGCTCGACATCACCACGGCCGGGCTCGGCATGCCATCCTGGGGCGGATTGGTGGGCAGGGCGCCGATCCGGTCGACGACATCCTGCCCCGAGACGACCTTGCCGACGAGCGCGTAGACGGGAGTCAGCCCCTGCGATTGGCTGACGTTGGCAGCGGTGACGATGAAGAACTGGCTCTCCGACGCGCCCGACGGCTGCGCCTCGGTCTTGGCCATCGCGACGTCTCCGCGCACGTATTGGGTGTTCTTCGGCGGCGGCTCGACGACGGTGTAGCCGGCCCCGCCCGCGTCCTGGTCGATCGGACTGCCGCCCTGGATCACGAAGTTCGCGGCGACGCGCTGGAACAGCAGGCCGTCGTAGAACCCGCGCTTCACCAGCGAGTAGACCGACGCGCTGGTCTTCGGCTGCTGGCGGACGTCGAGGTCGAAGGCGAACGTGCCGCAGTTGGTCGTCACGGTCACCGTGTAGGTCTTCGCCGGGTCGAGCGTCGTGCTCGGCGCCTTCAAGTTCTGCGGGGCGTGCGGCGTCGGCACCGCCACCGACCGGCAGCCCGAGGCGGACGCGGTGCTCGCACCGGTGCTGGCCCCCGTCGCGGTCGGCGTGGTGGCGGCCGTCGAGCTGGCGCTGGGCGTGCTGGAGCCGCATCCGCTCGCGACGAGGCTCACCAGCCCCAGGGCGAGGATTGATGGGAGGCGCTTCACCGGGGAGTAGGGAAGCACATCCCGCCGCGATAATGCCTCCGGTGGCCCTCTCCTCCCTGCTGGAGCGCTACGACAGCGTGATCCTCGACCTCGACGGCTGCGTCTGGATCGGCGAGCGCTGCACGCGCGAAGCCCCCGCCGCGATCGCCGAGCTGCGCGCCGCCGGCAAGTCGCTGGTGTTCGTCACGAACGACGCGCGCCGCTCGCCCGAGGAGTACGTGCGCAAGCTGTGGGCGCTCGGTGTGCGCGCGTCGCTGGAGGAGGTGCTGACGGTCGGGGCGACGATCCAGTTCGTGCTTGCCGATCGCGTTCGCGCCGCCGGAACGTATGTGATCGGCTCGCCGGCGATCTTCCGCCACGTCGCCGACGCCGGTCAGCGGATCGTGAACCACACCGACCGTGCCGCCACGGCCGAGCTGGTCGTCGTGGCCGCCCACGACGAGCTCGACTACGCCGAGCTGCGGACCGCCACCCGCGCCGTTCTGGCCGGTGCCGAGATGCTCGCGGCGGGGCGCGACAGGAACTTCCCGGAGGACGACGGCTTCGCTCCCGGCACCGGGGCCATCGTGGCCGCGCTGGAATACGCCACCGGCAGCACCGCGGACAGCGTCGGCAAGCCGGACGCGCGGATCTTCGAGGCCGCGCTCGACCGGCTCGGCGATGGCCGGACGCTCGTCGTCGGCGACCGGCTCGACGCCGACCTCGCCGGCGCGACGGCCGCCGGGCTCGACGGCGCGATCGTGCTCAGCGGAGTGAGCCGGCGCGCCGAGGCCGAGGCGGCCAGCGAACCGGCGCCGGTGGCCATCGCCGAAGACCTCCACGAGCTGATCACAGGACACTGATGCTGTCCTTGATCGTCAACCCGTCCGCCGGCGGCGGGCGCGCCGGTCGCGCGCTTGACAGCGTGTGCGCCGAGCTCGCCGCTCATGGGCTTGATCACCATGTCGAGACGACGAACGGGCTCGAGCACGCCGCCGAGCTGGCCCGCGCGGCGGTCGTCGCCGGCGAGCTGGCCGTGGCCTTCGGCGGCGACGGCCTGATCGGGGCGGTGGCCGGCGCGCTCGCCGGCACCGACGGGGTCCTCGGGGTGTTGCCCGGGGGCCGCGGCAACGACTTCGCCCGCGGCCTCGGGATCCCGCTCAAGCCGGTGGCGGCCTGCGCCATATTGTCCAACGGCGCCCTCTCCGAGCTCGATCTCGGGACGGCCGGGGAGCGGACGTTCATCGGGATCGCCAGCTGCGGGTTCGACTCGGACGTGAACCGGATCGCCAACGAGAGCCGGATCATCCGCGGGAACCTCGTCTACTCCTACGCCACGGTGCGGGCGCTCTTCTCCTGGCGGCGCGCATCGTTCACGGTCACCCTCGACGGCGGTGAGCCGCGGCGGTTCACCGGCTATTCGGTCGCCGTGGCCAACACCGCCTACTTCGGCGGCGGCATGCGACTGGCCCCGCAGGCGTTGGTGGACGACGGGCTGTTGGAGGTCGTGACGATCACCGACCTCTCGCGGCTGCGATTCCTGCGACTGCTCCCCACCGTGTTCTCGGGGTCCCACGTGAAGCAGGCGGTGGTCGGGGTGGCCCGGGCCAGCCGGGTGGAGATCGCGGCCGATCGCCCCTTCACGCTGTATGCCGACGGCGAGGCGATCGCCGAACTGCCCGTGACCGTCTCGGTGCTGCCGCGCGCCGTGAAGGTGATGGTGCCGGGGTGAGGGCGATCGGGATGAAGATCGTCGCCGCGCGCGCCGTCGGCGCGCTGGCCCGGCGCGCCGGGCGGGGTGGCGGGACGAGCCTGCCCGGCCGCGTGCTGATCGCGTTGGAGCCGCATGCCATCGGCGTCCTCGGCGCCCGTCTGCCGCTTGGCTCGGTGCTGATCTCGGCCACGAACGGCAAGACCACGACGGCGGCGATGGCCGCCTCGGTGCTGGAGCACTCGGGCATCCGGCTCGTCCACAACCAGGCCGGCGCCAACATGGCCGGCGGCGTCGCCTCCACGCTGCTCGGCGCCGCCCGCCGGGCCGGGACGATCGACGGGCAGCTCGGCCTGTTCGAGGTCGACGAGTTCTGGCTCGACCGCGTCGCTCCCGAGCTGCAGCCGAAGGCGATGCTCCTCGGCAACCTGTTCCGCGACCAGCTCGACCGCTACGGCGAGCTGGACTCGATCGCCGACCGCTGGGCGGCGGTGGTGGCCCGCAGCGGCTCGGCGGCGCTCGTGCTGAACGCCGACGACCCGCTGATCGCCGACCTCGGCCGGGAGTCGCAGACGGTCACGTACTTCGGGATCGAGGATCCGGCGGTGGCGATCGCGGAGATGCAGCACGCGTCCGATTCCAAGCACTGCCGGCGCTGCGGCGCCCTGTACCGCTACGACGCCATCTACCTGGGTCACCTCGGCCACTACGAGTGCCCGTCGTGCGGGCAGCGCCGTCCCGAACCGGCGGTCCGGGCCACGCGGATCGAGCTCGACGGCACGCGCGGGTCGCGCTTCATGCTGACCACGCCGGAGGACGAGATCGCGATCGAGCTGCCGCTGCCGGGCGTGTACAACGTCTACAACGCGCTGGCGGCCGCCGCGCTGTGCACGGCGCTGGGGATCGCGTTGGCGGACATCGCCACCGGGCTGGCCGCCGTCACCGCTGCCTTCGGGCGCGCGGAGACCGTGACGATCGGCACCACCGAGCTGTCGCTGCTCTTGATCAAGAACCCCGCGGGAGCGAACGAGGTCATCCGCACGCTCGCGCTGGAGCCCGGCGAGCTCGACCTGTTCGCCGTCCTGAACGACCGCACCGCCGACGGCCGCGACGTCTCCTGGGTATGGGACGCCGATTTCGAGGTGCTCGCGCCGCACGTACGCGGCGTCGTGTGCGCCGGGACGCGCGCCGCCGAGCTGGCGCTGCGGTTGAAGTACGCCGGCGTGCCCGCCGAGCGCCTCCAGGTCATCCGCGAGCTCCCGGCCGCGCTCGACGCCGCGCTACAGAACGCGGCCGATGGTCGCCTGTTTGCGCTGCCGACGTACACGGCGATGCTTGAGCTGCGCGAGGAGCTGGCTCGTCGCGGGCACGTGCAGAGCTTCTGGAAGGCCCGCGCCCCGGCATGAACGAGCACGTGATCTGGCACGACTTGGAGTGCGGCAGCTACGACGAAGATCTGGGGCTGTGGGGCGAGCTGGCCGCCCGGCACGGCGGCCCGATTCTCGACGTCGGCGCCGGCACCGGCCGCGTGGCGCTGGAGCTGGCGCGCGCCGGTCACGCCGTGACCGCGCTCGACCTCGACGGCGAGCTCCTCGGGGAGCTGACGGCCCGGGCGGAGGGTCTGCCGGTGACCGCGCTGCGGGCCGATGCCCGCGACTTCAGCACCGACGAGCGCTTTGCCCTGTGCATCGTGCCGATGCAGACGATCCAGCTGCTCGGCGGCTCGACGGGACGGCGGGCGTTCATGGCCTGCGCGCGCGCCCAGCTCGTGCCGGGCGGGATCGTGGCCCTGGCAATCGCCGAGGAGCTGGAGCCGTTCGAGATCGATGAGGATGGCCCGGGACCCCTGCCCGACATCTGCGAGCGCGACGGCATCGTGTACTCCAGCCAGCCGACGGCCGTGCGCGTCGACGGCGACGGCTTCGTGCTGGAGCGCCGGCGCGAGATCGTCGATCCGCGCGGCGAGCGCAATGCGGCGACCGACCGCATCCGGCTCGACCGGCTCGACTCCGCCTTGCTGGAGCGCGAGGGCGCCTCGGTCGGCCTGAGCCCCGCCGCGCGCAGCACGATTCCGGCCAGCCTGGACTACGTCGGGTCCGAGGTGGTGGTGCTCCGTGCCTGAGCTCCGCGTCTGCGCGCTGTACCCCGAGGTGATGAACATCTACGCCGATCGCGGCAACCTGATGCTGCTGGAACGCCGCTGCCGCTGGCGAGGTATCGGCTTCCGTCTCAGCGCGTCGGACCTCGGCGAGGAGCTCGATCCCGACAGCGCCGACCTGTTCTACATCGGCGGCGGGCAGGATCGTGATCAGCGCCTGTGCGCCCTCGACATGGCCGAGCGCAAGCGCGTCGCGCTGCACGCCGTCGCGGACCGCGGCGGTCTGATCCTGGCCGTGTGCGGCGGCTACCAGCTGCTCGGCCACTCCTACCAACTCGGCGACGAGACGCTCCCGGGGGTGGGGCTCGTCGACCTCCACACGGTCCGCGTGGATGGACCCCGGCTGATCGGCAACGTCGCCATCGAAGTGGAGCTCGATCCCGGCGATCGGCGTGTGCTGGCCGGCTTCGAGAATCACGGCGGCCGCACGCGCCTGGGACCGGAGGCGACGCCGCTCGGGCGCGTGCTGAACGGGCACGGGAACAACGGCAAGGACGGCTGTGAGGGGGTCCGGCGCGACGGGGTCATCGGCACCTACCTGCACGGCCCGCTGCTGCCGAAGAACGCGTGGTTCGCCGACTGGCTGATCGCCCGGGCGATCGGGGTGCAGGAGCCGCTGACGGAGCTCGATGACGGGCTGGAGCGTGCCGCGCATGAGGACGCCCGCCGCGCCGCGGGCGTGTAGGCTCGGGTGGCTGGAGCGATGATGAGTGGCGTTCGCACCCATGCCCGGCGCCTCGGTGCGCTGATCATGCTGCTGGTGGCGACGCTGTGCCTGGCCGGGTGCGGGTCCTCATCAGATCCCACCCGCACCGGTCCGCTGCCCGGCACCGACCGTCCGCCGGTGACGATCGGCGACAAGAACGTCCCCGAGCAGTTCGTGCTCGGCGAGCTCTACGACCTGGCCCTCACCGCGCAGGGGTACTCGGTGACCCTGAACCCCAACATCGGGCCGACGGCGGTGTCGTTTCAGGCATTGAACAGCGGCCGGCTCGACATGTACCCCGAGTACGTCGATGTGTGGAACACGTTCGTGGCCGGCTATCAGCACGGTTTTCCGACCGAGCACGCGGCGGTCGCGGCGGCGCGCGCCTTCGCCAGGACCCACGGGCTCGTGCTGCTGCGGCCGACCCCGTTCAGCGACACGAACGCCGTCGCGGTGACGCGCGCGTACGGGCTCGCTCACGGATTGAACGCGATCGGCGACCTGCGCCAGGTGTCGGCCGAGCTGAACTTCGGTGCGCCCACGCAGTTTCAGTACAGCTCGGTCGGCCTGAACCCGATCGAGCGTGCCTACGGCTTCACCCCGCGGACGGTGACGACGCTGAACACCGGCGCCCAGTACCAGGCGCTGAGCACCGGCGCCGTCCAGGCGGCCTGGATGACCACGACCGACGGCGAACTGGCCGGCAACACATTCCGGATGCTCCGCGACCCGCAGCACGTGGTCGGCTTCGGCAACGCCCTGCCCGTGGTGCCGGCCAAGGTGCTGGCCGCCGAAGGTCCCGACTTCCGGCTCACGATCAACCGTGTCACCCGCCTGCTGACGTTGAAGGCGATCCGCCGGCTGAACGCCGACGTCGAGCTGTACAACGAGATGCCGGCGGTCGTCGCGAAGCAGTTCCTACAGGCCCACGGACTTGTGCCGCGCGGCTCCTGAGGTGAAGGCTCAGCCGCTGGAGCCGAAGCCACCGGCGCCGCGGGCGCTGTCTGACAGCGCCGGCACCTCGATCGGCTGCGGCGTCTCGATCCGCACGAGGACGAGCTGCGCGATCCGGTCGCCGGCCGCGTAGACGAAGTCCGCGGCGCGGTCGGTGTTCAGCAGCAGGACTTTCAGCTCGCCGCGATAGCCGGCGTCGATCAGCCCCGGCGCGTTCACGAGCGCGATCCCTTGGCGCGCCGCGAGACCAGAGCGCGGCAGCACCAGCCCGGCCTGACCGTCGGGGATCTCCACCGCGATCCCCGTCGGAACGGACGCCCGCTGACCGGCCGCGATCGTCCCGCCGTCCAGCGCGTACAGATCAAGGCCGGCGTCGCCAACGTAGGCGCGCGTCGGCAGCACGGCCCGGGGGTCGAGCCGCGCCACCCGGAACGATTCGCTCATGACCGGGAGGCGGACAGCGCGAACTCGTCGAACCGGGCGGCGACGGCAGCCGGCAGGCGCACTGTCACGCGCACGCCCTCGGCGGTCTCCTCGCGAACGAGGTCCCCGGCCAGCGCGTGCAGCTCGGCGAGCCGCCCTCCCTCGCGGAACGGAATCAGCAGCTCGACCTGGCGCAGTGTCCGGGCGAACTCCACCTCGATCCGCTCCATCAGCTCGTCGAGCCCCTCGCCCGTCAGCGCCGAGATGAGGACGGCGTCAGGATGGCGGTTGCCGAGCTCGGCACGGCGCTCTTCGTCGATCAGGTCGGCCTTGCCGAGCACCAGCAGACGGGGCGCCTCGCCCGCGCCGATCTCCTCGAGCACGTCCTCGACGGCCGTCGTCATCTCGGTCTGCTCGTCCTCGGTGGCCGAGGCGTCGACGACGTGCAGGATCAGGTCGGCCAGGCGCGTCTCCTCGAGCGTCGCCCCGAACGCGTCGACCAGCTGATGCGGAAGCTTGCGGATGAAGCCGACGGTGTCGGTGAGCAGGTAATCGCGGCCTCCGGCGCGGAGCACGCGAGTCGTCGGGTCGAGCGTGTGGAACAGCCGGTCCCCCACCCCCACCTCGGAGCCGGTGAGCGCGTTCAGCAGCGTCGACTTGCCCGCGTTCGTGTAGCCGGCCAGCGCGACGGTCGGCAGCTGCGCCCGCTCGCGCTCGGCGCGCATCACCGAGCGCGTCGACTTCACGCGCGCCAGCTTGCGCTTCAGCGCCGAGATCCGGTCGCGAGCCAATCTGCGGTCGGTCTCGATCTGGGTCTCGCCGGGGCCTCGGGTGCCAACGCCGCCGCCGAGTCGCTCCAGGTGGGACCACAGCCCGCGCATCCGGGCAAGGTTGTATTGCAGCTGCGCGAGCTCGACCTGCAACTTGCCCTCGGCGCTGTGCGCGTGGGCAGCAAAGATGTCGAGGATGATCGCCGTCCGATCGATCACCGGCACGCCGAGCGCCTTCTCCAGGTTGCGCTCCTGCCGCGGCGAGAGCTCGTCGTCGACCGCGACGAGGTTGGCATCGGCCCGCGTCAGCTCGTCCTTCAGCTCGTCCAGCTTGCCGGAGCCAAGGTACGTGTTCGGATGGGGCTTGTCGCGGCGCTGGACGCTCTCGCCGACCGTGGCGACGCCGGCCGTGCGTAGTAGCTCGCGCAGCTCGTCGATCTGCGCGTCGTCGTCATCGGGGACCGCGGCGATCATGTACGCGCGCTGCCGGGCCCGGCCCTGCGGCGGGCGGCCGTTGGCGGCGTATCCGTTGTGGCGCGACGAACTCAACTACCTCCATGGTAGTGCGAGTGGCGGGCGTCGACGCTACAGCGCCCGGATCCGCTCGACGGCCTCCAGCAGCCGGTCGTCGGGCGTGGTCAGCGAGATGCGGAAGAACCCCTCGCCGCTGGCGCCGTACGCCCCGCCGGGTGAGATCACCACCGCGGCCCGCTCCAGCACGTGCTCGCAGTACGCGGCCGCCGTGTCGAACCCGGGCGGGATCGGCGCCCAGATGTAAATCGTGCCCTTCGGCCTGCGGACGTCGACCCCGGCCTGCGCCAGCGCGTCGCAGACGAGATCGCGCCGCCGGGCGTAGATCGCGTTCATCGTGCTCACCTCGGCGTCGACTTCCGGCTGGAGCGCTGCCACCCCCGCGAGCTGAATCGCCTCGAACAGCCCGGAGTCGATGTTCGACTTCAGCCGCCAGTAAGCGGCGATGGCGTCGGCGTTGCCGACGATCGCGGCGCACCGCCAGCCGGTCATGTTGTAGCCCTTCGACAGCGAGAAGACCTCGACGCCGACCCCCTTGGCCCCCGGCGTGGCCAGGAACGATGGCGCGACGTAGCCATCGTAGGTGGTCTCGCTGTAGGCGTTGTCGTGGACGGCGAGGATGTCGTGCCTGGCCGCGAACTCAACGACCGACTCGAACAGCCCGTCGGGAGCCACCGCTCCGGTCGGGTTGTTGGGGTAGTTGAAGAACATCAGCCGAGCCCGGTCGCGCGCCGGGTCTGGGACAGCGGCGAGGTCGAAGGCGAAGTCGAGCTCGGGCCGGAGCGGGAGCAGCACCGGCTCGCCGCCCGCCATCAGCGGCCCGCCGGTGTACACCGGGTACCCCGGGTCCGAGGCCAGCGCGACGTCGCCCGGATCAAGAAAGGCCAGGTTCAGGTTGAAGATGCACTCCTTGGCGCCGATCGCCGGCATCACCTCGGTCTCGGGGTCGAGCTCGACGCCGAAGCGGCGCCGGTAGAACGCGGCGACGGCCTGGCGGAAGTCCGAGCGGCCGCGATTCGACGGATACCGGTGGGTGCTCGGATCGGCGACGGCCTGCTGAGCGGCCGCCACGATCGGCGCGTACGTCGGCATGTCGGGATCGCCGATCCCGAGGCTGATCACGTCGATGCCCTCCGCTCGCTTGGCGGCGATCTTCCGCTCCAGCTCGGCGAACAGGTACGGGGGGATCTTCTCCAGGCGCCTACTCGGTCGCATGCAACTCCTCGATGAACGTGTCGCTGAGCGTGCCCCGGAACACGGGGACGGCCCAGCCGGTCAGGTTGATGTGCAGGTCCTCCTCCACCTCCACTTCCAGTTCGCCCCCGTCGAGGACGACGGTCACGGGGGAGTCGCCGCCGCCGAGCGCGTAGCCGACGGCGGCGCCGGTTGCGCCGGTGCCGCTCGCCGTCGTCTCCCCCACGCCGCGCTCGAAGATCCTGGCCCGGATCCGCCCGGAGTGCAGCTCGGTGAACCAGGAGACGTTCGTCCGGTTCGGGAACAGGGGGTGGTGCTCGATCTCGGGTCCGTAGTCGGCGAGTTGCAGGTCCTCCAGTTCCTCGGCGTCGTCGACCCGGATCGTGCATTGCGGGTTGCCCACCTGGACGTGCTGAAAGCGCCACCGGCGCCCGCCGGCCGTCAGCTCGCCCGTGCCGTCGGGACCGCCGCTGGGGAAGTCCTCCGATCGCAGCCGCGCCCGGCCCATGTCAACCGTGCACGTCGTCGTCGAGGTGATCGTTGGGCGGATCTCGCCCGCCGGGGTCTCGATGCTGAACGTGTCGGCGTCGGTCCACCCGTGCGCCCGGAGGTACAGGATCGCCTCCCGCGCGCCGTTGCCCGAGAGGCCGGATTCGGAGCCGTCGGGGTTAAAGATGCGCAGGGCGGCGACGAACCCCGGCTGCGTCGGCGGCGAGAGCAGCAGGATCCCATCGCTGAACACGCCGAAGTGCCCGGCGCAGAGCTTTCTGATCCGCGCCGGCGTCAGCTCGAACGGGAGCGCCGCTTCCTCGACGATCACATAGTCGTTGCCGAGCGCCTGCCACTTCTCGAAGTCCACCAGCGCGAGTCTATGTAGGGTCGCCGTCTCATGGCCGCCCGCCTCCGCTCCCCCCTGGTGCTGCTGGCGGTCCTCTCGGTGCTGTCGTTCGTGGCGCGCGTCGCCTGGCTCGGCGAGCCGTGCACCTCGCCCTGTCGAAGCCCGAAGGACCACGTGCTGATCTTCGACGAGGTCTACTACGTGAACGCGGCCCGGGTGATCGATGGGATCGCGCCGCCGCCCGGCAACCACTATGTCGGCGCCCCGGCCGGCGACGATCCCAACAGCGAGCACCCGCAGCTGGTGAAGCTGGTCATCGCGGGCCTGATGAAGGTGTTCGGCGACGGCCCGTTCGCATGGCGGATCGGGAGCGTCGTGATGGGGTCGCTGGCGATCCTCGGGATGTTCGCGCTCGCGCTGGCCGCCGGCGCCGGGCGGTGGACCGCGCTCGGCGCGGCCGCGTTGATGGCGTCGGACAACCTGCTACTGGTGGCCGGGCGGATCGGCACGCTCGACATCTACGCCGTCACCGCGATGATCTGGGCCGCCGTGCTGTACCTGCGCCGCCACCCGCTGTGGGCCGGTGTGGTGCTCGGCGTCGGGACCGCCTGCAAGGAGGTGACGCCGTACGCGCTGATCGTGCTCGCCCTCCTGGAGGCGGCGCGCTGGTGGCAGGGACGGAGCGCGGGTGCGGACGGCCGGGATGGTGCGCCCGGCGCGGTGCGCTGGGCGCTGGCGCGGCTCGCGGGCTGCGTGGCCGCCTGCGCCGGGGTGTTCGTCGGCCTGCTGGCGCTGATGGACGAGATCGCGCCGCCGTACAACTATTCGACCGGCATCCGGTTGAAACCGGGGCCGTTTCATCACCTGGCCCACATCTTCAGCTACGGCACGCAGCTCTCCAGCCCCCACGGCCCGCAGGGCATCGCCTCCTATCCGTGGGAGTGGCTGTTCGACTTCAAGCCGATCGTGTACCTGAACATCAACCCATCGCAGCCATCCCCGGGCCTGTTCAACGTGCATCCCGCCGTCCACTTCCTCGGGATCATCAGCCCGCCGATGCTGCTGCCGGCGATTCCGGCGCTGGTGCTGGCCGCCGGAGCGGTGCGCGGGCCCGGCTGGTCGATCGACTGGCTGCGGCCTCCAGCGCGCGGCGGGACGTGGGCGCTGGGCGACGCGCCGATGGTCGGGCTTGCCTGGGTGCTCGGGACCCTCGGCCCGTTCGCGCTGCTCAGCCTGCTGCTGCAGCGGACGAGCTACCTGTACTACATGGTGCTGGTGATGCCCGGCGTCTACCTGGCCCTGGCCGGGCTCGCCGTCCGCGCCCGCACCCACCGTCGCACGCTGATCGCCTGGGTCGTGCTGATCGTCGTCGCGCTCGTGATCATGTACCCGCTCACTCCCCTCCCGTGAGCCAGAGCGTCGAAATCTCGACGGCTGCCTCCTCGGCGCTCACCCCTGTCAGATCGAGGTGCTGGACGCCGCCCAGCTTGCGCATCCAGGTGAGCTGGCGGCGGGCGTAATGACGCGTCCGGCGCTTCATCGCCTCGACGTCGCCGCCCAGCAGCTCCCGGTAACCGAGGGCGCGCCGCGCTGTCTCGGCGGCGCCGGCCGTCTCGGCGCGGGCGACCTCGGCCTCCGCCCCGGCGGCGACGATCCGCTCCACCCGCGCGTCGATCAGGTCGTACAGCTCCTGGCGGTCGCGCTCCAGCCCGACGAGCAGCGTCGGGTGACGGGTGGCAGCGGTCCACAGCTCCGAGCGCTGTCCGTGCGGCGCCAGCTGGCCGGCGTCGTGGAGCTCCAGCGCGCGGATGATGCGGTGGCTGTCGCCGGGCTCGATCTCGGCCGCCCGCCACGGCGCCCGTCGCGCCAGCTCGGCGTGCAGCGCCGGCGCACCTTGCCGGTTCAGCTCGGCCGTCCAGCGCGCTCGGGCCCCGCCGGCCGGCGGCGGGCGCAGGCTCAGCTCGGTGAGCGCCGCCCGCAGGTACAGGCCCGTGCCCCCGAGCACGATCGGGCGCTGTCCGGCGGCCAGCAACCCGTCGATCTCGGCGTGGGCGAGCTCGGCGTACGCACCGGCGCTGAACGGCTCGGTGACCGGGCGGAAGGACACGAGCCGGTGCTCCAGCTCGGCCTGCTCGTCCGGGTCGGCGACCCCCGTCAGCAGCTCGAGCCCGGCGTAGACCTGCAGCGCGTCGGCGGAGACGGCCACCGGCCGCTCGCCCAGGGTGCGCAGCCGCCGGGCGAGCGCCACCGCCACGGCGGTCTTGCCGACGCCGGTCGGGCCGAACAGGGCGATCACATCGTGCCGCGTCACGCGCGCAGTATCGTGAACACGATGGAGTTGGTGGCCACAGGATGAGCGTGGCGATCGGCGCGAGCGTCTCGACACTGGCCGATCCATTCGCTGCCGGCGCCGAGGCGGCGGCGAGCATCCGCGACGCGCTCGGCCACGCGCAGCCCGATCTGGCGGTCGTGTTCGCCAGCGGGGGGCACCTGTCGGCGCCCGAGGCGCTGCTGGAAGGGATCCACGACACGCTCGAGCCTGCGGCGCTCGTCGGCTGCGGCGCCGGCGGGGTGCTCGGCGGCGGCCGCGAGCTGGAGTCCGGGACCGCGGTCGCGGCCTGGGCCGCATCGTTCGGCGGGGCCGGCCATGCGCAGGCCTTTCACGCGCAGCTCAGCGGCGACGACGTCGACGGTGAGATCGACGATCTGCCGAGCGCCGCGCACGCCACCGGCACGGTGCTCCTGACCGATCCGTATTCGTTTCCCGCCGACGCCGCGCTGGCCTCGCTCGCCGCCGATGCGCCCGCGGTGCCGGTGCTCGGAGGGATCGCCAGCGCCCGCACGCCTCAGGGATCGGCCGCGCTGTTCCTCGGTGAGGAGGTCTGGGAGACCGGTGCGGTCGGCGTCCACTTCGACGGCGTCGAGCTGCTCCCGTGCGTCTCCCAGGGCGCCGCTCCGTTCGGCCGCGAGCTGACGATCACCGCCGCCGAAGGGAACGTGATCACCGAGCTGGCGGGACGTCCGGCGCTCCAGACGATTGAGTCGGTGATCGGCGAGCTGACGCCGCGCGAGCGCACGCTGGTGGCCGGCGGTCTGCTGATCGGAATCGTGATCGACACCGGCCGGCCCGACTACGAGCAGGGCGACTTTCTCGTCCGTGGCGTGCTTGGAGCCGATCGCGACACCGGAGCGGTGGCGGTCGGGGCAACCGTTCACGCGGGACAGATCGTCCGCCTGCACGCCCGCGACGCTCGCTCGGCCGACGAGGATCTGCGGCGGTCCCTGGCCCTCCGTGTCGGGGCGCTGGCGGGTCGATCGCCCGCGGGGGCGCTCGTGTTCTCCTGCAACGGCCGCGGCCGCCAGATGTTCGGGACCGCCGATCACGACGCCGGCGCGGTGATGCGCGAGCTCGGCGGCGCGCCGTCGGCGGGCTTCTTCGCCGCCGGGGAGATCGGCCCGGTCGGCGGGCGTAGCTTCCTGCACGGCTTCACGGCCACGGTCGCCGTGTTCCCCTCGTAGTGCAGCACTAGACTGCCCGCTCGGTGACGCTCGTCTCGGGAAAAGTGCTGGTCACGGGCGCCACCGGCGGGCTCGGTCAGGCGATCGCCCGCGCCTTTGCCGCTCGCGGCGCCGAGCTGATCCTCACCGGCCGCCGCGCTGAGGTGCTGGAGCCGTTGGCCGCCGAGCTCGGTGCTCGTGCGCTGGCGTGCGATCTCGCCGACCGCGGCGACGTCGAGCGACTGGCGGCCGAGGCGGCGGGCATCGACGTGCTGGTGGCCAATGCCGGAATGGTCGGCACCGGTCATCTGCTCGAGCTGACGGCCGAGCAGGCCGACCGGATGCTGGAGGTCAACCTTCGCGCGCCGATCGCGCTGGCCCACGCGCTGGCGCCGGCGATGGCGGCGCGCGGGCGTGGAGCGCTGGTGTTTATGTCCTCGCTGAACGGCAAGGCGGCCACGCCGCGGACGGCGATGTACTGCGCGGCGAAGTTTGGGCTGCGCGGCTTCGCGCTGTCCATCCGCGACGATCTGCGGTCCGACGGCGTCGGCGTCTCGCTCGTCTATCCGGGGTTCATCCGCGGCGCCGGGATGTTCGCCGAGAGCGGCGTGAAGCTTCCGCCGTACCTGGGCACTCGCACCCCCGAGCAGGTCGCCGCCGCGGTCATCTCGGCCGTCGAGCACAACCGGGCCGAGGTGACGGTGGCACCGGCCTTCCTGCGCCTCAGTACGACCTTCGCGTCGCTCCTTCCTGGGCCGGCGTCGATGATCTCCCGGCTCGGAGGCGGCGAGAAGATCGCGATCGAGTTTGCTGCCGGGCAGGCCGACAAGCGCGCGTGACTGTGATGCGCTGCCGGCCGCGGCGTAGTGTCCATGTGATGTTGAAGCGGGTGATGCTGGCGCTCTTCATCTGCTCGATCGCGCTGATCGGTGCCGTCGCCGTGAGCGCAGCTACGCCGAGCCAGACGACCCGGGCGAACCAGCGGATGGCGATTCAGGTCGCTGAGAGCATGCTCGGCGCGCTGGTGCTGCCGACAGGCGCGACGTCGCTCTCGGCCGCGCCGACGGGCGCCAGCGATCTGCTGGCGCACCCGGCGGACGACTTCTTCGTCGCCGCCGAGGTGGAGCGCCACGCGTTCTGGACGATGGGTGCCTCGCCGTCCGCGGCGATCGCCTCCATCCGAGCGCATCTCCCGGCCGGTGCCCGCGTCGGCACCTACGGGTCCGGCAGCTCCGAGCTGTTCGACACCTTCGTGTTCCCGACCATCGACGCCACCGCGCTTGGACCTCGTCAGCTGGTCGTGGCAGCTCTGGGGTTGTCGAACGGCACCACCGTTGTCAGGGCCGACAGCGAGGTCCGCTATGTCGCCCCGCGCCCGTACAGCGAGCGGATCCCCAGCGCCGCGCGAGTTCTCGACATCACGATCTCGGGCGGCTCGCCGAGGCCGGTGCTGTCGCGCACGGTCACGAGGCTCTCCGAGGTGCGGAGGATCGCGGGCTTCGTCAACGCGCTTCCGTTCCTCGGGCACGATTCGGGGGTCGCGTTCTCCTGCCCGGATTTCTCCTCGGGCGCTCCGGTCGACACGTTCGTCTTTCGCGCGACGCCGGCCGGTCCTGTCCTGGCGACGGTCAGCGAATGGGCGGCCACTCCGATCGACACCAGCCCGTGCACGCTGACGACGTTGAGGGTCCGCGGCCATCGCGAGCCGCCGCTGATGGACGGCGGGGTGCTGCTCCATCAGGCCGGGTCGCTGCTCGGAGTGAGGCTGGCCCGCTCCTAGGCCTCCCAGCTCCCTGCTCCCCGCTCGCGCTCCCCGCCCTCCGCTCAGGCGGTGGTGACCGGGTGCTCCTCGGTGACGCTCGTGAGGATGCTGATGATCTCGTCGGCGAGCTTGGCGCCGTCGTCGGAGCGTTCCGGCGTGGCCTGCACGCGGACGACGACATCGTCGCCGTCGATCTCCTCCAGCAACACGGTCGCGTTGCCGGTGCGCGTCGGCGTGGTGATCCGCTCATCGAGGATCGCCTGCAGCTGCCCGGGCCTGATCGTCTTGCCGAGCCGCACTTTCACGTCGACGGAGTCCGGTTCACGCAGTGGCACCACGGCGGCGCCGAGCACGACGTTATTGGGAACCATGATTCGGTCATCGCCCCGCGCCAGCGTCGTGTACAGCAGCCCAAGCGAGCTGACGACGCCCTCGACGAAGCCGCCGACGGCGCCGGCCTGCAGCCGGATGCGCTCGCCGACCTTGAACGGGCGCGCGCTCAGCAGCACCATCCCGGCGATCAGGTTGCCGAGCGTCTGCTGCGCCGCGAGACCGAAGATCACGGCGGTGAACGACGCGCCGATGGCCAAGCTCTGGGTGTTCACCCCAGCGAGGTCAAGCGCGATGATCACCGTGAACAGCACGGTGACGAGCCTGATCAGGAAGCCGACCGTGCCCGCCGTGCCGGGGTCCATCCGCTTCATCAGCGTCGGCCCGGCTGCCTTGCCGACGTTCCGCGCCAGCGCCCAGCCGAGCACGCCGAAGATGATCACGGCGGCGATTTGGACCGGCGTCTCCCAGCCACTGGAGGTCCAGTGGGGGTGCGCCAGACGCACTATGTCGCCGTTGCGCGAAACCTGCGTGGTCACATGTGTCTCGCCAAGCAGGCGGTGGTGATCGGCCCATAGCACCAGCACGCCGACGACCAGCGGCAGCAGCGCCAAGCTCTTCTTCTGGGCGGTCTTGAGGTCCTTCTGGTTGTTCTCCAGCGCCAGGCCGACGGCTTCCCACGCGTCGCTGCGGGTCTCGAACATCCGATCGAGTCCCAGGTCTGTGCGGTTTTTGAATGGCATTGGCATTACATGACCTCTACGACGACGAACCGGCGACGCGCCCGGCACATCGCCTCCCTATCTACCACCGCACACGGGGCGGGGTTTCACGGTCCGCTGGCTCAAAACAGGTGCTGCTGCTCCGGCTCCTGTTTTCGTGGTGTTTCTACCGTAGCGACCCGACTTCCTCCCCGCATCCAAGCCGAATCCTGACCTTGCGGACCGCGCGGGCCGACGGGGCGGGCCTTCAGCAGCGCCGTCAGGCGCGTGCGTTCCTCCGGCACCGCGTACGCTCCGCGGCGATACAGCCGCTCATAGCGCGGAACGAGCTCCGGTCGGTGCTCGCGCAGCCAGTCGAAGAACAGCCGTCGCACGTCGGCCCGCAGGTGCAGCGCGATCCCCGTCACGTAGTCCGCCCCAGCCTCGTCCGCGAGCCGCAGGATCTCCTCCACCTGCTCGGGCGCGTCGTTGATCCCAGGCATCAGCGGCGCGATCAGCACACCGGTCCTGATCCCGGCGCGGGACAGCTGCGCCACGGCCTCAAGCCGCGCCCGCGGGTTCGGCGTGTGCGGCTCGGTCGCCCGCCACGCCTTCTCGTCGATCGTCGGCACCGACAGCGCCGCGCTGAACTCCGTCCGTGCATTGATCTCCTTCATCACCTCCAGGTCGCGCAGCAGCAGCGGCGACTTCGTCAGCACCGAGCACGGGTTGCCCGCGTCCCGCATCGCCTCCCAGATCCCCGGCATCAGCTTGTACCGCCCCTCGACCCACTGATACGGGTCGGTGTTCGTCCCGAGCGCCACGTGCTCGCCCTTCCACGACGGCTTCGCCAGCTGCGCCCGCAGCAGCTCGGGCGCGTTCACCTTCACGACGATCTCCCGCTCGAAATCGCGTCCCGCATCGAAGTCAAGGTACGTGTGCGTCGGGCGGGCAAAGCAGAATTCACACGCGTGCGTGCATCCGCGATACGGGTTGATCGTCCACCGGAACGGCATTTGCGACGCCGAAGGCACGCGGTTGAGGATCGACTTGGCGCGGACCTCGTAGAAGCGGGTCGAGATTGCGCCGGGTGCCTCGAAATGGCGCACGACGGCGCCGTCCCGGTAGCCGGGCAGCCGGGCCCGCTCCTCCTCCACGCTCAGGTTGCTCCACCGCATACGAACGCATGTTCGCATGCGGGTCGGACGGACCTCTGACCGAGGCGCCGACGACCCTTAGACGCGCCCGAAGCCCCAGCGCGGTTCCGCGCCGAGAAGGCCGAGCTGGCAGACATGCCCGAGCTCCAGCGCGATCGCCTCGTACGCGGCATCAAGCGTCGAGCCCGCCGGACGGGCATCGCGGCTGAGCAGCTCGAGCACGGCCACCGGCGGCCCGTCGGCTGCCCGCAGCGGTACGAGCAACGCGACTTGCATGCCGTGGCGCTGCACGGCGGCCCAGCGACGCTCAGGGCCGGTGGGGTCGTCGTCGATCCACCGCAGCTCGCCCGAGTTGATCGCCGCGCCGAGGCGTGTCTCGCGGCGTGTCAACATCTGCTGCCGGGTGGCCGTCTCGAAGTGGCCGAGCTCCGCCTCGGGATCGATCCAGCTGGCGGCGCAGCGCAGGCGCTTGCTGCGGAGGTCCGTGACCCAGGCGAACGCGGCGTGCCAGCCGCCCTCTACGCCGATCGCCTTCGTCGCCTCGCGCAGCGTCGAGTCCCAGTCGCTGGAGCGCGCAACGGCCATGGCCAGCGCGCGTTGCCCGGTAGCACCCCACTGCACCCGGTTAGGCGTGGCGGTCTCTCCCCCGTCGGAGGATGCAGGCAGCTCCGGCGGGGCTGACGCGGCCATCGCCGTGGCCCTTTCCTGCGCCGCGCCGAGGGCCGCCGTCAGGTCCTCCCGCTCTCGTTCGAGGTTGTCGGCCGCCTGCCGCGCGGCCGCTAGCTCGGCCTCCGCCGCTCGGTGGGCCTCCTCGGCCCGTTGCGCCCGCTCCTGCTCCTGCGCGAGTGCCGTATCTGCCGTCTGCTGACGCTCGCCGGCCAGCGCCAGCGTCGTCTCGGCACGTTGTGAGCGTTCGCGCTCGTCGGCCAAAGCCGTCTCGGCGCGCTCGGCACGCACCCGCTCGTGCTCCAGCGCCGTCGCCCGCCGCACGGCCTCCTGCTCCGCCCTGACACGCTCCGCCTCCACTGCCGCTACCGCCGCACCATCGACGGTGCCCGCACCCTCACGCTGGATCAGCACAAGCCGTTCGGTCAGCTCCTTCACACGCGCCCGCTCGTCGTCGAGGGTCGCGACGGTCTGCCCGGCCCGTTCCCGCTCGCTGGTAAACCCGGCCTCGGCCCGCTCGGCGCGCGCGCGTTCATGTTCCAGCGCGGTGGTGAGCCTCACGGCTTCCTGCTCCGCGCGCCCCCGCTCAGCCGTGGCGGCGGCCATCACCGCGCCATCAATGGCACTCGCTCCGTCCCGCTGCAGCGCCTCCAGCCGTTCCGACACCTCGGCCAGGGCGATGCGATGCGCCTCCTCGGCCTGCTCTAGGCGCTCGCGCTCGCGGGTCAGCGATTCGGTTGCTGCCTGCTCTCGCGCGCGCTCTTGCGCCAGCGTCACCTCGGCCTGCTGCGCCCGCTCACGCTCGGCCGCCAGCGCCCTCTCGGCCCGTTCGGCGCGCTCGCGCTCGTGTCCCAGCGCCGCGGTCAAGCGGACGTCGGCCTGCGCCTCCGCCTCCTGTCCCGGCTCGACGGGCGGCACCGGCTCCGCTGGCCGCGAGGCCTCGAGCGCGGGCGCCCCCATCGGCAGCACCTCGAGCGGTGGCGCATGCCCGGCGATTCCCAACAGCCGCTCGCACTCGGCGCGCGCCACTGCGCCATGGCCCGCCGGGGCGGCCACGCCGCAGGTGCCAATCCGCTCGTCGGCGTCGTCAAACAGGGTGAACCGCAGTACCGACAGCGCCGGCCGCTTGCCGAACGGGCCGACGATGTACTCCAGCTGGCGTGGCTCAGTGTCGCTGGGCGCGCCCGTTTCGAGCCGTGGA
>DASZLC010000181.1:0-4851 GCA_035552615.1 Solirubrobacteraceae bacterium
GCGGGCGCGCCGTGGCTGTCGCGACGCCTGCGTCCAGAGCACCGAATCGGTCTGGTCCTGGGGGGCATCGACGACGGCTGGCGTGCAGCGCGGCACCCGAGCTGGCGATTGGTCGGCGCGCTCGGCTACCTCGGCTTCGACATCGCGGTGCTCGGCTGCCTGCTCCGCGCCGTCGGCTGCGACATCGACGTCCCCTCCCTGATGCTCGCCTACCTGCTCGGCTACCTGGCCACCGCGATCCCGGTCCCGGGCGGCTTCGGCGTGCTGGAGGGCGGGCTGCTGGCCACGCTCGTCGCCTACGGAGCCTCGGCGCCCGAGGCGGGTGCCGCCGTGCTCGTCTACCACGCCATCGCGTTCTGGATCCCATCGCTCGGCGGGCTCGGCGCCTACGCCGTCTTGCACGCGGGCCGGCCTGCCCAGGCCACTAGCGGCGAAACGCCTCCGCCGCCTGAAAGTGCGACTGCTTCTCGCCCATCTCGTTGCGCCACCAGGTCTCCCGGCGCCGGCGCTGGACACGGTCGAGCCCCCGCGCGACGCGCGCGTCATGCCGAGCGAGGGTCCCGGCTGCGAAGTTGACCGGGAACTGGGCCAGCGGGTGCAGAGCCCACGGCCACGGCGAGGGCATGTCGTACCGGCGATAGAAGCGCCCGGGGAGGAAGAAGCGCGTGTAGCCCACCTGGGCGCGGTAGTTGACCTCGTCACGGACGCGCTTGCGCAGTCCGGTGCCGGGCTTCGGCGTGAACGCCCGCGGATAGGACTCGATCAGCTCGCGACCGTCGTCGCCGGCCAGGTAGGCGCGCTTCGCCATGTACATCGCCGACAGCTGGGTCGCCTCGGTGATTGTCTCCGGGAAGCGGCGCGGCTGCACGCCCATGATGTGGCCGACATAGCGCCACAGGTGGATCATCGCGTCGATCTCCGCGAGCCGCGTCCGGTGGCCCATCAGCTTCAGCGCGACGCCGGTCGCCAGGCTGCCGTCGAGCAGCGGAATGATCATCTCCGACTGGTTGATTGGAACGCCCCAGGCATCGAGGTCCCACTCCGGGTGGCTGAGCAGCCGCCGGCGGACGAACACGTGCATGACCCGCACGCGGATCGCGGTCGCCCGGCCGGCGCCGCCGGGGTCGAGCCCATGCGGGTCGGTGGTGTCGATCCAGAATCGCGCCGTCTCCATGAAGCGGTTCAGCGCCGTGTCGCCGGCGTAGGCGCCGGTCAGCGCGAGCGGCTTGACGATCGAGTTCTCGGTATAGGCCAGCAGCGTCGAGGCGCCGGCGAAGCTGAACGCTGCCGGCCCGAGGCGGCGGAACGTGCGCGCGCCGAGCTCGGCCTTCTCGCGGTCGAGCCACTCCGGATCGCGGTCGGCCTCGGCGAATAGCCGCCGCATCGACTCCGGCGCGTCGGGCACCGCATCGATGCCGTCGGCGATCGCCTGATCGAGCATGCGCCGGCCCTCGTTGGCGCTGCGCCCGAGATAGACCTCGTCGACGAAGGCTTCGGCCACCGGATCGGCGTCGTAGCAGCCGTGCGCGAACTCCAGCACGCGCGCCTCGCTCGGCAGTGCGTCGACGCCGAACACCCGACGCGCCACCGCGCGCGCCCGCTTCACACCCGGCCGCTCGATCGCCTCCCAGTAGGTGAGGAACTCGGTCGGGATGCGCTCGGCGCGGTCGCCGGGGGCGAGCGTCTCGGTGAGCTGCGGTGCGGAGTCCGGCATGAATCGCCTCCGGAGGGTCGTCGGGGTCGGGGTGCACCACGGTACGACCCAGATTGTCAGTTGTCAATAAAATAATGGGCAACCATCCCAAAAGTGGTACGCTGCCGCCGTGCCCACGAACGCCGCACCGCGCCGCGCCGGACGCCCCAGGCTGGACGAAGCCCCCGCCACGCTGGAGCAGATCCTCGACGCTGCCTTTCGCGCCTTCGCTACGCATGGGTTCGACGGCGTGTCGGTGCGCACGCTGAACCGCGAGCTCGGTGTCAGCCACAACCTGATCCATCAGCGCTTCGGCTCGAAGCTGGGCCTGTGGCGGGCGGCGGTCGACCATGCCTTTGGGACGCAGGTGGCCGAGCTTGCCGCGGCCGTCGATCCGACGATCCCTGATCCCCTCGACCAGCTCGGCCACATCCTCCGGCGCTTTCTCGTGTACTCGGCCGAGCGCCCGGAGCTGCTCGGGATGATGAACATCGAGGGCCGCGTCGACGGCGAGCGTCTCGACTACATCTTCGACAGCTACGTCGAGCCGGCGCTCGCGCCGCTCGGCCGGCTGCTGGAGTACCTCGTCGCCGAGGGGCGGATTCGCCCGATCAGCCTCCGCGCGCTGTTCTTCCTGTTCGCCCACGGGGGCGCCGCCCCGTTCACGCTCGCGCCCATGGCCCGCCGCTTCGAGGCGGCCGACCCGCTCGGGCCGGTCGCGATCGAGCGACACGCGGCGACCGTCGCCGACATCATCGTCGCCGGGCTACGGGTCGCGAACTGCTGAGGCACTAGGCCGAGGACCACGTCCGGTCGTCACACCGCTCTTTCGACGACGGCGGCGCGGATGGCGTAGTCGTCCAGGACCGGAGCGCGCAGCGTCTCACGCCACCGCCGGCGGTCGTAGGGCCACAGCACGGGAACGTCGCCGGCACCGAGGTACCAGCTCGTGCACCCGCTGGCCCAGACGGTGCCCGGCATCCCCGCGGTGATCTCCTGCAGCCATCGCTTGGTGGCGGCGGGGGTCGGGCTGACAGCGACGAGGTCGTCGCGCGCGATCAGCTCGATCAGCTGAGCCGCGTACTCCGATTGCAGTTCGGCGCTCGTGTGGATCGGGAACGACAGCAGCGGGCTGTGCGGCCCCATCACCATGAACAGGTTGGGGAAGCCGGTCAGCGTGACGGTGCGGTACCCGTGCGGCCCGTTCGCCCACGCCTCGTCGAGTGTCAGCCCGTCCTCGCCGGTGATGGCGATCGGCCGCATGTAGTCGTGGGCGCGGAAGCCGGTGGCCAGGACGAGCACGTCGAGCTCGTGCAGGGTGCCGTCCGCGGTGCGCACGCCGCGCGGCTCGACGCCCGTGATCGGCGCGTCGATCACCGACACGTCCGGGCGCTGCACGGCGCGGTAGAAGCGCGAGGACACCACCGGCCGCTTGCACAGCGCGCTGTCCTTCGGCGTCAGCGTGCGCCGCAGCGCCGGGTCGCGAACGGTGGCTAGGTGCAGGCGCGCGACCGACTCGATCATCCGCCGGCGGAGATTCGGCCGGGACGAGGCGCCGCCGAGCAACCAGTCGGCGATCAGCTCGGTGCCGTCGATGATCGCCTCCAGCAGCCCGGGTCGCCGGGCCAGGAGGGCCTGGAGCGGGCGCGGGATGCCGGCGTTCACGACCGGGAAGATCCACTGCGGCGTGCGCTGGAAGTGGGTGACGTGCGAGGCGACGCCGGCGGTGGCGGCGACGAGCTGGATGCCCGTCGAGCCGGTGCCGATCACACCGACGCGCCGGCCGGCCAGCTCGATGTCGTCGCGCCACCGAGCGGAGTGCACGCACTCGCCGGCGAACGTCGCCAGGCCGTCGATCTCGGGGATGTGCGGGTGGTGCAGGAACCCGGTGGCGCAGATCAGCGCGCGGACCCGCTCACACGCTCCGTCGGCCGCGCGCAGCTCCCACTCGGTCCCGGTCCACGTGGCTGACGTGATCTCGCAGCCGAAGCGGATCCGCTCGCGCAGGCCCGAGCGGAACGAGACGTCGCGGTGGTAGGCGAGGATCTCGGCCTGCTTGGGCAGCAGCCGGCCCCAGCGCGGGTTGCGCTGGCCGGAGAACGTGTAGATCGGGGAGGGGACGTCGATCGTCAAGCCCGGGTAGCGGTTCTCCCGCCAGGTCCCGCCGACCTCGTCGGCCTTCTCGAAGATCGTGAACGGCACGCCGCGGCGCTGCATGCTGAGGCCCGCCGCCATCCCGGACACGCCGGCACCGATGATGCCCACCGACATTGGTGCAAGCCCGTCCGTCATCTCACCTCTCGAATCTCTCGAACCTCACGACCTGAAGTAAGCAAAAGTTTACTCACTAGCCGGTACGATCGCAGTGTGACACCGCCCAAGGCAGCCAAGCCGTCCAGGCGAGAGCCGGCGCCCCGCACCCGGCTCACCGCCGACGAGCGCCGGGCCCAGATCCTCGATTCGGCGCGCGAGGTGTTCCTCCGCTCTGGCGCCTCGGGGGCCCGGGTGAAGGAGCTCGCCGAAGCCGCCGGCGTGAATCCGGCGCTGCTGTACCAGCACTTCGACTCCAAGGAGGAGCTGTTCCAGGAGGCGGTGCTGCGCCCGCTCGTGGCCGCCTTCGAGGAGACCACCCAGCGCTTCCCCGACGTGGACGGCCCGCTGCCCGCCGGCGGGGTCGTGCGTGAGGCGACCGAGACCTACATCCAGCACCTGCTGGAGGCGATGGATCAGATCACGGGTCTGCTTGGGGTCGTGCTGTTCGACGACCTCGACAACGGCCGGGCGTTCTTCAGGGAGCGCCTGGAGCCGATGCTGGCGCACCTGCGCGCCGTCGTCACCGCCCATCTGCCGACCTGGGAGCACGCCGACTACGACCCCGACACGGCCGTGCTGATGGTATTCGGGGCGGCGTGGGAGTTCGCCGTGGAGAACCGGTTCCGCAACGGTCCTCCGCGAGACGCGAAGCGGATGGCCGCTCAGATCACGGCGATCATCTTCGACGGGCTGCGCTCGCGACCCTAAGCCGATCACGGCGGGGCCTCCTGCAGCCGCGGGTAGTACGCGCGCACGCCGTCGAACTCCCACGGTCCCTGAACGAGGCACGGCGGCGCGCCCGTTCCCGTCGGCGGGATGTAGAGCGTGTTGCCCGTGTTGCGGCA
>DASZLC010000182.1:0-15067 GCA_035552615.1 Solirubrobacteraceae bacterium
GGCGCCGAGCAGCGGGACTGCGACGGTGCCCGAGGTGCCGGCCGGCGCGGCGATGGTCAGCTCGAAGGAGCGGCCCGACCCGGTCCGCCGCCAGCGCGAGACGATCGGGCCGCGCGGCGTTGGCACGGTGCCCTGGGCCCATCGCAGGCTTCCCGGCTGCGGCGCGATCGCCCACGTCGCGTAGCCGGGGGAGGCCGGCGTGACGCCGAGGACGAACTCGGGCAGTGCCGAGGTCGGCCCGGTTGACCAGGCGTGCGCCGCGCTGCCGAGCGCGCCGAGGGTGCCGTTCGGGAAGATCTTCTCCCACACCGTGCCGCCGGGGTCGTGCTGCACCATGAATCCCCACTCGGTACGCATTAGTCCGAGCGCCGCGTCGGCCTCGCCGCTCTGAAACTCGGCCTGGAGCTGGAAGCCGGCCATGTACGGCGAGATGATCGCCGTGTAGCCGGCCGGGACCGGGCTCGCGTCGATCGGGCCGTACGGCGTGCGCAGCGCCGTCGACAGCACGCCAAGGATGCTCGCGGCCTGCGCCGGCGTGGTCAGGCCGGCGTCGATCGCGGTCACGTTCGCGTCCTGCACGACTCCTCTGCGGTCGGTCGTGCCGGCGTCGTAGATGCCGGCCTTGGCGTCCCACAGCGTCGCGTTCACCGTCGCCTCCAGGCGCGCCGCGCTGGCGGCATAGGAGTCCGCCGCGGCGGTGTCGCCCAGCGCGGCCGCCATCAGGCCGGCGTCTCTCAGCGTCTCGTAATAGACGGCGTTCACGTAGGTGAGCTGGCCGGTCGGCGTGTCGAGGTTCCAGTCCTCGGAGTCGAGCGTCGTCACCGCGAACAGCCCGTCCTTGTCGACCTGCTCGGCATCCCACTGCATCTGGCGCGTCACCGACTGCCACTCCTGCCGCACGAAAGCGAGGTCGCCGGTGTGCAGGTAGTACTGGTACAGCGCGGGCACGAAAGCCATCGAGTACGAGGCCGACCAGGCGATGCAGAGGTCGTCGAGGTTCGTGTCGATCGAGCACGCGCCGGCCAGCGGACCGGGCTGCGACTCGATCCCGAGGGCCGGCACGAACACGGTCGCCGTGCTCGCCGGGTGATCGCCGAACACGGCGAGCGTGTCGTGGACGTAGGCGGGCTGGTCGACCGAGTAGTAGTCGGTCATGTCGGAGATCAGCTGATCGCCGCTCCAGATCGCGCGGTCGCGCTTGGCGCCGTCGATCAGCAGGTGCAGGTGGTCGACGGCGCCCGGCGTCGTCTCCGTGCCGGGAGCGATTTCGTTCAGGTTCAGCGTGTACAGGCCCGCGTACCAGATCCGGTTCAGCAGGCCGTCGCTGGAGAGGAAGTGGCCGGGCAGCGTGGCCGCGGTGCTCCGCTGGATCGTCAGGTGGATCGTGGCCGAGCGCAGCACGAGCGTGCCGGGCAGGGTCAGCGTGATGCGCTCGTAGCGCTCGCCGCCCTGGATCTCGGGGCTGGAGACGACGCCGGGCGCGAGGAGTCCGATCGAGTCGACGCGCAGCAGGTTGCCGCTCTGGAACGCGACCGGGGTGACGGACTCGTCGCCGGTGGCGCTGAGGTTGGCCAGCTGCTCGGAGTAGGCGACCTTCAGCGTGTCGGCCGTCGTCCGGACGACGCCGAACTGCGCGATGCCGCCGAGCTCCCGGCCGAAGTCGAGCACGATCGACGGCGCGGTCCCGCCGACCGGGTAGGAGAGGGTCGTCGTCGCGCCGTCGCCGGGGTGCAGCAGCGCCTCCGGATCGCGGACATCGCCCGAAGTGCTGAGGATCCGCGCCGGCGAGGGGTCCGCCGAGGCCGGGCTCTCGATCAGCGAGGCCCAAGCCGGATCGCTCGCCACCGGACGCAGCGAGAGTGCGCTCGGGCTCGGCCCAGCGCGGCCCGCCGCAGCACCCGTGCCCAGCGCACACACGATCGCTGCCGCGCAGGCGGCACAGATGACCTTCACCGGCCCACTACGCGTACAACGACTCGATCTCGGCGGCGTACTTCTCCGTGATCGGCCGGCGCTTGAGCTTCATCGTCGGGGTCAGCTCGTCGCCGCCGGGCGCCCACGGCTCACCGAGCACGTGGTAACGCTTGATCTGCTCGACCCGCGCCAGGCGTTCGTTGCCGCGCTCCACCGCGGCGGCGATCTCGGCTTGGACGGCGGGATCGTCGGCGCCGCGCCCGGCCAGCGCGTCGGGGTCGGGTGCGATCAGCGCGACGTTATAGGAGCGGCGATCGCCGATCGCGACGATCTGGCCAATCAGCGCCGTGTGGGTCTTGATCGCCGCCTCGATGTTCGACGGCGACATGTTCTTGCCCGCGGCGTTGATGATCAGCTCCTTCTTGCGGTCGACGATCTTCAGGTAGCCGTCGGCGTCGAGCTCGCCGATGTCGCCGGAGTGCAGCCAGCCGTCGGCGTCGATCGCCTCGGCCGTCGCCTCGGGCTGACCCCGGTAGCCGCGCATCAGGTTGCGACCGCGCAGCAGCACCTCGCCGTCGGGTGCCAGCCGCAGCTCGACGCCGGGCAGCGGCGGTCCGACACTGCCGATCTTGATCCGCTCGGCCGGGTTCAGCGTCGCGCAGGCGCAGCCCTCCGACTGGCCGTAGATCTCGGCCAGAGGCAGCCCGAGGGCGTGGAAGAACGCGATCACGTCCGGCGAAATCGGCGCCGCACCGACGCTCGCCTTCGTCACGGCGTCGAGGCCGGCCGCCGCCCGCAGCCCATCGAACATGGCCGCCGCGTCGGCGACCGCGCGCTCCAGCTCGTCGGGCACCGGGTCCCCGGCCTGCAGCAGCCAGACGCGCTCCAGCGACTGCGCCAGCGCGCGCTGCACCTGCTCGCTCGCCTCGGCGGGCATTGAGGAGATTCCTGCCTCGATCCCCGCCTTCAGCTTCTCCCAGATCCGGGGCACGGCGAAGAACCAGGTGGGGTGCACGGCCTTCAGGTACGTGCCGATCTGGCGCGGATCGGGGCATGTCGTGACTACCGACCCGTAGATGATCGCGCCGTAGTAGGAAACGTTGCGCTCGGCAATGTGGGCCATCGGCAGCCAGCAGATGACCCGCTCGCCGGCGCCCAGCGTGGTGACCGAACCGATCGTGCGCATGGCGAACATCAGCTCGGCGTGGCGCAGCTCGACGCCCTTCGGCGGGCCGGTCGTTCCCGACGTGTAGATGATCGTCAACAGCTCGGAGGGGTCCGCGTCGCGTGGCTCGGCGATCGGCTCGTGCGTCATCAGCTCGGCGAACGTGTCCTCGACGATGTGAACCGGGCACTGCACCTGTGCGGCCGCCGGCCCCAATGCGGCGTCGGCGAACAGCAGCCGGAAGCCGGCGTCGGCGGCCACGTAGGCGACCTGCTCGGGCGAGGAGGTGGCGTAGACGGACACCGGGGTGGCGCCGAGCATCACCGCGCCGAGGTCGAGGGCGAAGAACTCCGCCCGGTTCGACAGCAACAGCCCGACCGTGTCGCCCGGGGCGACCCCGAGCGCCAGCAGCCCGGCGGCGGCGCGGCGGGCGCGGTCGTCGAGGTCGCGCCAGGTCCAGCAGACGGAGTCGTCGAGCGTGCGGATCCCGAGCTCGTCGCCGCGGCGCTCCAGCAGCTCGGCGAACGTGCCCAGCAGGGTGTCCGGGAGATTTGTGCCAGCAGATCTCCCAATGGGATCGGCGCCAGCCGATTCCACGGTCACGCGGGCGCTCCCACCCGCCCCGCGATCAGGTCGGCCGCGCGCTCGGCGACCATGATCGTCGGGGCGTTCGTGTTGCCGCCGGGGATCACGGGGAAGACGCTGGCATCGACAACGCGGACGCCCTCCAGCCCGCGAACGCGCAGCTCCGGATCGAGCACGGCGTCCTCCCCCGAGCCCATCCGGCAGGTGCCGACCGGGTGGTAGATCAGCTCGACCCGCTGGCGCACCGAGTCCTCCAGGTCGGCGTCGGTCACGTCCGGCCCCGGGGTCAGCTCGCGCACGATCTTCTCCTTCAGCGGCGAGCTGGCCGCGATCGCCCGCGCCAGCCGGACCCCGGCCACCAGCGAGGCGACGTCGTCGGGTTCGGTCAGCGCGCGGGTCAGGATCTTCGGCTTGTCCGTCGGGTCGGCGCTGCGCAGTGTCACCTCGCCGCGCGATTGCGGGCTGACCAGCGCCGGCCCGATCACGGCGGCGTGGGTCTCGTGCTCGACGGCGCCGTGCTGCTCGTAGAAGGCCGCGCCCATGTGGAACTGGATGTCGGCGGCTGGCAGGCCCGGACGCGTTCGCACGAACGCGCACACCTCGGCCACCGTCGAGGTGAGCTTGCCGCTGCGGCGCAGCAGCCACTCGGCCAGCTGCTTGGGCGCGTCGGCCTGGTGCAGAGTGTCGGAGTCGCGGACCTCGTAGTTGACCGTCACGAACGGGTGATCCTGGAGGTTCTTGCCGACGCCGGGGAGATCGTGGGAGACCTCGATCCCGAGCGCGGTCAGCTCATCGGCGGGGCCGATCCCGGAGAGCAACAGCAGTTGCGGTGAGCCGATCGCCCCGGCGCTCAGCACGACCTCGCGCTCGGCGCGCGCCACGCGGTCGCCCTCTCGGGCGGTGCGGTAGCGCACGCCGGTGACGCGCGTGCCTTCAAGCTCCAAGCCGAGGACCTGGGCGCGGGTGATCACCGTGAGGTTCGGCCGCTTCATGGCCGGGCGCAGGTAGGCGTCGGCGGTGCTCCATCGCCGGCCGCCCTTCTGCGTCACCTGGAACATCGCCACACCGTCCTGCTCGGGGCCGTTGTAGTCGGCGATGAACGGAATCCCGTTGGCTTCCGAGGCGGCGATCAGCTCCTGGGCCAGCGGCCGCGGCGAGCGCTGCTCGGCCACGTTCAGCGGGCCGCCCACGGCGTGGAACTCGGAGCTGCCGCGCTCGTTGTTCTCGGCGCGCAGGAAGTACGGAAGCACGTCGTCCCAGCCCCAGCCCCCGGCCCCGGCCTTCACCCACAGGTCGTAGTCGAGCGGTCGGCCGCGGACGTAGAGCATCGCGTTCATCGAGCTGGAGCCGCCGAGCGACTTGCCGCGCGGCACGTACAGGCGGCGCCCGGCGCACCCGGGCTCGGGCTCGGTCTCGTAGTCCCAGTCGAGCTTGGCGTCGTGGAACTGCTTGCCGAAGGCAGCGGGGATCTTGATGTTGGGGCTGCGGTCCTTGGGCCCGGCCTCCAGCAGGACGACGCGGGTCTGCGGGTCTTCGCTGAGCCGTGCGGCGAGCACGCATCCGGCGGACCCGGCGCCAGCGATCACGTAGTCGGCGTTGGTCATGCAGCTGATCCTGACAGCTTCCCGGGGTCGCTGTCCGCCGTTGCCGCGTACGCTTGGGCGTCGTGTCCGAAGGCGAGTCCCGCCAGCCGTTGAAGTTCACCCGCCCGCCGGCCGGCCGCCGTGCCGAGACGCCGCTGTGGGCGAAGTGGGCGCTGTCGATCGGTGTCGTCGTGGTGCTGCTGGTCGCGCTGATCATCTACGTCGACCACCACAACACCGACGACTCGAACGGACAGCCGCTGACGGCCAAGGCCCTGGAGGAGCAGAACCAGGAGGCGACGATCCTCCAGCAGCAGGATCAGACCCCGGTCGTGTTCAAGCTCGCTGCCGGAGCCGTCGCGGTCCACGCCGCCGAGCACGCGGTGCATATCGATATGAGCCAGCGGCTCAACCACAACGAGGCGGGCCCGCCGCTGAAGGCCGCCAGCTGCCACGCCACCACGACCGCCGGCGCGCGCCACGGTTTCAGCTGCAAGGTGCTCTCCGGCGGCGTCTACTTCGACTTCGTGGCGGTCATCGACGCGCCGGCGCGCCAGCTGATCCTGTGCAAGCGTGACCCGCCGCCGATTCCGTCCGAGACCGTTCCCCTCGACGCCCGCTGTCGCCCCTGAGACTCAGGCCGCGGGCCGATCGTCGCTAGGCGATCGGCCCGATTCCGGTCGCCGGCAGGCGGAGCAGTCCGAGCCGCTCCAGCTCGGCGCTGACGCTCGGGTTGTCCGACAGCCCCGGACCGCGATGGTCGCCGACCGTGAGCGTTACCGACGCGCATCCCGTCGGGCTCTCCAGCGCCGAGGCGAGCGTCGCGCCGGTGGCCGAGCGGAACTGCAGCCGGACGCTCTCGTCGGTCCCCGCCGGGCACGAGAACACCCCCTTCGGGAACAGGGCCAGGCGGTTCACGAGGCGCACGATCGCGTGGATGTCCGCCCGCGAGGTGACGGTCTTCTCGCTCGACACGGCCCCGTTGACCGACGCCGTGATCATGATCGTGGCGACGCCAGCGGGCACGCGGTCCCAGGCCGGGCGCGGTGTGACCCAGATGTCCTGCCCGTCGGCGCGAACGCCGACCATTCCGCCGGCCAGCGGGACGGCCGAAACGATCAGCTGACGCGAACTGAGGACGCCGGCGACGGGCGGAAAGCCGAAGCCCTCGCCCATCGACCCGGTGTTGCCCGATTCAGTGGAGTCGAGCGTGCCGGAGGCCGGAGGGTGCGCGCGCACGTAGGCCATCACGCCGCTGGGCGTACCGGACAGAACCCAGAAGGCGTGGACATCGACCAATTGGCCGGAGGGCACCTGGCCGGGGCGCTCCAGGCCGCCGTCCGATCCCGCCGGCACCGTCGCCGAGCGCGTGGCCCCGGCCGGGAGCGCCAGCAGCGTCAAGCTCCGCGCGGCGTCGCGGCGGGCGCGGGCGCGGTTGGCCGCCGCGCCGTGGCCCGCACCGACCTGGGGCCCGGCGAAAGCCGAGCCAGCCAGCAGCAGGGCGCCCAGCACCGCCGTGGCAATCGCCGTCCTGCGGGTCAGCGACCAGATCCGTCCGTCGTCACTCATCCAGCCGTCCTCCTCTGCGCGTCAGCATAGACCGGTCGGCGATCGGTGGCGCCGGTAGTCTCGGGGCCATGAACACGCTCTCAGAGAAGGTTGTGCTGATCACCGGCGCTGGGCGCGGGATCGGCGCCGGAACCGCTCGCGCGCTGCACCGCCGCGGCGCCAAGCTGATCCTCACCGACCTTGATGCGCCACCATTGGCCGAGCTCGTCGCCGAGCTCGGCGACGACGTGCTCAGCGTCGCCGCCGACGTCTGCGACCTGCCGTCGATGGAGCGGGCGGTCGCGGCCGGGGTCGAGCGCTTCGGCGGCATCGACCTCGTGCTCGCCAACGCCGGAATCGCCAGCTACGGCTCGGTGCTGGCCGTCGATCCGGCCACGTTCAAGCGGGTGCTCGACGTGAACCTGCTGGGCGTCTTCCACACCGTCCGCGCCGCGCTGCCGGCCGTGATCGAGCGCCGCGGCTACATCCTGATCGTCTCCTCCGAGGCGGCGTTCGCACCGGCGCCCGGACTGGTCGCCTACAACGCCTCGAAGGCCGGCGTCGAGCACCTGGCGAGTGCGCTGCGGCTGGAGGTCGCCCACCATGGTGTCGCGGTCGGCTCGGCGCACATGTCGTGGATCGACACGCCGCTCGTGCGTGACGCCAAGGACGACCTCGCGGCTTTCCGGCAACTGCTGGAGCGGCTGCCGGCGCCGCTCGGCAAGACGACCTCGTTGGAGGCGTGCGTGAAGGCGTTCGTGGCCGGGCTGGAGCACCGCAAGCGGCGCGTCTACGTGCCGGGCTGGGTGCGCCTGATCGGGTGGCTGAAGCCTGTCATCACCTCGCCGCTCGGCGAGCGCGAGTCGCTGAAGCAGGCGCCGACCCTGCTGCCGCAAATGGACGCGGAGGTGGCCGCGCTGGGGCGCTCCACCAGCGCGCGCAACGTGGCGATGGACGACGCGCTCACCGAGGCGAACCGATGATTCCGCAGGCACCGCTCGCCGCCGCGGGCGAGGGCCTGGCACCGGTCGGCGAGGGCTGGTTCGTCCTGAACGCCGCGCAGGCGCACTGGAAGACCGGGGCGTTCGGCGCCTACACACGGTTCGAGGGGGACGCGCGCTTCCCGGCGCTTGGCTTCAACATCGGCGTGCTGGAGCCGGGGCAGGCGTCGTGCATGTACCACGGCGAGGACGCGCAGGAGGACTTCCTCGTGCTGGCCGGCGAGTGCCTGCTGCTGATCGAGGGCGAGGAGCGGCGCCTGACGGCGTGGGACTTCGTTCACTGCCCGGCGTGGACCGAGCACGTGTTCGTCGGCGCGGGCGATGGCCCGTGCACGTTGCTGGCGGTCGGGACGCGCGGCCCCGAGGGAGTCGTCTACCCGGCGAGCGAGCTGGCTCAGCGCTACGGCGCCGGGGTCAACGAGACGACCGAAGACCCCCACGTCGCGTACGCGGCGTTCGGACCCGACGTGGACGTGCCGTTCACGCCGGAGTGGCTGCCTTAGTTCACGACCGAGCGTGCTTCTTCGTGTGGTGGTGGTGGTGAGCAGGCTTGCCCATCGCCGCCGCGCCGGCCATGATCGCCTCACGAATGCGGAAGTATGTCCCGCAGCGGCAGATGTTTCTGATCTGGTCGAGATCGGACTCGCGGACCTCGCGGCCTTCGGCGTGGATCTTCTCCACGAGCGCCACGGCGTTCATGATCTGACCGGGCTGGCAGAAGCCGCACTGGGCCACGTCGTAGTCGAGCCACGCCTGCTGCATCGGATGAAGCGCGCGCCCGACCGTCGCCGGGAGCCCCTCGATCGTCGTGATCTTGTCGTGGGAGGAGATCTTCGACACGGGGACGGAGCACGGGTTGAACGACTTGCCGTTCAAGAAGCTCGTGCACGCCCGGCAGACGTCGAGCCCACACCCGTACTTCGGGCCGGTGACGCCGAGCAGATCGCGGATCACCCACAGGAGTCTGACGTTGTCCTCGCAGTCGACGTGGACGCGCTTGCCGTTGAGGATGAAGGTGTGGTTGGGCATGGCAGGCTCCTCTCAGCTGACGGGCGGCGCGGTCGGCTTGCCCAGGTTCTTCAGCCCGTCAACCGGTGATTGTGGGATCGGCGGCATGGTGGGGTACGGGGTGAAACCGAGCGGCTGGTTGTGGTTGATCGGGAAGCTCGTCGGGAGCGTCCCGGTCGCCCGCGCGTAGGCGCAGGCGGTGGCGGCCATCGCCGGCGACACCCCCAACTCCCCGGCCCCGCCCGGCTCGTTGGTGGTGGCCGGCATCACGATCACCTCGACCTCTCCCGGCGTGTTCCACTGCCGCGTGTAGTACGCGTTGTCCCAGCTGCCCTCCAGGTAGTGCCCGTCCTGCAAGTGGAGGCTGTAGCTCAGCACCTGGGCGATGCCGTCCATCGCGCCGCCCATCATCTGCGCTTGCAAGCCGAGTGTGTTGATCGGCATGCCGACGTCGACAACGACCACCACCTTGGTCACCCGCGGGCCGGTGAAGCCGGAGGCGATCGTGCGCCTCACCGTCGCCGGGCGGCAGTCAATCTCCACCAGGCAGGCGCAGCGGCCCTTGTACTCGTTGTGGATCGCGATGCCCTGGGCCGTGCCCGCCGGCATCGGACGTCCCCAGTTGCCGACCTCGGCGAGCTTCTCCAGCACCGCCAGCATCCGGGGGTCGCGGACGAAGGCGCGACGGAAGGAGTACGGGTCCTGGCCGAGCACGGCGGCGATCTGATCGGTCATCAGCTCGGTCGCGGTCACCACGTCGGGGCTGTAGATGTTGCGGACGCTCGACGTGTTGAAGGAGTCGTAGGTGTAGATCTCCCCGAGCGCCTGCGTCACCAGGCCGAAGTTGTAGGGGACGTTCTGCGTCAGCGTGAAGATCGTGTTCGCGTAGCCCCCGGAATCGGCGCCGGGGATCGTCGCGGCGAACGCGGTAATGATCTCGCCGAAGCCGTGGGAGAAGTCGGTGGCCACCGAGGTGTGGCGCTGGTCGAACGCGATCACGTTGGAGCCGGCGTAGGAGATTCGGATCCGGGAGGTGCACATCGGGTGCACGCGACCCTGACGGAAGTTGTCGGTCCTCGCCCACATCAGCTTCACCGGCTTGCCCAGCTTCTGCGAGATTGCCGCCGCCTCGAAGGCGGCGTCGGAGAACAGGTGACGGCCGAACGAACCACCCCCCTGCGTGACGTGAACCGTGACGGCGCTGTTCGGCAGCCCCAGGTCCCGGGCGAGCTGCTCCTGGGCGACGACCGGCGACTTCAGGCTCGACCAGACGGTGGCGTTCCTGTCCGTCACGTCGGCCACCGCGCAGTTCGTCTCCAGCGGGTCGCCGGGACGGAAGTAGAACGTGAACAGCTGCTCGATCGACTTGGTCCCCGGCAGCTGCGGTGTCATCAACTCCTCGCGCTTGTGCAGGTCGGCGAGCACTGAGGCGTCGGACTTACCATCGACCGTCCCCGGCCCCCAGTCGACCCGCAGAGCCTCGATCGCGTCGATGCACTGCCCGAACGTCTGCGCGCGGACGGCGACCCCGCCCGGCACGTAGGGCGTATACGGGATGATCGCCACGTCGGTGACGCCGGGCAGGTTCTCGACGACGGTCCGGTTCAGGATCGTGCGAGCGGTGCCGTTGATCGTCGGCGGGCGGCACACCATCGTCGGCAGCGCCCCGGGGATGTTCAGGTCCATCGCGAACACCTTGCGGCCGGTGACGATGTCGTGCGCGTCGATCCGCGGCTGGGCGGTGCCGACGAGCGCCAGCTGCGCGGCCGGCTTCAGCTCGGCCTGAATCCGGCGATCGCTGATGACGGCCGCATCGCCGGTCAGCGAGCCGATCGTTGCGCTAACGCCGGGCCCTGTGACCAGGCCGTCGGCGAGCGACAGCAGTCCGCTCGGAACCCCGAACCGGCGCGAGGCGGTGCTCACCAGCTGGGTGCGCGCGGAGGCGGCCGCCATCCGCACGGGGGTGAAGATCGAGTGCAGCGAGTTCGAACCGCCGGTGAGCTGGTTGAACTCCAGCTCGGGCCGCGCGTCGGACAGCGACACCTGCACGGCGTCGAGCGCGACGCCAAGCTCGTCGGCGATCGTCATCGCCACCGCGGTGGTGAGGCCCTGGCCGACCTCGGCGCGCGGCAGCTCGAACGACACCGTCCCATCGCTGCCCACGACGACCTTGATCAGCGAGGACGTGGCGGCGGCGGCCAGGTTCAGCAAATCGGACAGGTCGAAGAGGTCGATCGGCTGGATGGTGGGGATCGCCGCGCGCGCCTCGGAAACATGTAGCTGGGCGGCGGCGATCAACGTCGGACCGGCGAGCAGGTACCCGATGAAGCGTCTCCGCGAGACGCCGTCGGCCGTCGAACAAGCTGAATCTCTCATTTTCGGACCTCCCTAGTCCGGCGCCCTCGACCTGGATGCCGCTGGCGACGGCGGCAGTCTAGCTGGCTCGATCAGCGTCGATTGGTGCTCTGGCCACAAACGTCGCGTGGAGCGCGTCACCCGATTCGTCGGTGACGGTGAACCCCGAGGCGGCGAGCATCCCGCGCAGTGCGCTGCGGCTGAGGCCCCACCACCACGCGCCGTACGAGTGGCCGCGGTCAAACGGTTCTGACAGACCGAGCGCGGTGCGCCCGGGGCGGGCGGAGGCGTGGGCGAGGCGGTCGGCGTCGGTCAGCGCCGGGAGGAACACGCACGCCTGCCGCAGGCCGGGGATCTCCGGCATCGTCTCGCTGGAGAGGATCAGCGTCTCCGTGGTGACCGAGCGCAGCCGCTCGATCGTCAGCAATGGGTGTGGTGCGTGGTAGATCACGCCGCTGCACCAGACGACGTCGTGCGGCCCGACTCGGGCCATCACCGCGGGATCGTGCAGGTCGCCCTGGATGAAGCGCATCCGCGATCCGCGCCGGGCACGCTCGCGCTCGAAGGCGTCGCTGGCCGGCATCAGGTCGAGGCCGACGACGTCGACCGCGCCGGCGTCCTCGGCGGTGAACGCAATCGCCCCGTCGATGCCCCACATGCACCCGATGTCGGCGAACGACTTGCCGCTCGCGTAGCGCTGGACGAGCAGCTCCCGCGGCGGCGGAGCGGGGGCGAGGCGCCGTCGCAGGCGCGCGACGGTGGACAGAGCGCGGACGAGCGTCGACACGACGGCTACCCGAGCCGGTCCCGGCTGATCGTCCACATCGCGATGAATCTAGGCGATCCATCGCGTGCCGGTCGCCCGGCGGCGGCTCAGGCGGCCTTCAGCTCCGCAACGGCGACATCGGGACCGCACCGCGTCACGTCATCGACCAGACGCGAGGCCGTCACCTCTTCCCAGCGACCGCTCTCCACGAGCGTTCCGCACAGCGTCTCGACGTCTCGCAGCGCGTGGCGCGCCGCTGGATCCTCGCCGAGATCCCGGGTGAACAGCAGGCTGTCGACGGCATCTCGGATCAGCTCCTGCTCACCGGCCTGGAGCTTTGCAGGGCCGAGCTCCTTGAGCGTTTGGAGCACTCGGCGGTAGGCATGGGCGCGTTCGGGAGTCATATCGGACCGCCAATCAGTCGAATGTACGCCAATCATGATGTCGGCCGTGGACGGTCCTGCCTTTAGCCCGATGGCCGAGGTTTCGAGTGATCGGTTGTACGTCTGCTACTCCGCGGAACGCTCCCCGCGTCGTCTACCAGTGGCCGGCGATGGCGTGGGGGACGTAGCGCTCCTCCAGCCGCGCGATCTCCTCCGCGCCGAGGCTGAGCGGCTCGGCCGCGAGCGCATCCTCCAGGTGGTGGAGCTTCGTCGCGCCGACGATCGGGGCCGTCACCCCGGGCTTGTGCAGGAGCCAGGCGAGCGCGATCTGCGCGCTCGGCACGCCGCGCGCCTCGCCCACCTCGATCGCGCGGTCGACCACGGGGAAGTCGACGTCCGGCTTGTACAGCGCGTCGCCGAAGCCGTCGGTCTGGGCGCGCGTCGTCAGCTTTTCGCCGGTGCGGCTGCGGTTGCCGGCGAGCATGCCGCGGGCCAACGGGCTCCACGGGATGACGCCGACGCCCTGGTCGAGGCACTGCGGGATCATCTCCCGCTCTTCCTCGCGATAAATCAGGTTGTAGTGGTTCTGCATGGATACGAAGCGCGTGCTCGCCACCGCTTGGGCCTTCGCGAACTGCCAGGCGAACATGCTGCTGGCGCCGATGTACCGGGCCTTGCCCGCCTTCACGACGTCGTGCAGCGCCTCCATCGTCTCCTCGATCGGCGTGTTCGCGTCCCAGCGGTGGATCTGGTACAGGTCGACGTAGTCGACTTCCAGGCGCTGCAGCGACGCGTCGATCGAGGCGAGGATGTGCTTGCGCGAGAGGCCGTAGCCGTTCTCGCCCGGCATCGTCGGCATGAACACCTTGGTGGCCAGCACGTACTCCTCGCGCTGGCCGAACAGCCGCTTCAGCAGGTGCCCGGTGATCACCTCGCTGGCGCCGCCGTTGTACGTGTCGGCCGTATCGAAGAAGTTGATCCCGCCCTCGACCGCGCGGTGCACGATCGGCTCCGCGTCGGCCTCTGGCAGCGCCCAGGGGCGCGTCTCGTGCGGGCCGAAGCTCATCATCCCCAGGCACACGCGCGAGACGCGCAGTCCCGTCGCTCCAAGTCTTACGTACTCCACGGTCGGCTCCTTTCGTTCTCGTCACGCAAGTGTTGCGCGTGGCGAGCAGCCGCCGACCTGGCGCGGGCTACGCGCGCTGCGCCGGCCGCCGGCCGCGGGGACTACGGCGTCGCTGAGAGGGCGCGTGTGGTGGGCGGTGTGCCCGGGTGGGGGCGCCGGATCCGGATCCGGAGCCGGGACCGTGGCCGTGACCGAGCCCGTGCTCGATCCCGAGCCGGCCGGCCAGCTTCACGATGTCGCCGCGCTCGCCGTGGGCCACGAGCGTGATCCCGACGCCCGAGCGCCCGGCGCGGCCGGTCCGTCCGACGCGGTGGACGTAACTGTCGTCGTCGAATGGCGGGTCGAAGTTGATGACGTGTGAGATCCCGGCGACGTCGATCCCGCGGGCGGCCACGTCGGTGGCCACCAGCGTGTCGACGACGCCCGCCTCGAACTGGGCGAGCGCGCGCTCGCGCTGGCGCTGGGACTTGTCGCCGTGCATGGCCACGGCGGCGATGCCCTGGGCGGCCAGCTTCTTCACGAGGCGGTCGGCGCCGCGCTTGGTGCGCACGAACACGAGCGTCAGCTCGCGATCGGCCTTCAGCTCGGTGACGAGCGCGTCGATCCGCCCCTCGTGAGTGACGGGGACGAAACGGTGCTCGATGTCGGCCGCGCTGGCGCGCCTGCTCGGCCCGCTCTCGTGCGAGACCGCATCGGACGTGTAGGAGTGGGCGACCCGGCCGGCCTCACCGTCGAGCGTGGCCGAGAAGAACAGCGTCTGGCGGTCCTTGGGGCAGGCGGCGACGATCCGGTCGACGGCCGGGCGGAAGCCCATGTCGAGCATCCGGTCGGCTTCGTCGAGGACGAGGATGCGGATGCGCTTCAGGCTAAAGGCGCCGCGCGCCAGCAGGTCTTCGAGCCGACCGGGGGTGGCGACGAGAATGTGCGAGCGAGCGGCGTTCTCGGCCTGCTTGACCAGGCCGACGCCGCCGTACACGGCGGTTATCCGCAGCGCGCGGGCGTGCGCGATCTGGCGCAGATCGTCGGCGATCTGTGTCGCCAGCTCGCGCGTGGGAGCGAGGATCAGCGCCGCGGGGCGTGGCCCGTCGGCGGCGATCCGGTCGGCGAGCGGCACGCCGAAGGCGAGCGTCTTGCCGGAGCCGGTCGGGGAGCGGACGAGGACGTCACGCCCGTCGAGGACATCGCGGATGACCATCCGCTGGACGTCGAAGGGCGTGGTGATTCCCTGTGTGGACAGGGCGTTGACTACGGCTCGGGACACCCCGAGCTCGGCGAACGACTGGGACGACATGCAGTACTCCTTGGCGGCGCAGGGGCCGCGAACGATTCGGGAGGCTACGGCTGACCCGAACCGCTGAAAAATGCGGGACCCAAGCAAGCTGCCTCGCGGCCGACGACGTCGACCGCGCCCACCACGGTAGCAAACACGTGTTCGGACCCCCCGCGCGGCCTATGGCTGCCGCGGCACAGCGGGCGGCTACGATCCGTTCCAATGAGCGTCGTCAAGGTCAATGCGATCACCGTCCCGCGTGAGCGCTTCGAGGAGTTCGAGCGGCGCTTCGCCTCCCGGGCCGGCCGCGTCGAGCACGCCGACGGGTTCGAGGGCTTCGAGCTGTTGCGTCCCAACGACGAC
>DASZLC010000183.1:0-15544 GCA_035552615.1 Solirubrobacteraceae bacterium
CCGGGCGCGCCGAACGTCGAGATCAGCCGGCGGTGCAGCTGCCGGGCCCGGTCGGTGCCGCGGCGGCCGGCCCAGGGATGCGGGCCCTTCGCCCACGGGTGCCAGCCGAGCGTGCCGTACAGCTCGCGGATCTCGGCCTTCAGCTCGCCGCGATGCTCGCCGCAGGCGTAGCGCTGCGGTCCGTACATCCCGCGGCCGTGCCAGGTCAGCCAGCGTCCTGGATCGGCGTCGAGGTACTCGCCGTGGCGCAGGTCGAGCAGCTGATGCTCCAGGGCGATCTGGGTCTCGGGGTCCGGCCGCTGGCCACAGTACTCACAGCGGAACACGACCGACACGGGCATCGGCTCACGGTAGCGAGCGTGCCGGCTCGGTGGGCGACATCGTCTCCACGTAGCCGGTGGTCAGCTCTGGTCCGGGACGGCGCCACTCCGGCTCGACGTCGTAGCTGCGACGGATCCGACGCTCTCGCAGATACCGGAACAGGGGACCGTGGGCGACGCGGGCGGTGCGCGCGTACAGCTTCGCCGGTAGGTCGGGCTCGACGAACGGCATGTACTTGTCGGGGAATCCCGGCATCGTGCAGGCCATGCAGATGCCGCCGACGTTCGGGCAGCCGCCGATGCCGCTGACCCAGCCCCGGACCGGAACGTTGCACTTCACGACGGGCCCCTTGCAGCCGAGCTTGACCAGGCAGCCGCTCTCGCCGTAGGAGTCGGCGAAGTGGCCCTGCTCGGCGAACCCGGCGCGGTCGCAGCGCTCGTGGACGGTGCGGCCGAAGATCTGCACCGGCCGGCCCTGCTCGTCGAGCTCCATCGGCGGACTCATCTTTGCCACGTGCAGCGCGATACAGAGCAGCGTCTCGGTGATGTTGTCGGGCTGCACCGGGCATCCGGGGAGGTTGATGATCGGCAGGCCGAGCCGCGAGCGCCAGCCGGCGCCGAGGTAGTCGCGCAGGCCCATCGCCCCGGTCGGGTTGTTGCGCATCGCCGGGACGCCGCCGTACGCGGCGCACGTGCCCACCGCCAGCACGGCCGCGGCATGCGGGGCCAGACGGTCGATCCAGGTGGTCGTCAGGATCGGCTGACCGGTCTCGGGATCGACGCCCATCCCGGCCCAATGCCCGTCGCCGTTGATCTCCTCGTTGGGCACCGACCCCTCCAGCACAAGGACGAAGGGGTCCAACTCGCTGGCCGCAGCGCGCTCGAAGACGCGGATGAAGTCGTGCCCGGTCTCGTAGGCGAGCATCGGGTTGTAGAGGATGATCGGAGGCATTCCGGGCAGGCACCCCCGCAGCAGATCCTCCAGGCTGGGCGTCGTCGCCGCGGTCAGCGCGACCGAGTCGCCGTCGCAGCCGAGGCCGCTGGTCATCCACAGGATGTTGATCGGATCGTGCTCGGAGCCCCGGCGCGCCTGGTCTGGGCTCGCTCCGGGCAGCGTCATTTCAGGACCCCGCGCTGGTGGGGGGTGAGCCGGACCGCGCGCTCGGCCAGGGCGTCCAGGTGCTCCACCACGGAGCCGATCAGATGCCAGTCGCCGGCCGCTCCGGTCACCAGCCCGGCCTGGCCGAGACGGCTCAGCGCGTGCGAGATCGAGGGGCGCTCGGCCGCCACGAGCTGCCCGAGCAGGCGATGGGTGAGCGGCAGCGTCAGCCGGATCCCGGCCGGCTCGACTCGTCCCCAGCGCTCCGCCAGATGCCAGAACAGCAGGTCGAGGCGGACCTCCAGGCGGGGATGACAGGCGATCGCCCGGATCACGTCCACGGCGGCGGTGCGCCGACTGGCGCGGCGCAGCAGCGCCTGCGTGATCTGGGGCCAGGGCTGCACCCGCTCGGCGAACCCGGCGTCGAGCAGTCCGAAGCGGGTCGGCCACAGCACGCGCCACGAATCGGTGCACTCCAGCATCGCCTCGGCGCGATCGGCGGCAGGCTGGAGCAGGTCGCCGGTGCCGACCAGCTCGGTGGCGGTACGAGCGCCGACGTGCGTCTCGACCGCCATCAGTCCGTCCAGGATCACCAGCCCGATCCCCTGGCGCAGGTTCCTCAGAACCGACCAGAGATCGCAGTCCCCGACCGAGGCCGCCAGCACCTTGACCGTCGTGCCCTGTCGCACGGCCAGGCGCGTGCGGACGTCGAACATGTCCGCGAGATCGGCGTCCGCGTCGAGCAGATAGGTGTGCAGCGCAGTCGCCTGTGGCTCGCTGAGAACGGCGTCTCGGCGGCGGCGCTGCCACTCGGTGGCGTCGTATTGCACGGGGCTTGCCTGCGGCGAGTCTATGCCTCCGCGCCGGTCGTAACTGGGATTACGCCCGCCACGTAACCAGAGTTACAAACTCAGTTTCGGGGGTGCCGTCGCAGTGGTAGAACGACATCCCGTGTGCTTGGCAATCCCAGGTCAGATCGTGGAGATCGTCGATCCTGACAACCGCTTGGCCAAGGTCGAGGTGGCGGGAGTGCGGCGCACTGTGAACATCGGGCTGCTCGATGGCCAGGACGGCGGCGTCGGCCCGGGCGATTGGGTGCTGATCCACGTCGGCTTCGCCATGTCGAAGGTCGACGAGGAGGAGGCGCGGGCCACGCACGACAGCCTCGTCCGGATGGGCGCCGACTACGAGCAGGAGCTGGAGGACTTGAAGGCGAGCGTGATCGAATGACCGAGCCCGCCGCCGACGTCGCCTGCGAAGGCGAGCACTGCATCACCTGCGGCGACGTGGCGATCGAGATGTCGGTCGTGCTGATCGATGAGTCCCGCGGGCTGGCGCTGTGCGAGACGGACGACGGCCAGCGTGAGACTGTCGAGATCGCTCTTGTCCAGCCCGTGGGGCCCGCCGACCGCCTGCTCGTTCACGCCGGAACGGCCATCGCGCATGGACAGGCGCTCGGTTGAGGTTCGTCGACGAGTTCCGTGACGCCGAGCTCGGCCGCGCGCTGGCGGGGGAGATCCTGTCGCTCGTCGAGCCCGGACGGCACTACAAGCTGATGGAGGTGTGCGGCGGACACACCCACTCGATCTACAAGTTCGGCGTCGACGACCTGCTGCCCAGCAACGTCGAGCTCGTCCACGGCCCCGGCTGCCCGGTCTGCGTGATCCCGATGGGTCGCGTCGACGACGGGATCGCCGTCGCTCGGCAGGAGGGGGTGATCTTCACCTGCTTCGGCGACATGATGCGGGTGCCGGGATCGGACGGGAGCCTGCTGGAGGCGAAGGCCGCGGGCGCCGACATCCGGATGGTCTACTCGCCGCTCGACGCGCTGCGGATCGCCAAGCAGAACCCGGACCGCGAGGTCGTGTTCTTCGCCATCGGCTTTGAGACGACCGCGCCGTCGACGGCGCTCACGCTGATGCGCGCGCGCGCCGAGAAGGTGACGAACTTCTCGTGCATGTGCAGCCACGTGACGATCGTCCCGCCGCTGCGCGCGCTGTTGGAGTCCCCGGACCTCCGCCTCGACGGCTTCATCGGCCCCGGTCACGTCTCGACGGTGGTCGGGGCGCGCCCGTTCGAGTTCATCCCCGCCGACTACGGCAAGCCCGTGGTGGTGGCCGGCTTCGAGCCGCTCGACATCCTGCACGCGGTGGCGATGATCCTCCGGCAGCTGCGCGACGGCCGCTGCCTGGTCGAGAACCAGTACAAGCGCGTCGTCCCGTACGACGGCAACCTGAAGGCGCTGGAGGTGATGGCCGAGGTGTTTGAGCTGCGCCCGCACTTCGAATGGCGCGGGCTGGGGTTCATCTCACACAGCGGCCTGAAGCTCTCCGAGGCGTACGCCGACCTCGACGCCGAGCGCCGCTTCAGCGTCCCCGGGGTGCGCGTCGCGGACCCGAAGGCGTGCCAGTGCGGCGAGGTGCTGAAGGGCGTGATCAAGCCGTTCGAGTGCAAGGTGTTCGGCTCGGCGTGCACGCCGGAACGGCCGATCGGGACGTGCATGGTCTCCTCCGAGGGCGCCTGCGCCGCCTACTACAACTACGGCCGCTTCGCCCGCGAGCGTGAGGTGGTCTGATGCCCGATGCTGTATCGGAGCGCGAGCAGAAGGTCCTCTCGATCATCGAGACCGCGCGCGGCAAGCGCGCGAAGTTCCGTGACGAGCGGATCACGATGGCCCACGGCGCCGGCGGCAAGGCGACGCAGACGTTGATCGAGGGCCTGCTGGCGCCCGCCTTCAGCAACGAGGCGCTCGACGAGATGGGCGACGCCGGGATGCTGACCGTCGGTGCCGAGGAGCTGGCGATGACGACCGACTCCTACGTGGTCAAGCCGCTGCGCTTCCCCGGCGGCTCGATCGGGGAGCTGGCCGTCAACGGCACGGTCAACGACCTCGCCGTCGCGGGCGTGCGCGCCGTCGCTCTGACCCTCTCGTTGATTCTGGAGGAGGGGTTGCCGGCCGACGTTCTGCGCGACGAGGTGGAGGCGATCGCCCAGACGGCACGCTCAGCCGGCGTGCAGATCATCGCCGGCGACACGAAGGTCGTGGAACGCGGCCACGCCGACGGGATGTACATCACGACGGCCGGCATCGGCCGGCGCGACCCCCGCGCCCGGCTCTCGCCGGGCGCGCTGCGGCCCGGCGACCGGATCCTGCTGTCCGGTTCGATCGGCGAGCACGGCACGGCGATCATGCTGGCGCGCAACGAGTTCGAGCTCGACGCGACCATCGAGTCCGACACCTGCTCGCTGTGGCCCGCCGCCGACGCGCTGCTCCAGGCGGCCGGCGACGAGCTGCGCTGCATGCGCGACGCCACCCGGGGCGGGGTCGCCTCCGTGCTGAACGAGCTGGCGCGCGCCTCGTCGGTGGCGATGATCGTGCGCGAGGCTGACGTCCCCGTCGATCCGGCGGTCGCCGGCGCGGCGGAGATCCTCGGGATCGATCCGATGTACGTCGCCAACGAGGGCAAGCTCGTCGCGTTCGTGTCGGCGGGCGCGGCCGAGCGCGCCCTGACGGCGCTGCGCGAGATACCCGGCTGCGAACGGGCCGCCGAGATCGGTGAAGTGCGGACGGAACCGCCCGGAATGGTGTTGGTCCAGACGAGCTTCGGCGGCAGGAGAGTCATGGATCAGCTGGTTGGTGACCCCCTGCCGCGAATCTGTTGAGAGGAGTTGGGATGGCGACCATAGAGAGTCCATACGCAGCCCAGAAGAAGACGGAGGCGGTGACCGCGCACGTCCTGTGGATGACAACGGGACTGAGCTGCGAAGGGGACTCGGTGGCGATGACGTCCGCCACCAACCCGAGCCTGGAGGACATCATCCTGCAGGCGATCCCCGGGATGCCGAAGGTCGTCGTCCACAACCAGGTCGTCGATTACGCCGTCGGGCAGGAGTACGCCCAGGCGTGGTTCGACGCCGAAACGGGGGCGCTTGACCCGTTCGTGCTGGTGATCGAGGGGTCGCTCGGCAACGAGGAGATCAACGGCGAGGGTTACTGGACCGGCTTCGCCGTGAACCCGGACACGGGTCAGCCGATCACGATGAACGAATGGCTCGACCGCCTGGCCCCGAAGGCCGCGGCGGTCGTCGCCGTCGGGACCTGCGCCACCTATGGCGGGATCCCCGCGATGAAGAACAACCCGACGGGCGCGATGGGCGTCCCGGACTACCTCGGCTGGAACTGGAAGTCGAAGGCCGGCCTGCCCGTCGTCTGCATCCCCGGCTGCCCGGCCCAGCCGGACAACATGACCGAGGTCCTGCTGTACCTGGCGCTGCACCTGGCCGGGCTGGCCCCGGCGCCGGAGCTCGACGAGGCGCTGCGGCCGAAGTGGCTGTTCGGGCGCACCGTGCGCGAGGGATGCAACCGCGCCGGGTTCGCCGAGCAGGGCGACTTCGCCACCGAGTACGGCTCGGACCACCGCTGCCTGGTGAAGCTCGGATGCAAGGGGCCGATCGTGAAGTGCAACGTGCCGGTCCGCGGCTGGGTCAACGGGATCGGCGGCTGCCCGAATGTGGGCGGGATCTGCATGGCCTGCACGATGCCCGGGTTCCCCGACAAGTTCATGCCGTTCATGGACGAGGACAAGTGGGGGAGCGCGGCGGCGACGGTCATGAAGCTCAGCTACGGACCGATCGTGCGGTACTTCCGCCACCGCCACATCGCCAACGACAAGGACAAGGAGCCGGAGTGGCGGCGCAAGGGCAAGACGCTCACCACCGGCTACGCCAAGCGCTGGTAGCAGGCCCCATGAGACCGTCCACTTCATCAGCAGTGAGGAGCGAAACGAATGGCGACTGAAACGCCCCAGAAGGTCATGGTCAAGGAGATGTCCTGGGATCCGATCACGCGGATCGTCGGCAGCCTGGGCATCCATACGGAGATCGACTTCACCAACCAGAAGGTCAACAAGTGCTACAGCACCTCGATGATCTTCCGCGGCTTCGACATCTTCATGAAGGGGATCGATCCGCGCGACGCGCACTTCATCACGAGCCGGATCTGCGGCATCTGCGGTGACAACCACTGCACGTGCTCGTGCCTGAACCAGAACATGGCCTACGGCGTCAAGCCGCCGAAGCTGGGCGACCTGGCCTTCAACCTCGCCGAGACGGCCGACTACATCTTCGACCACGCGATCTTCAACGACTGCATGGCGAACGTCGACTTCTGCGAGCAGATGGTGAAGGAGACGAACCCGTCGCTGCTGGCCAAGGCCGAGAGCACGCCGGCGCCGGGACGCGACATCCACGGTTTCAAGACGATCGCCGACATCATGCGCTCGCTGAACCCATTCACGGGCGAGTTCTACCTGGAGACGTTGCACGTGGCGCGTTACACGCGTGAGATGTACTGCCTGTTCGGCGGTCGCCACACCCACCCCTCGACGATCATGCCGGGTGGCTGCAGCGCCGACATCACGCACCAGACGTGCACCGACTACTACGTGCGGCTGATGCGCTACTTCGACTACGTGAAGCGCAGCGTGCCGCTGCACGACGACCTGTACGACTTCTTCCTGCAGGAGCTGCCGGGCTACGACATGGTCGGCTTCCGGGAGACGAACCTCGTCAACTGGGGGTCGTTCGACGACCCCGACTACGTCGACTACAGCTACGCGGGGATGACGGAGTGGGGACGCAAGCGCTACATCACCCCGGGCGTCGCGTTCGGCGGAGAGCTGATCTCTACCGACCTCGTCGAGATCAACCTGATGATCCGGATCCTGCTCGGCTCGTCGTACTTCGACGGCTGGGAGAACGAGCCGACGTTCGTGACGCAGGACCCGCTCGGGAACCCGGTCGACAAGAACCATCCGTGGAACAAGGTGACGCTGCCGCGGCCGCAGAAGCGCGACTTCGCCGACAAGTACACGTGGGTGGTCTCGCCGCGGATGTACGACAAGCGCACCGACACGCACGTCTGTTGCGACACCGGTGGCGGCCCGTTCGCGCGCCAGTGGTGCACGGCCAAGGCGGGCCTGGTCGACTTCGGCTACGCCAAGGCGACCGGTCACTCGCTGCAGATGGTGCTCCCGCGCTCGCCCAACCTGCCCGAGATGGAGCTGGAGTGGAAGGTGCCGGAGAAGTCCAACGCGATCGAGCGCGATCGCGCCCGCACCTACCACCAGGCGTACTGCGCGCTGATCGCGTTGCACTGCCTGGAGCGGGCGATGAAGGAGGTGCAGGCCGGCCGGACCAAGAGCTGGAACAGCTTCAAGGTCCCGGACAACGCGGTCAGCGTCGGCTTCCACGAGGCGGCCCGCGGGGTGCTCTCGCACCACATGGTCATCCGCGACGGAAAGATCGCCAACTACCAGCCGTACCCGCCGACGCCGTGGAACGCCAGCCCACGCGACAGCTACGGAACGCCCGGGCCCTATGAGGACGCAGTGCAGAACACGCCGATCTTCGAGGAGAACGGTCCGGACAACTTCAAGGGCATCGACATCATGCGCGCTGTCCGGTCGTTCGATCCGTGTCTGCCGTGTGGCGTGCACATGTACAACGGCGGTAAGGTCACAAAGGTGATGCACACGCCGACGGCGTTTGCGTAGCGCGCCGACCATGAGCGCCATCCCGACCGATACTCCTGACCGGCTGATCGAGCGCGTCCACGAGCTGCAGGAGATGCTCAACGCGCGTGGCGACGCGCAGACGCGTGAGATCGCCGACGAGCTGGTCGCGTCGGTGGTGCAGATGTACGGCGCCGGTCTGGAGCGAATCGTCGGCGGGCTGATGTCCGCCGGCGAGGACGCCCAGGCATTCGCCGTCGGCCTCACCGAGGATCCGCTGGTATCAACGCTGCTGCTGATCCACGACCTGCATCCGGTTCCGCTGGAGGACCGGGTGCAAGCCGCGCTGGAGTCGGTGCGACCGTACATGGAGTCCCACGGCGGGAACGTTGAATTGCTGTCGCTGCAGGACGGGGTCGCTCGCCTGCATCTGCGCGGCAGCTGCTCGGATTGTTCGGCGTCATCGGTGACGCTGGAGTTGGCCATCAAGCAGGCGCTGGAGGACGCGGCGCCAGATCTGGTCGGGCTGGAGGTGGAGGGGGTAGCGCCGCAGATGACGGGCTTGGCGCTACCGATGTCGGACAGCGGTGGATCGAACGGCCTCGAGCTGCCGATCGTGATGGCCGGCCCGGGTCCGCCCGAGCCGGCCACCACCGCGCCGCCCGCCGCCTCCCTGGCCCTGCCGTCGTGGTTCGAGCTCGGCTCGATCGCGGAGGTGCCCGAGGGCGCCCTGGCGGCGAGATCGGTAGAGGGCAACGACCTCGTGATCGCCAATGTCGAGGGCACCCTGCTCGCCTACCGTGACGCCTGCGCCTCGTGCGGCGCGCCGCTGCGCGACGGCAAGCTGCTGGCGGGCGCGCTGGCCTGTCCGGGCTGCCAGCGGCAGTTCTTCCTCCCGCGGGCCGGTCGCTCGATGGACGCCGAACGGATCCAGCTCGAACCGGTGCCGCTGCTGCGCGAGCAGGGGCGGGTCAAAGTGGCCCTGGCCGGATGAGCACCAACGGGGATCATCCGGACCAGCCATCGCGCCGGCTCGTCGCCGACGCCGTGGCGGCGCGCCGGCGGTCCGAGCTGGTCACGGGCCTGCGGGGGCTGGCGTCGCCGACGCGGCGGGTCAACGGCTCGCTCGGCCGGCCGACGGCGCCGGCGCCCGGCGTGGAGAACCAGGGGGCCTCGGTGGTCGGCGTCACGGTCGGCGCCGCTGTCGAGCCGGGGACCGAGTTCTGCGACCTGTGCGGCCTCGGGATCCCCGACGAGCACCGCCATCTCCTGCACCTGGTGGAGCGGCGGATCGTCTGCTCGTGCGAACCCTGCTGGGCGATGCGCGCCGGCGAGGGCGACTACCGTCCGACGGGCAACCGCACCCTGTGGCTGCCCGACTTGAACATCCCCGACGATCTGTGGGCGAACTTCCAGATTCCGATCGGGCTGGCCTTCTTCATGGCCTCGACGGTCACCGAGTGCGTCGTGGCGATGTACCCGTCGCCGGCCGGGGCCACCGAATCGGAGCTGCACTTCGAGTCATGGGCGCGGATGTGCGAGCTGAACCCGGTGCTGGCGAGCATGGAGCGCGACATCGAGGGCCTGATCGCCAACCGCCTCGCCGACCCGCCGATCTACGCGATCGCGCCGATCGACCAGTGCTACGCGCTGACCGGCGCGATCAAGGCCACGTGGGAGGGGATCTCCGGCGGCGCTGGGGTCGACCGCGCGGTCACTAGGTTCTTCGACGCCTTGCGGGAAAAGGCGGCGGCGTGAGCGTGCAGGCACCTGACGTGGGCAGCGACGCGCCGTGGGCCGGCCCGGCACCGGAGTTCGCCGTCCTGAGCGCGCGTCCGGTCCGCTACGCGGCCAACCCGATGCTGAGCCTCGACCTGCAGGTCACCGAGCCGAGCGGCCGGCAGGTGTACATGATCGCCCTGACGGTGCAGCTGATGATCGAGCCGGCCCGCCGCAGCTACGACGACGAGACGCGGGCGAAGCTGCTGGAGCTGTTCGGCGAGCCTGAGCGGTGGTCGGTCACCACCCGGAGCCTGGTGTGGAGCCAGCTCGACATCCTCGTGCCGGCGTTCACCGGCACGACGACGGTGGCGATCCCGGTGGCCTGCACCTACGACCTGGAGCTCGCGGCCGCCAAGTACCTGCACTCGCTCAGCGACGGGATGGCGCCGCTGGCGCTGCACTTCAACGGCACCGTGTACTACCGCGGCGACGACGGCGCGCTGCAGATGGTGCTGGTTCCGTGGAACACCTCGATCGACTTCCGGATGCCGGTGTCGGTGTGGCGCGAGACGATCGAGCAGTACTACCCCAACACCGGCTGGGCGGCGATGCGGCTGCCGACGCTGGAGGAGCTCCAGCAGGTCAAGCTGAAGCGGGGGCTGGCCACGCTCGACGAGACGATCGCCGCGCTGCTGGCGCAGGAGCGCGGCCGCCAGTGACCGACCAGCTCGAACAGCTCGTCGACTCGCTGCTGTACGAGGGCTACGCGCTGTACCCGTACACGCCCGGGGCGACGAAGAACTCCACCCCGACTCCCTTCGGGATCGTCTACCCGCCCGTGTACGCCGCCGCGCTGACCACGACCTACGACCATCTGGAGCTCCGGGCGGTGCTCCGCGCCCCGGCCGACGCGGTGCTCAGCGCCGAGGTCCGCTTCCTGGCCCCGGCCGGTGAGCGCCACGAGGCCGAGCCGCGCACACTGACCCTGCCCGGCGTGATGGTCGGCGCGGCCGATGAGGGATCGACGATCGAGCGCGAGCAGGCGTTCGACCGGCTGCGCGTCGCGGTGAGCTTGACCGCCCTGGCGCTGGCCAAGGACGAGTACGAGGTCGTCTTCCGCGTCGAGAACCGGACGCTCGTCTCCAGCGGGCTTGACCGTCGTGGGGCGCTTCACCGCTCGCTGCTCTCAACGCACCCGATCGTCCGCGTCACCGGCGGGCGCTTCGTCTCCCCGCTGGAGCGCCCGTGCCGCTCGGTCAACACGTTCCCGGTGCTCGCCGTCGCCGACGACACGGCGATCGTCGGCGCCGCGATCGTGCTCCCCGACCATCCCGAGATCGCGCCCGAAAGCCGCGGCGGGTTGTTTGACTCGACGGAGATCGAAGAGGCGCTGCTGCTCCACGTGCAGACGCTGACCGACGACGAGCGCGCCGAGATCGCCGCGCACCAGGACCCGGCGGTGAGCGCGATGCTCGCGCGGGCCTCCGCCGCCACGCCCGAGGACATCATCGCGCTGCACGGCCGCGTCACCCTGCGGGACCCCGAGACGACCGAGCCGCCGACCGAGCCGCCCGGCCTGTATGACCCGCGGGCGGGCGACGAGGTCGCCGAGATCGACGGTCAGCGCTTCCAGCGCGGCGGCAAGGTGGTGATCCGGCCCGCGCCGGATGCCGATCTCCACGCGCGCATGCTGGACGGACGCACCGCCACGCTGGAGCGGATCTTCACCGACTACGACGGCAAGCTCCACTTCGGCGTCACGATCGACGACGATCCCGGTCAGGAGCTGATGCGCGAGACCGGGCGCTACCTGTACTTCTTCGCCAAGGAGGTCGAGGTGATCGACACATGACCGATGAACTGCGACGGATCCTGATCGCCGGCGTCGGCAACGCCTGGCTGCGCGACGACGGCTTCGGCGGCGAGGTCGCCCGCCGCCTGTCCGAGCGCGAGCTGCCGGACGGGGTGAGCGTGATGGACGCGGGGACCGGCGGTCTCGACCTCGCCTACGAGGTGATGCGCGGATACGACTCGCTGGTGATCGTCGACGTCTCCCAGCAGGGTGGTCAGCCGGGCACGCTGTACGTGATGGAGCCCGACGAGGAGTCGGTCCCAGGCGCGATCGAGGACGGCGACGCGATCAACCCGCACGGGATGGACCCCCAGACCGTGCTGCGGTTCCTGAAGTCGGCCGGCGCATGGCCGGGAAAGGTGGTGGTGATCGCGTGCGAGCCGGCGGAGATCGAGCAGATGGGCTGGGGCCTGTCCGAGCAGGTCACGGACGCCGTCGACCGCGCCGTCGATCTCGTCGTCAGCACCGTCACCGAGCTGCGCACCGGCGTCACGACCGCTGGCGGGTAGCGTGCACGAGCTGTCGCTCTCCAGTGCGATCGTGAACACCGTCGCGAAGCACGCCGACGGGCGCCCGGTGGCGGTCGTGAACCTGCGCGTCGGCACGCTGCGCCAGGTCGTTCCGGACACGCTCGCCTTCTACTTCGAGTTCGTCGCCCGCGACACGGTGTGCGAGGGGGCGCGCTTGGAGCAGGAGGTGATCGACGCACGGCTGCGCTGCCTGCCGTGCGCGTCGGAATGGGAGATCGAGATCCCGGCGTTCCGCTGCCCGACGTGCGGCGGCAGCCAGGTGGAGATCGCCGCCGGGAACGAGTTCGAGGTGGAATCGATTGAGCTGGAGGAGGCTGCATGCATCGCACCAAGGTGACCGTCGTCGAGGAGGCGCTTGACGCCAACAACACGATCGCGACGGCCAACCGCGCCGACTTCGACCGGCACGGCGTCACGGTCGTGAACTTCATGAGCGCGCCGGGCGCCGGCAAGACGACGCTGCTGGAGCGGGTGGCCCGCGACGTGCCCGGCGTTCGCATCGGCGTGCTGGAGGGCGACGTCCAGGGCTCGCTGGACGCCGACCGCCTCGCCCACCTTCACGTCCCCGTCGTCCAGCTGAACACCGGCAACGGGTTCGGGGGCGAATGTCACCTCGACGCGAACATGGTCCGCTCGGCGCTCCCGGCGCTGCCGCTCGACGAGATCGACCTGCTGATCGTCGAGAACGTCGGCAACCTGGTGTGTCCCGCCGAGTTCCGGATCGGCGAGGACGCCCGCGTGATGGTGTGCTCGGTGACCGAGGGCGAGGACAAGCCGCTGAAGTACCCGCTGATGTTCCGCGCCTGCGAGCTGGTCGTCGTGAACAAGGTCGACCTGCTCCCGCACCTCGACTTCGATCTCGAGATGCTGCTCTACAACATCGACCAGGTCCACCCCGACGTCGAGCGGATGGTCGTGAGCGCGCGCACGGGGGAGGGGATCGAGGCGTGGCGCGAGTGGCTGAGCCGGATCGCGGCCCGCCGGGGGGTCGCGGTGTGAGGACCGCGGCCGCCGAGGATCTGCTCGCTTCGCTGGTTGCCGAGCGTGGCGCGGCGAACGAGGCGTTCTTCGGCGCCGAGGCCGACCGGCTGGCGCGGCTGTGCCACGAGCTGGCCGAGCGCTTCGCCCGGAGCGGGCGGCTCATCGCCCTGGCCGACACCCCGGCGGCCCGCTCCGACGCGCGCCATGTCGCCGTCGAGTTCGTCCACCCGGTGATCGTCGGCAAGCGCGCGTTGCCGGCGCTGGCCCTCACTGACGGGCCGCTGACGGAGCAGGTGGCGCTGATGGCGCGCGGCGAGGACATCGTGATCGGGTTCGGCCCCGGGGTTTCTCCGGCCGTTGAGAGCGCTCGCGGGCGCGGCTGCCTGACGCTGGGGTTCGCCGCCGACAGTGGCGCCGAGCACGTGTTCGTGCCGCCCTCGCGCGATCCGGACGTATGCCAGGAGCTGGTCGAGACGCTGTACCACGTGCTGTGGGAGCTCGTCCACGTGTTCTTCGACCACCGCGGGCTGCTGCGCGACCGCGCGCCGCGGGCGGTGCACGACGCCGGGGCCTCCAGCTTCCTGTACCCGTTCCTCGACGAGCGCGAAGACGCGCTGGAGCCGGTCGTGCGCGACGTCCGTGACTCGGTGCTGATGAAGGCCGAGGAGACCGGGGCGCTGCGAGTTCAGACGATGACGGAGAACCGCGCGACGCTCGTGGCGGCGGCGGCGGCCCTGCGGGCGGCGTTCCAACAGGGCGGGAAGCTGCTCGCGCTCGGCAACGGCGGCTCGGCCACCGACGCGATGGACGTCGTGGCCGACTTCATCGCGGGGCCGACGCCGCGGGCCGCCATCGACCTCTCGGCCGACAGCGGGATCATCACCGCGGTGGCCAACGACATCGGCACCGAGGCGATCTTCCTGCGTCAGGTGATCGCCTACGGCGAGCCCGGCGACGCGCTGCTGGCGCTGTCGACGTCGGGCAACTCGCGCAACGTGGTGGCGGCGCTCGCCGAGGCGCGCCGGCGCGGCCTTCTCACCGTGGCGATGGTCGGCTACGACGGCGGCGCGATCGCCGCCGATGCGCTCGCCGACCACGTGATCGTCACCCGCTCGGACCACATCCCCCGCATCCAAGAGGCGCAGGCCACCGCGTACCACGCGCTGCGCCGGCTCGTGGCATGAGTCTCTCTGCCGTCGTCGCAGGCGTTCGGCGGGTGCGCGTCCGCGTGTTGGGGACCGTCCAGGGCGTCGGCTTCCGGCCGTACGTGTACCGGCTGGCCGGCGAGCTGCGCCTGGCCGGGTTCGTGCTGAACGACAGCCGCGGCGTGGTGATCGAGCTGGAGGGCTCAGGTCCCTCGGTGGAGACGTTCCTGGCTCGGCTCGCGCCCGAGGCGCCGCCACTGGCCGTCGTCGACGCGGTCGAGTTCGCGGACGTGCCCGTGGTGGGCGCTCCTGGCTTTCAGATCCGCCCGAGCCCTCAGGGCGGCGTGGCCGAGACGCCCGTGAGCGTTGACAGCGCCAGCTGCCCCGACTGCCTGCACGAGCTGCTCGACCCCGATGATCGGCGCTTCCGCTATCCGTTCATCAACTGCACGAACTGCGGCCCGCGATTCACGATCGTCCAGGGAGTCCCGTACGACCGGCCGCTGACGACGATGTCCGGCTTCGCCATGTGCGCCGACTGCCGGCGCGAGTACGAGGACCCCGCCGACCGGCGCTTCCACGCGCAGCCGAACGCCTGCCCGCTGTGCGGGCCGCGGGTGCGCTTGGTGGGCGCGGACGGCGTCGCGGCGCGCGATCCGATCGAGGCCGCGGCGATGGCGCTTCGGGACGGCGCGATCGTCGCCGTGAAGGGCATCGGCGGCTACCACCTGGCCTGCCGTGCCGATGACGAGGGCGCCGTCGGCGAGCTGCGCCGGCGCAAGCACCGCGAGGACAAGCCGTTCGCGCTGATGGCGACCTCGCCCGACCGACTCGTTGTCCTGGGAGATGTGGAGCGGGAGCTGATGTTCTCTCCGGCGCGGCCGATCGTGCTGGCGCTTCGGCGCGCCGACGCCGCGGTGGCGCCGTCGGTGGCGCCGGCGTGCCGCGAGCTCGGCGTGATGCTGCCCTACGCGCCGCTGCATCACCTGCTGATGGCCGACCTGGTGGGCATCGGCGTCGAGGCGCTGGTGCTGACCAGCGGCAACGTCTCCGACGAGCCGATCGTCTTCACCGACGAGGACGCCCGCGAGCGGCTGTCGGCGATCGCCGACCTATTCCTCGTTCACGACCGCCCGATCGAGACCCGTACCGACGATTCGGTGATGCGCGCCGTGGCCCGCCCTGGCCGCTCCCGGCCGCTGATGCTGCGCCGGTCGCGCGGGTACGTGCCGGCGCCGCTGGCCCTGCCCGGCGGTACCCCCGTCCCGCTGCTGGCGGCCGGCGCGGAGCTGAAGCACACCTTCTGCGTGGCCAAGGGCGAGCGCGCGTGGGTGTCGCATCACATCGGCGATCTGAAGAACTACGAGACGCTGCGCTCGCTGG
>DASZLC010000184.1:0-6328 GCA_035552615.1 Solirubrobacteraceae bacterium
CGGATCACGCCCGCCTCCCTGAGCACCCGGAAGTGATGGGTGCAGGTGGACTTCACGACGGGGAGGCCGAAGCTGCTGCAGCTGCGCTCACCGCCGTCGGCGAGCATCGACACGACCTGGAGCCGGAGCGGATCGCTGAGCGCGTGGAGCACCGCGGCCAACTCGATCTCATCCGCGGCGGGATGTCCCAACAGGACCGGCTCGTTCGTTGTAGTCATAGACACCCCGGTTAGTACGACGGTCATCGAACCATGTAGTATGTTCGACGCTCATCGTACCGTGACTGAAGACTTCAAGACAGATGCCCGAGACAGCCAAGAAGAATCCCCATCTCACCGCCACGCTGATCCTGTGCTGCCTGGCCCAGTTCATGGTGATCCTCGACGTGTCGGTCGTGAACGTCGCGCTTCCCGCGATCCATCGCTCGCTGCACTTCTCGGAGTCCGGCCTGCAGTGGGTCGTGAACGCGTACACGGTCACGTTCGCCGGCTTCCTGCTCCTGGGCGGGCGCGCCGCGGACCTGATGGGACGCCGGATCGTGTTCGTCGCGGGGCTGGTGCTGTTCGCGCTGGCCTCGCTGGGCGGCGGGCTGGCCACGAGCCAGGGTGAGCTGATCGTCTTCCGGCTGATCCAGGGCCTGGGCGGCGCGGTGATCGCCCCCGCCTCCTTGTCGATCCTCACCACCACCTTCACCGAGCCGGCCGAGCGCAACCGCGCCGTCGGGATTTGGGGCGCCATGGGTGGCGCCGGCGGCGCCGCCGGGTCGATCCTCGGCGGCGTCCTGACGCAGGAGCTGAGCTGGCGCTGGATCCTGTTCATCAACGTCCCGATCGGCCTCGCCGCGGCGTTCTACACGCACCGCGTCGTCGCCGAGGGACGCAACGAGAGCGCGCACCGCAGCTTCGACGTGGCCGGCGCGGTGTCGGCGACGCTCGGGCTCTCGCTGCTGGTGTTCGGGATCGTCCGCACCGACACGAGCAGCTGGGGCAATCCCGTGACCGTCGCCGCGATCGCCGGCGGCGTCGCCCTGCTGGTGGTGTTCGTCGCGATCGAGGGCCGCTTCGCCACCGCGCCGCTGATGCCGCTGCGGATCTGGCGCTCGCGCACCTTGACGGCGGCCAACATCGCGCTCAGCCTCGTCGGCGCGGCGACGTTCGGGATGTGGTTCTTCACCACGCTGTACCTGCAGGACGTGCTCGGGTACTCGGCGCTGAAGGCCGGGCTCGCCTTCCTGCCGATGACGCTGTGCATCGTCGCCGGCTCGACGATCGCCTCGCGCAGCGTGCAGCGTTTCGGCGCCAAGCGGCTGCTGGTCATCGGCATGGTCTGCCAGACGATCGGGCTCCTCATCTTCGGCGGCCTGCCCGTGCACGGCACGTACGTGAGCGACATCCTCGGCGGATCGCTGCTGGTCGCGATCGGGATCGGCTTCGCGTTCGTGACCGGCGCGATCGCCGCCACCTCCGGCGTCGATCCGCGCGAGGCGGGCCTCGCCTCCGGGCTGGTCAACACCTCACGGATGTTCGGCGGCGCGCTGGGGCTGGCGATCCTGGCCACGCTGGCCACCTCGCGCACGAACGCCGACCTGCGCCGGCTCGGCCACGGCCTGGCCGCCCAGCACGCCGCCCTGACCGGCGGCTTCACCTTCGCGTTCCAGGTCGGCGCCGGGATCGCCCTGGTGGGTGGGCTCGTGGCGCTGTTCGGGCTGCCGCGCCTCGCACGCCCCGCCCGCGTCGCGGAGCCCGTTCCGGAAGCCGTCGCCGAAGTCATGCACTGAGCGCGGCGGTGCGAGTTCGCCTAGCGGCGAACATCGCGGCGCGGGACTCGTAAGAATCCCGCGCCATGGCTCGGATCTTCGTCGCCCGCCAGCTTCCCGGCCCCGCATTGGCGCGCCTGCGCCAGACGCACGACGTCGAGGTCTGGCCGGGCCGCATGCCGCCCTCCCCGGAGCAGCTCCGCGAGGCGGCGAAAGACGCCGAGGGGCTGCTGACGCTGCTCACCGACAGGGTCGACGCGGCGCTCCTCGACGCCGCACCTGATCTGAAGGCGATCGCCAACTACGCCGTCGGCGTCGACAACATCGACCTGGAGGCGACGCACCGGCGCGGGATCGCCGTCGGCAACACGCCGGACGTGCTCACCGAGGCGACGGCCGACCTGACCTTCACGCTGCTGCTGGCGGCGGCGCGGCGGCTGCCCGAGGCGATGAACGCGGCCGTGCACGGCGAGTGGCTGACGTGGGAGCCGGGCAACTGGCTTGGCGCCGACGTCCACGGCGCGACGCTCGGGATCGTCGGGATGGGCCGGATCGGGCGCGCGGTGGCGCGGCGGGCCGCCGGCTTTCAGATGGAGGTGATCCACGCCGGACGCGGCGAAGGCGGGGGCGCCGAGCGCGTGCCGCTGGCCCAGCTCCTCGCCCACGCCGACTTCGTCTCGCTGCACTGCCCGCTGACCCCTGAGACGCACCATCTGATCGACGCCTCGGCGCTGCGGCTGATGAAGCGCACGGCGATCGTCATCAACACCTCGCGCGGCGGCGTCGTGGACCAGGCCGCTCTCTGTCACGCGCTGCGGCAGGAGCGGATCGCCGGTGCCGCGCTCGACGTGGCCGACCCCGAGCCACCGGCGATCGACGACCCGCTGTACGACGCGCCGAACCTGATCGTCACGCCGCACATCGGCTCCGCCACCCGAGGCGCACGCGAGCGGATGGCGGCGCTGGCCGCCGACAACCTCCTGGCGGCGCTGGCCGGGCGCCCGATGCCTCACCCGGCCCCATGACGTCGACGGTCGCCGTCGTCGACATCGGCTCCAACTCCACCCGGCTGTACATTGCCACCGTCGCCGACGGGCGCATCGTCGCCGAGCTCGACCGTCGCACGACGGTCACCCGGCTCGGCGCGGGCGTCGACGCGCACGGCCGCCTCGCCGAGGAGTCGATCGCCCGCGTGTACGCCACGCTCGACAAGTACCGCGCGGTGATCGACGCGGCGGGCGCCGACCGCGCCGTTGCGGTGCTGACCAGCGCTGTGCGCGACGCCGCCAACGGCCCCGAGTTCGCCGCCGCCGTCGGGCGGCGCTACGGGCTGGAGCCCCACGTACTGACGGGCGATGAGGAGGCGCGGCTGACGTTCCTCGGTGCGACGAGCGAGCGCGATCCCGCCGACCCGACGCCGACGCTCGTGATCGACATCGGCGGTGGCTCCACCGAGCTCGTGATCGGAACCGGGCACGAGGTCGGCTTCCACGTCTCGACGCAGGCCGGCGTCGTGCGCCAGTCCGAGCGTCACATCCACAGCGACCCCCCGACCGACGCCGAGCTGCAGGCCGTGGCCGACGACGTCGCGGCGATCGTCGCCGCTGCCGTCCCCGAGTCACAGCGCCGCGCCGTTAGACACGCCATCGCCGTCGCCGGAACGCCGACGTCGCTCGCCGCGATCGCGCAGCGGCTGGAGCCCTACGACCCGGCGCGCGTCCACGGCTACATGCTGAGCGCCGAGCAGCGCGACGCGATCCTGGCCGAGCTCAAGACGCTGCCCCTGGAGGAGCGCGAGCGGGTGCCGGGACTGCATCCGGCGCGCGCGCCGACCGTGCTGGCGGGGATCGTGATCCTCGCCGAGGTGATGCGCCTGTTCGGCTTGGACCAGATCGAGGTCTCCGAGCACGACATCCTCCGCGGCGCGGCGCTCGGGCTCTGAACACAACTCTTCATTTTGAAGTTACGAGAACGGCCCGGCTGGGTACAACACCACCAACGGATGCGGGCTCGGCGGATAGTCTCCGTTCGTGCGAGCCACGGCAGGAGTTCAACGACAAGGCGGCGGTCCGTCCCCGAGGATCGCCGCCGAGTCGTCGGAAGTACCGTGCGCGGATGCCGCCGCGCCACATCGTCATCGCGTTGATCGTCGCTAGCGCTCTCGCCGGCTGCGGCAGCTCCACGAGCAAGGTGGCCCCGCTCCCGCCCGACTACGTGCCGGTCGGTCCCGGCCCCGGCCGTGCCTTCCGCCCGCCCGCGAGCACCGCTGCCGTGCGCGCCGGACGCCCCGTCGCCGGGCTGCGCTGCTCGCCGGCGCGCGGCCCTCGATACGGCGCCCACCTGGAGATCTTCGCTCGCGACCACGTCGTCGCGATCCCGACCGGGATCGGGATCCGCCCCCCGCTACGGCTGAGCGAGGCACGCGTCCAGCACGCGCGCTGCTATTACCCCGTGATGACGGCCGACCCGACCGGCGTGATCGAGATCCGCCCCGGCGCGCGGGTGACGCTCGGGACGCTGTTCGAGCTGTGGGGGCAGCCGCTCTCGCGTCGCGCCGTCGCCGGCTTTCGCGCGCCTCCGGGCCGGGCCCTCACCGCCTATGTCGGCACCGGCGCGGTGGGCGTGAGGCGCTGGCGCGGGAACCCGCGGGCGATCCCGCTGCGCCGTCACACGCGGATCGTGCTGGAGCTGGCCAGCGCGATCCCGCCGCACACGACCTACGACTTCCCCCCGGGACTGTGAAGGACCGCCCGGCGCCGGACGCTCCGGGCGCCGGTCCCGCCGGCGATCAGCAGCAGTGCCGTCGCCGCGATCGCGATCACGACGGCGGCGCCACCACCGCTCCCACCGGAGCCTGCGGCGGTGGCCACCGCCGCGATCGGGTGCCCCTCGGCGGCGCCGATCCTCTCGACGGCGGCCACCGCCGTGCGCGCCAACCCGGCCGAGCCGTCGTGCGCGTCGACGTGGATCCCGGCCAGCGCGCCCGGCGCGCCGGCGCGCTGTGAGGCGAGTCCGTCGGGCATCACCACCAGCAGCGGCTGCGGCCCCTTGAACGAGATCTCGGTGTCGAGAAACGCGGCGTAACGGTCGACCTGGCCGAACAGCTGCGGGATGCCCCCGAGATCGACCGGACTGCCGATGATCGCCACCTTCAGCGGGAGCCCGGCGGCGTGGAGCTCGTCCACGGCGCGTCCGAGCGCGTGCTGCAGCGCCGGCGGCGTCGCCGGCGAGTACGGGTAGAAGACGCTCTGCACGAGCAGCGTGTCGCTCGCCGGGTCGGCGTCGGCGCGAGCCCGCGAGGCCCGGAGGCCGACCACTCCGAGCACCAGCAGCCCGACGGCGAGCGCCGTCAGCGCGCGCGCCCGAACGGAGGCGCCGGCTACAGCCACTCGGCGCCCTCCGACCCGCAGACGTGGAACCCGAGCTGCTGCGCCACGGCCTTGGCGCTGTCCCCGTCCTGTGCGGAGACGGTGGCCATGTTGACGTCCTGCGTTTCAGCCGCCGTGCCGACCGCCTCGCTGGCGGAGGAGGATCGGCTCTGGGCGGCGATGTAGTCGTCGACCGACTCCGTCACCAGGTCGACGTACCGCCCGGCCAGCGACGCCACCGACGCCGGCGGCGAGAGCGAGCGGAGCTGCTGCAGCGACGCCGCCGTCGCGTTCATCAGATCCTGCGTCTCGTTCTCCTGCGCGAGCAGGTTCGTCGCCGATCCTCCGATCTGACGGACGGTGGCCCGGTAGCTCGAGCAGACGCTGTCGGCGGCGCTGACGAACGCGGCGTCGTCGGTGCCGCCGGTCGAGGTGAAGTGGATCTTCACCTGGATCGGCGTGCTCAGGGTGTTCACCGCGCCGCTTCGGCCGCCGGCCGCCTTGGACACCTTCTGCGCCAGTCCCCGCAGCGCCTGGGGGTTGCCGGTGGCCACGGCGGTGAAGGTGCGCTTGCCCGGCGCGGCGCGCTTCACCGCGCGCGCATGGTGGACGGCCGCGTGGTGCACCGTCGATCGCTGGTGGCGCGCGGCCTTCGCCGGCGCGACCACGGGTGCGTTTACCTGGCCGACCTGGAGCGGCGCGGCCCGCTTGTGTCCCGAGCCGCCGCAGCCGGCGAGCGCGAGCATCGCGATCGCCGCCGCGGGCGCGGCCCGCCATGTCGTTCGGAGCCTCATCCTCATCCCTTCGGTAGCAATGCTGCTGCTGCACCCGCGCTCGTGTCCGGCACGCCGGGCGGCGGGCTGCTCAGGCCCGGATGCGCCGCGTACTGCTGGCGCAGGCGGGCCGCGGCCGCGCCGGCCGCGTCGGTCCCGCCGCCCGCCGCGTTCTGGGTCGGCTGGCGGTAGGTGCCAGTCGCGCTCTCGGAGGACTTCGCGCCGCCCGTCAGGTTGATCGGCAGCGGCGAGAACAGCTCCGGCGACGCCGGCTCCCACGCGCCGTCCTCGAACCATTGGCCCTCGTAGGGCTCGCTGGCGGCGCCGCCCACGGCCGGCACCAGGTTGTCGGGCAGGAACTGGGCCAGGATCACCCGGAAGATCAGCGTGCCGTCGGCCGGGTCCTGGTTGTCCCACGGCGAGGTGGCGAT
>DASZLC010000185.1:0-10120 GCA_035552615.1 Solirubrobacteraceae bacterium
CGCAGCAAGCGCCGCGGGATCCCGTGGCGCCAACGCCACCGTCAGCCGGACCGGGCTGCTCGGAGCGAGCGATCCGAGGATCCGGGAGCCCGCGGGTCGGAGCGGGACCGACCCCACACGGAGCGTCGAGGCGTTCGCCGCCGCGGCCGGCGCCCAGAGAAGCACCACGAGCGCCGCCAGGCGCCCGGCCGTCCACGGCAATCTACGCTCCATCGGACACCCCCACGTCGCTCACCCTGCACGCGCAGGACGCGACGCTATCCCGCCCTCCGGCCCGCGTCAACCGGGCTGGCGCAACGGTGCGCTAAGCGCCGTCGCGAGACCGTCTGCGTCGTGCACCGTCACCGACAGCGTGTGTGCCACCCGGCTCGCCGCCAGCAGGCCGGACTTGGCGATCCGCACGTGGACGGCGCCCGGCGCGCCCTGCAGCACGACCCGCAGCGTTGCCCCCGACAGCGACACCGAAGCTGACGCCCGCGCGCCGGACGCCGTGCTCACGGCGACCAGCCGGGCCAGCGAGGAGCCACGGCGGGCGAACGACAGGCCGCTTGGCAGCCGCAGCGTGATCGTCCGCAGCGACGGGGCGTCGGCGCCGGCGCTGACTCGGAAGGAGAGAGCGCCGCCGCTCATCGAGGCGCCGGTCAGGCTGGGGCGCGCGCCGATCGTCCAGGTGAACGTGGCGTAGGCGTTGTCGAAGCCCTGGGCCGTGGCGGCGATCCCCACCTTGTAGCGACCCGGGGTCTTGGGCGTTCCGTGGATCCGGCCGGTGGCGGGCGCCAGCACGAGGCCGGGCGGCAGCCCCGCCGCGGCATACCTGATCGCGGTCCCCGCCGAGTTGGTGGCGCGAAGGCTCAGCGAGGTGGAGCGTCGCACCTGGCCGAGCTGCGACGCGATCTTCGTCAGCTTGACCGTCCCGGCGGTCACGACGGTCCACGCGAACTTGGCCGAGACACCCTGGGTGGCGGTCGCCGCGTTGGCCGTCACCGTGTAGCTCCCGACGGTCGTCGGCGTGCCCGAGATCAGCCCCGAGCTGCTCATCGACAGCCCGGGCGGCAGCCCGGAGGCGGAGTACGTGATCGCCCCGCGGCTGGCGCTCGCCGACAGCTGCAGCCCGACGGCGCTGCCGATCCTCGAGCTCTGCGTCCCGGGCGCGTTCAGCGTGACCGGCCCGCCGCACAGCGCCGGAACCAGCGCCGAGGCGATCGGCGTCCCGAGCCCGGTCGCCTCGTCGTAGCCGGGCAGCGCGGCGAAGCGCCCACCGTCGAGGCCGAGCCAGTCGTTGTTCCCGGCCGTGATGTCGTTGAAGTACGTCGCGGAGCCGACGTCGGCGGCTCCGTACAGCATCCGGTTGGCGAACCCGACCGGCGCCGTGCACGAGCTGCTGGCGTTGGCCAGCGCGATCAGCGCCGCCCACACCGGCGCCGCGCCGGACGTCCCGCCGACCGCGGTCCACGGGGAGCTCTGCGTCGGATCGCCGTAGTACACGACGTACCCGGTCGAGGGGTCGGCGTCGGCGGAGACGTCGGGCATCTCGCGGCAGTACGTGTTGAAGCAGGTGGCCGACGACTCCGCGTTGATGACCCCGAGGCCGGCGCCGGCCGAGGACTGCGCGCTCGGCATCGGCCAGAAGATCGAGGTGCCGCCGCCGGTCGCGCCGGCGCCGTGAGGGCCGTTGTTCCACACCGACTGGGCGAGCGGCGAGGCGGAGGCGATCGAGGTGCCGCCGACCCCGGTCACGAACGGCTGCGCGGCGGGATCGTCGGCGGCGGGCGCGGCCTGGCTCGAGGTGTTGTCGCCGAAGCAGTCCTGGACGCCGGAGTCACCCGAGGCGGCGACGATCGTCTGGCCCTGGGTCGCGGCCTCTTCAAACAGCGTGTTCTCGGCCGCCGCCGCGGTTGCCCCCAAGTCCCGCTCGCACTCGCCCCACGAGGTGGAGATCACGTTCGGCCGGCTACTGCTCGTGATCATCGCGCGGTAGGCGTCGTACGGGCCGGTGGCGTCGTTCGGCGCCTGGTAGATGGCGAGGCCGGCCTTCGGCGCGAGGCCGATCAGGTTCTCGGCGTCGAGCGCGGTTTCCAGGCCATCCTGGTTGGCCCGCGACGGGGCCGGCGGGCCGCCGTCGACCGTCACATCGCTGACGTTCGCGCTCGTCCCGTAACAGGACTGGTACGCGCTGATATCACTCGGGAAGTTGCCCTCCAGCTCCAGCAGCCCGATCGTCTGCCCGGCGCCCTCGTCACCGGCGCCGTAGATCGCGTTGAAGCCGTACAGCGAGGCGATCTCGTCGACGGTGTACGCGCCGAAGGACTGGGCGATCGAGCCGGCCGCCGCGCACGGGGTCACCGCGGCCGATGAGCTGAGGGCGTGCGGCACGACCGCGCCCCGCGTCCCCAGGTCGAGCGGCCGCTCGTGGGCGACGTCGCTCAACCCGAGAATCGACTGGACGTCGCCGGCGACGTCGGCGCCGAGCGCCGGTGCGCTGGTGTTCGCGTACGCCGTCGTGCCCCCCGGAAGCGCCAGGCGCCGGAACGAGGTGGCGAACGCGGCGCCGACCGCGGCAGCGGTCCCGTTCACCGAGAGCGACAGGCCATTCGGACTCGCGGCGCCAACCGTCAGGCCGTGAGTGGCCAGCGACGACCGTACGGCGTCGATCGCCGCCGGCGTGGCCCCGAAGCGCACGGCGAACTGCGCCACGCTCAGATATTGGTGGTATTCGCCGCTCCCGGGCGCAGAGACGCCGTTGGCGTAGGCGGCGAGCGCCAGCGGGTCGCGCGATGCGAGCGCGACCGTCACGCGCAGCGCCGTCGCGGCGGGCAGCGCGCCGAGCACCCGCGACCCCGCGGGAGTCACGGGCGCCGACCCGATGCGATGCAGCGTCGACCCACTGGCCGAGGCCGCGCCGAGCGCCAGCAGCACCGGCAGCAGCACGAGCGGGAGAAGACGTCGCATGCTGTGGATCGGGCGACGCTACCTGCGGGGCCGCTTAGCGGCGAGCGCCTCGGCTTCCGACAGCTGATCGTCGACCAGCCGCAGCCCGGCGTCCCAGAAGCCGGGGTCGGCCAGGTCGATGCCGATCATCGCTCCGAGCTCCTCCGGGCCGCGCGAGCCGCCGGCGCTCAGCAGCTCCAGGTAGCGCGGCACGAACGACTCGCCCTCCTCGCGATAGCGCCCGTAGGCCGACAGCGCCAGCAGCTGACCGTAGGCGTAGGCGTACACGTACCCGGGGGTGTTGATGAAGTGCGGGATGTACGACCACCAGGTCTTGTACCCGTCGGTGATCTCGACCGAGTCGCCGAACAGCTCGGCCTGGGTCTCGATCCACAGCTCGCCCAACCGGTCGGTCGACAGCTCGCCGTCGGTGCGCCGCGACGTGTGCAGCCGGTGCTCGAAGCGGTTCATCGCCATCTGCCGGAAGACGGTGGCGATCGCGCCGTCGATCCGGTCGGCGAGCAGCCCCAGGCGGGTCTCGTCGTCGCGCGCCTGCTCCAGCATCCGCCCGAACACGAGCGTCTCGCCGAACACCGATGCCGTCTCGGCCATCGTCAGCGGCGTCGACTGGTGAAAGACGCCCTGGCGCTGGGCGAGCGCGGCGTGCAGGCCGTGCCCGAGCTCGTGGGCCATCGTCAGCACATCGCGCCGGCGCGCCGTGAAGTTCAGCATCACGTACGGGTGGACGCTCGGGACGGTGTAGGCGCAGAAGGCGCCGCCCCGCTTGCTGGGGCGCACCGGCGCGTCGACCCAGTGCTCGTCGAAGAACCGCCTGACGACGCGCCCGGCGTCGGCGGAGAACGACGCGTACGTGTCGAGCACCATCTCGCGGGCCTCGCCGTAGGAGAAGCTGACCTCCTCGGCCAGCACGGGCGCCGAGCGGTCGTAGTCTGCGATCGTCTCGACCCCGAGCAGCTTCGCCTTCAGCCGGTACCACCGCTGCGGGATGTCGTAGCGTCCGCGGACCGCCTCGATCAGCGCCATCACCGACTCGTCGGAGGCCTCGTTGGCCAGGTTCCGTGCGGCCAGCCAGTGCGGGTAGTGGCGTAGCCGGTCCTCCACCATCTTGTCCGCCGCCAGCGTGTTGAAGATGAAGCCGCGGGTGCGCAGGCCGGGAGCGAGCGCTCCGGACACCGCCTCGGCGGCGGCACGCCGCTGGTCGCGGTCCGGCACGAGGAGCTTCGACAAGGCGAGCTCCAACGACACCTCATCGCCGGCCAGCGGCACCTTCACGGCCGAGACGAGCTCGCCGAACAGCCGGCCCCACGCGCTCTGGCTGGTTAGCGACTTCTCCGACATGATCTTCTCTTCGGGCTCGGTGAGCAGATGCGGGCGGTAGCGCCGGACGCTGCGCAGGTGGTGGCGGCAGAAGTCCAGCCCGTCGGCCGTCAACAGCTCATCGGCCCGCCCGTCGTCGACCGCCGCCCACTCCAGGTCGAAGAACAGCAGCTTCGTCTCGGCCTCGGTGGCGCGCTCCTGCATCAGCTGCAGCAGCGCCCCGCGGGCGGGATCGGCCGTGTCGGTGGAGAAGCGCAGCGACGCGTATGAGGCGGCCTTGCCGATCAGCTCCGAGATCGCGGCCAGCTCCTCCATCGCCTCGCGCAGGGCGGCGGCATCGAGGTCGGCGACCGTGCCGGCGTAGCGCTCGGCGAACACGGCGGCACGCGCCGTCGCCTCGTCGAGCTCGCGCTTCACGCCCTCGTCGCCCTCGCCGTCGACCAGCGGCGCGAGGTCCCACTCGGCGGCGAGCAGCTCCGGATCGGTCAGGGGATCGGCGGTGGCGGACATCCGTCCCGCAGAGTACCCGCCCGCGTTAGCCTCAGCGCCATGCTCAGGCGGGCGCTTCTGATCACGCTGGCGGCGCTGGCGCTCGCGGCGTGCGGCCGCGGCACCGACCACGTCCCGAACCTGCGCCGGCTGCCGCTCGTCTCCGGGGCGAAGATCGTCACCCAGATCCGCGTCTGCGACCCCGGCGCGAGCGCCTACTGCGCCTTCGACCTCGTCGTGACGAACTCGCGCTTTCACACCTCGCAGCAGTTCCTCCATTCCGAGCGCCAGCAGCTACACGCGCTCGGCTGGACCGGCGCCTACGCCCCCAATGGCGACGAGCACACCGTCGACTCGCCGGGCGGCAAGCTCCATTTGACCTACGCCACCGGCAACCTCGACCTTCAGGGAATCGAGCTCGGCTGGATCAAGCGCGCGCACGCCGTCGCGCTTGAATTGTCAAAGACGATCTTTGACCGCACGCCGACGCTGTCGATGCTGCTGCAGTTCGGCTCAACCGGCGGGTAGGACCGTCAGCCGGTTGCGCTCGCCGACGGCCAGCGCAGCGCGACCCTCCAGCAGGGCGCGGAGGTCGTCGCCGACGAGCTCGCGGCGCCAGCCGGTGAGCGTGCGCACGTCGGGCTCTGCCGCGCCGCGGCGGGCCGCCGAGACGATCTGCTCCAGCTCCGAGCGCGACGCGATCAGCTCGTAGGCGAGCCCCGCCTCCATCGAGCGGGCGCGCAGCAGCGCCTCGGCGAGCGCGATCAGCGGCGCGTCGCCCGGCTCCGAGCGCCAGCGGCGCTCCTCGCGCGGGATCGGCTCGGCCGATCGCCCGCGGTCGATCGCCTCGAGGATCGCCGGGCCGCGGCGCTTGATCCCCGAGCGGTGGATGCCGCGAATCTGCTCCATCGCCCCGAGGTTCGACGGCTGGCGCTTGGCCAGCTCGACGAGCGGCGGGTCGGCCAGCACCGTGCCGACGGGCTTGTCCTCCTGCGAGGCGGTGCGCTCGCGCCACGCGGCCAGCTCGCGGGCCACGGCGCGCGAGCGGGGATCGAGTTGGCCGACCCGCGGCAGCCGCTCCCAGGCGGTGTCGGGATCGCGCTCGTCGGTGGCCGTCTCCAGCCGCCGGCACTCCTCGCGCGCCCACTCCAGCCGGTGGGTGTCGTTCAGGCGCTCCTTCAGCGTGTCGGCCAGCTCCAGCAGGTGCGCGACGTCCTCGGCGGCGTAGGAGAGCTGCTCGGTGCTGAGCGGGCGCGCGTCCCAGCGCGTGTAGCTGGCCGTCTTGCCGACGGTGCGGCCGAGGACCGAGCCGATCAGGTTGCCGTAGCCGGACTGGGCGCTCTCGCCGGCGAACCCGGCGCTGATCTGGGTGTCGAAGATGTTCGTCGGGGTCGTCCGCCAGGCGCGGCGCAGGATCGCCACGTCCTGGCGCCCGGCGTGGAGGACCATCTCCACCGACGGGTCGGAGACGAGCTCGGCGATCGGGCCGACGTCGACGTCGGTCATCGGGTCGATCAGCAGCGTCCGCGACCCGGACGGCAGGGCCGGGTCGTCGACCGCCACCTGCACCAGGCACAGCAGCGCGCGGTAGCGACCCTCCGACATGAACTCGGTATCGATCCCGAACCGGCCGCGGTTCCGGGCGAGCTCTGCGGCCGCCACGATCTCCTCCGCGCCGGCGAGCGTGAGGGTCTGGCTCGGCATCGGGGCTGATCCTATGCCAAGTGTCGCCCTGCCATCCAGCTAAACCGACCCCCCTGGTAGGATTTAGGGCGATGATCTTCTCCTCGAAGGCCGAGTACGGCGTTCGCCTGATGGTTGAGCTGGGCCGCCAGGCCCCGCAGGGCCTCCCCGACGACGTGCCCGACACGGCCCCGCTGCACCCGACGAGCCTGAAGGCGCTGGCCGATGCCGAGGGGCTGCCGCTGGCCTACCTGGAGCAGGTCGTCGCCCGGCTGCGCAAGGCCGGCCTGGTGATGAGCGCCCGCGGCGCCCACGGCGGCTACTGGCTCGCCCGCCCGGCCGAGGAGATCGCGATGTACGAGGTCGTGCAGGCGCTGGAGGGCGCGATCGCGCCGATGGACTGCTTCGTCTCCGAGCACACCGACCGCGTGCTCTGCTCGCATGAGCCGGACTCCGGCCGCGGATGCGCCACCAAGCTTCTGTGGACGCGGGTGCAGGGCGGGATCATCCGCTCGCTCCAGACGACCACGCTGGCGGAGCTCGTGGAGTTCTCGCGCCGCCAAGACCGCGTCCCCGCTTAGTCAGAACCCCAACCCCGAAAGCCTATGTCTGAACTGGAAATCCGAAACCTGCACGTCCGCGCCGGCGACAAGCCGATCCTCCAGGGTCTGGATCTGACCGTCGGCAAGGGTCAGATCCACGCGCTGATGGGCCCGAACGGCTCCGGCAAGTCGACGCTGGCCAACGCGATCATGGGCCACCCGGGCCTCGAGGTCACCGAGGGCCAGATCATCTTCAAGGGCGAGGACATCACCGAAGCCGACCCGGACGAGCGGGCGCGGATGGGCCTGTTCATGGCCTTCCAGTACCCCGTCGCGGTGCCCGGCGTGACCGTCACGAAGTACCTCCGCACCGTGCTGAACGCCCACCGCACCGCCCGCGGCGAGGAGCCGATCCCGTTGCGCGAGTTCCGTCAGACGGTTGAGGCCGCGATGAAGCTGACGAAGGTCCCGAAGGAGTTCTCCAGCCGGTACCTGAACGACGGCTTCAGCGGCGGCGAGAAGAAGCGCATGGAGATCCTCCAGCTGGCGCTCCAGCACCCCGAGCTGGCCGTCCTCGACGAGACCGACTCGGGCCTCGACATCGACGCGCTGCGGACGGTGTCCGACGGCGTCAACGCGGTCGCCGACGGCAGCATGGGCGTGCTGATCATCACCCACTACCAGCGGATCCTCGACTACGTGAAGCCGAGCCACGTGCACGTCATGTTCGAGGGCCGGATCGTGAAGGAAGGCGGCCCCGAGCTGGTCGCCGAGCTGGAGAGCAAGGGCTACGGCTGGATCGCCGACGAGGTAGCGGCGGTCTAAGGCCATGGCCACCACGACCGCAGCGCTCGCCGCCGAGTTCCCGGTCCTTCGGCGGGAGATCGACGGCTACCCGATCACGTACCTGGACTCGGCCGCCACCTCGCAGACCCCGCAGCCGGTGATCGACGCGATCACCGGGTATTACACGCACTCGCGCGCGTCGATTCACCGCGGCGTGTACCCGCTCGCCGTCGAGGCGACCGACCTGTTCGAGGGCGCCCGGGCGCGGATCGCGGCGTGGCTGAACAGCACGGTCGAGGAGACGATCTTCACCGCCAACGCCACCGCGTCGATCAACCTCGTCGCGTACACGTGGGGACGGGCGAACGTCCGAGCCGGCGACCTCGTCGTGCTGACCGAGATGGAGCACCACTCCAACATCGTCCCGTGGCAGATCATGGCCGCCGAGCGCGGCGCCGAGCTCGCCTACGTTCCGGTGACCGACGACGGGCAGCTGGACCGCGACGCGCTGAGCACGCTGCTCGCCCGGGGTCCCAAGCTCCTGGCCCTGGCCCACATCTCCAACGTCCTTGGCACGATCAACCCAGTGGCCGAGATCGTCGCGCAGGCCCACGAGGCCGGCGCGGTCGTGCTCGTCGACGGCTCGCAGGCCGTCCCGCAGCTGCCCGTCGATCTGAAGGCGATCGACGCCGACTTCTACGCCTGGACGGGGCACAAGGCGTACGGGCCGACCGGGATCGGCGTGCTGCACGGACGCCGCCGGCTGCTCCAGGAGATGCCGCCGTTCATCGGCGGCGGGCACATGATCAAGACGGTCGGCGACACGGAGTCAACGTGGACCGATCTGCCGTGGAAGTTCGAGGCCGGCACCTCGCAGATCGCCGAGGCGATCGGGCTCGGAGCGGCGGTCGATTGGCTGCAAGCGATTGGGATGGAGCAGGTCCGCGCCCACGAGCTCGGGCTGGTCGCCGAGGCGCTGGATCGCCTGCGCGACGAGCTCCCAGAGATCGAGATCCACGGCCCCGCCACCGCCGCCGAGCGCGGCTCGGTGATCTCGTTCGCCCTTCCGGGCGCCCACCCGCACGACGTCGGTGAGATCCTCGGGCGCCGCGGCGTGTGCATCCGCGCCGGTCACCACTGCGCGCAGCCGCTGATGCGCCGCCTCCGCGTCGGCGCCACCACGCGCGCGTCGTTTGCCGTGCATAACTCATCGCAGGACATCGACGCGCTGATCAGCGGGCTGGGCGAGGTCCGGCGCGTGCTACAGCTATAGGCACGATGGACGACCTCTACCGCGAGTACATCCTCGATCACTACAAGCATCCGCATAACTGGGGCGAGCTTCCCGATGCGGACCTGGAGGCCGAGGACCTGAACCCGCTGTGCGGCGATCAGCTGAAGGTGCAGCTGAATGTCGGCGAAGACGGGCGGATCACCGACGTCGCCTTCTCAGGCCATGGCTGCGCGATCTCCCAGGCCGCCGCGTCGATGACCTCCGACGAGGTCAAGGGGATGCCGATCGACGACCTGCTGAAGCTCGACAAGGCGTTCGTGCTCGACCTGCTCGGGATCGACATCTCGGCGACGCGGCTGAAGTGCGCGCTGCTGTCGTTGAAGGTCCTGAAGAGCGCCGGGCTGGGGCACGCCGTCGACTGGGAGTCGGACACGCCCGAAGCGGCGGCCTGACTGCGGCTCAGCAGCCGGCCGTCGGCGCGCTCGGCGTTCCCAGGCCACCGCACTGCTCCCAGTAGCTGCGGTAGAAGGACTCCAGCGAGCCGCTCGCGAGCGTGCTGGAGTCGGCCTCGTAGGTAAAGTTGGATGCCTGGCCGATGGTGACGGCGTAGCCCATCATCGCGCCCTCGAACACGGTGTTGTTGCTGGGGGCGAGGTTGATCGTCGAGAACGGGGCGTCGAGCAGGAAGGCGCTGCTCCCCACGTTCTGGAGGCTGACCTGGTTGGTCCCCAGGCTCGACGGATTTCCGTACACGAAGACCTGCGCGTTCAGCGCCGAGCCGCCGGCGTTGAACGTCGCCCCCTGGCTCATCGTGAACGTGCCCGAGGTGAGGCTGGAGCAGGCCCCGTGGTCGGACGTTGAATCGATGAAGATCGACACCTTTGCCCCCGGGGCGATCGTGATGACCGCGTTGTTGCCGACCGAGACCGAGCAGAAGTTGTAGTAGCCGCCGCCCAGCACCAGCGTCGCGTTGTTGGCGAGCGTCAGCGTCCGGGTGAGCGCGCTGAAGGTGACGCCGCTGGAGGAGTCACACGAGGTCGTGTCGGGACACGTAAGGCGGTAGTCGCAGTTCGTCTGCACCAATGTCGCCGGTACGGCACAGGTGCCGCCCTGGAACGTC
>DASZLC010000186.1:0-47906 GCA_035552615.1 Solirubrobacteraceae bacterium
CCGAACTGGCCGCCCAATGAGCCGGACCTGTCGATTCTCGCGACGAATCCAGCGCTCCTGCGCCCGAACGATGCTGCCCGCAAGCTCTCGGTGTCACGCGCGTGGGTCTACGAGGCGGCCCGCACGGGGCGGATCCCGTCGGTTCGGCTGGGCGGTGAGGACGGCCCGTTGCGCTTCATTGCGGCGGATATCGACAGGTGGCTGGAGGAGGCTCGTGCCGGATGGCGCCGGGCCGCCGTGCGTCGTAAGTCGGTCAGCGCGAGCGCACCCGGCGAACACGACCCGAGGCTCGCGCGATCGCCTCTTCGGTCGCCACGGCCCCCGCAGCGAGCACATGGCGCTCCAGGTGGCCGTAGTACCGCTCGGTCGTGCTGATGTCCGCGTGCCCGAGTTGCCGCTGGACGTACATCAGCGAGTTGCCGGCGGCTAGCCATGCGGCGGCCGCAGTGTGGCGAAGCGCATGAAGCGGCATGTCGCGGAGGGCGGCGTCCTGGAGGGTGTGCTTGTGCCAGTCCCGAGATACCGTCGTGCGGTCGAACGGTCGGCCGGTGCCCGCGCTCTCCCAACGGCCGTTGCTGCGCTTGACCGTCCGAACCGGCATCGCGAACAGGACGGCGCTGTTCAGATCGCCCGACGCCAACTCGGCCCGCCGGGCGAGCTGGTCGCGCAGCACGGCGGACAGCCCAGGCCCGATCTCGACGGAGCGGAACCGATCGGACTTCGTCGAGCCGACTGCGTCCCCCTTGCTCGACCGGTAGACAACGATCGCGCCGCGTGTGTCCTCGAGCTCGAGGTCGCCCACCCTGAGCGCGAGCGCTTCTGAGATCCGCAGGCCGCTGCCGATCAGCAGCTCGGCGAGCGGCCGGTAGATCTCTGTGCAGGCATCCAGGTAGTGCGGGATCTCGTTCAGTCGCAGGTACTCGCGCTCGATGTGGGCGGGCGGCAGCCGTTGCACCCGCAACGCGGGGTTGGCGACGATCAGACCGTCCTCGACGGCGTCGTTCAGACAGACCACGAGCGTCACGAGTGCGTTGTTGACCGTCTTTGCCGCCAGTTCGCCCGCTTCGACAGACTCGGCTAGGTCGGCGACGAAGGCGCGGACATCCTCGATGGACAGCTCACCGAGCGGTCGCGGCCCGAACGCGGGCACGAGCCGCTTCCGTCCATGGATCTCATAGCCTGTCCAAGTGCCGGCCTCGAGGTAGGGGCGGCGGCGGGCGAGCCAGCGCTCCCAGTAGCCGCCGAACGTCTCCTTGGTGTGCCGGATCTCGCCGCGCTCGACCTGCTCGACGAGCCGGCGGCGGGCGTCTCGCGCCGCTCGCTCGCTGGCGAAGCCGCGCTTGGACGTCTGGCTCCCGTCGCTACGGCGCGCGACGAAGCGCCAGCGGATGCCGTCGCGCGTGGGATATGAGTAGACCCCGTCGCTCCGGCCGTGCTTCGCGGTGTCCGCGCGACGATCTGACGGCGCGAGCTCGGCGATCGCCTCCTCGTACGCGCGCGCGGCTACCTCCGCCTTAAAGCGCTTTGCGCGCCGGGTGCCCGCGGCATCGCGCCAGCGGACCTCCCATCCGCCACGGTGATGGCTAACGCTCATCGTCGCTCCCCGCGGGGGCCTGAGTACGTCCAGCTCGTTGCCAGATGGACGTAACAAATGGCCGTATCTGCCATGTGGCAACAATACGTCCACCGACGGACGGAACTCAACTGCCGCTCAGAACAACAAAAAAAGCCCCGCAAGCGGGGCTTTCCCAGTGCGCCCGAGAGGACTCGAACCTCCACGGACCAATCAGTCCACAAGGCCCTCAACCTTGCGCGTCTACCAATTCCGCCACAGGCGCTGGGGTCGGCCAGTATAGCCCGCGGTTGAGTCCGTCCAGCGGTCGCGCTATGGTGTGCGAACACATGTTCGACCGATTCAACAGCAGCCCGGAACTCGGCAGCGGCACTGTGATCCGAGCGAGGAGTTAACGAATGGATCTGACCAAGCGTCAGCAGGAGATTTTCGACTTCATCAAGAAGTACTCGGCAAAGTACGGGTACCCGCCGACGGTACGTGACATCGGCAAGGCGGTGGGCCTCGCGTCGTCATCGACGGTGCACGCGCACCTGGCCAACCTCGAGCGAATCGGGCTGCTACGGCGAGACCCGACGAAGCCACGGGCGATCGAGTTGCTCGACCGCGCGGCGGCCGCCGCGGCGAGCTTCGTGAAGCCGGGGCTGCCGCTCGTCGGCCAGGTGGCAGCCGGCCAGCCGGTGCTGGCCGAGGAGAACATCGAGGACTACATCCAGACGCCGGCGTTCGCCGGCGGGGACGACGGCGAGTACCTGCTGCGCGTCCGCGGAGAGTCGATGATCAAGGCCGGCATCTTCGACGGCGACCTCGTGGTCGTGCGCTCGCAGGAAACGGCCAGCGACGGAGAGATCGTCGTCGCCCTGGTCGGCGAGGATGCGACGGTGAAGCGCTTCTTCCAGGAGGACGATCACGTTCGCCTGCAGCCGGAGAACGACACGATGCAGCCGATCCGTAGCCGCGAGGTGCGGGTGCTCGGCAAGGTGGTCGGACTGATGCGGAGCATCACGTGATCTGCCCGGGGGCTCAGCCATGACCGCGCTCGCCACGGCCCCGACGCTGTTCGACGACGCAGGAGGTGAGCCGACGCTCGACGACCTGCTGATCGACGTGTGGGAGGGGCTCGCCCTGCACAAGTCGGTCGAGTGCCTGGTCTGTGGCGAGCCGATGACCCCCGAGTACGGCGCGCACGCGCTGCCGATCGGGGGCCGCTGCCAGGGCTGCGGCACCACGCTGCGCTGACGGCGCGATTGCGGCTGGGCTCGCTCCGAGCGGTATGCTCCGACACGCAGGCTGAGCAGTCGCGGAGGTATTTGCCTTCGAGGAAAGTCCGGACATCACAGGGCAAGGTGGTCGGTAACGCCGACCCGGGGAAACCCGCGGGAAAGTGCCACAGAAATAACACCGCCTAAGCTTGGAGCCGCTGCAGCGCTTCAGGCCGGTAAGGGTGAAATGGTGCGGTAAGAGCGCACCGGCGTCGCGGTGACGCGGCGGCCAGGTAAACCCCACCTGATGCTAGGCCAAGCAGGACCGTTCGTAGGCTGCCCGCCTAGGTCCGGGTAGGCCGCTCAGATGGATGGCTGCTCTCGACAAGATCCGGCTTATAGGCCTGCTACGGAAGAGCCCCGCTTCGGCGGGGCTCTTCTATTTTCTGCCGCCCGCGACCCGCTGGAGCGCGGCGCCGTCGAGCCGGTGCATCCGCCACTCCTCCAAGCGCTCGGCGCCAAGCTTCGCGTAGAAGTCGAGCGCAGGGCTGTTCCAGCTCAGGGCGGCCCACTCCAGCCGGGCGCAGCCTCGCTGCACGGCGAGCGCGGCAAGATGGCGCAGCAGCGCCTCGCCGATGCCGGCGCGGCGATGGGTCTCGCGGACGAACAGGTCCTCCAGCCAGATCCCGGCGGTGCACTCCCAGGTCGAGAAGGTTCGGTAGTGGATGGCGAAGCCGCCCGTGTCATCGCCCACCTCGGCGATCAGCGCCTCGGCAACGGGCGCGGCGCCGAACAATGCCTCGGCCAGCATCTCCGTGGTCCCCGTGACGGCGTGCGGCTCGCGCTCGTACACGGCGAGCGCGACGATCATCTCGTACAGCCCCGGGACGTCCGCACGCGTCGCGTCCCGGATCGAAACGTCAGGCATCCCCGGGCGGTTTGATCTCGCGTTTGAGGATCTTGCCGGTCGGGCCCTTCGGCAGCTCGTCCACGAACCAGATCTTCCGCGGGTACTTATAGGCGGCGACCTGGGACTTCACGAACTCGCGCAGCTCGTCGGCCTCGACGGACGCGCCGTCCTTCAGCGCCACCGCCGCGGCCACCTCCTCGCCATGCGTGTCGTGAGGGACGCCGAGCACGGCGGCCTCGCGGACGGCGGGGTGCTCGTACAGGACCTCCTCGATCTCCCGCGGGTACACGTTGTAACCACCGCGGATGATCATGTCCTTCTTGCGATCGACGATGAAGAAGTAGCCGTCCTCGTCGATTCGCGCCATGTCGCCGCTGTGGAACCAGCCGTCGCGAATCGCTTCTGCGGTCTCCTCTGGCTTGTTCCAGTAGCCCTTCATCACGTTGTGGCCATGGATCACGATCTCGCCGACTTCGCCCTGCGGGACGTCGTGGTCGTCGTCGTCGAGCACCTTCATCTGCACTCCCTCGACGGGGGTGCCGATCGAGCCCGGCTTGCGCTCGCGGTCGGGGTGGTTGAACGAGGCGATCGGCGAGGTCTCTGACAGGCCGTAGCCCTCCAGCACCGCGCAGCCGAACTTCTGCTCGAAGCCCCGCATCAGCTCGACGGGCATCGCCGCCCCGCCCGAGGCGCACACGCGCAACGTGGAAACGTCGTACTCATCGGCGTTCGGCAGATGCAGCATCGCGCCGTACATCGTCGGCACGCCCTCGAACACGTTCACGCGGTCGCGCTGAATGATCTCCAGCGCTTTGGCCGGATCGAAGCGCGGGATCAGCGTCAGCGTGCCACCGGCCAGCACGGCCGCGTTCATCCCGCACGTCTGGCCGAACGTGTGGAACAGCGGCAGCGCGCCGAGGATCACCGCGTCGGCCCCGAGCCCGAACAGCCCGACAGCGATCTCGGCGTTGCGCGCCAGGTTGTGGTGACTCAGCTCGGCGCCCTTCGGCGTGCCCGTCGTGCCGGAGGTGTAGAGGATGACCGCGGTGTCTCCGTCGTCCGTGTCGGCCACCGCCGTGGCCGGCGGGGCCGCGCCGACCAGCTGCTCGAACTCGCCGCTCTTCACGACCACGCACTCGGCGCCCGCCTCGGCCGCCCCGCGCTGCGCCTCGTCGGCGAATCCCTCCCACGCGAACAGGAGCTTCGCTCCCGAGTCGCGCAGGTAGAAGGCCACCTCACGCGCCTTCAGCAGCACGTTCATCGGGACGACCACGCCGCCGGCGCGGACGATCCCGTAGTAGCAGACGGGAAAGTAGGGCAGGTTCGGGAGCATCACCCCGACCCGGTCGCCGGTGCTCACGCCGTGCTGCGCCAGCAGGCCGGCGACGTGGGCGGTGGCTCCGTTCAGTTGCGCGTAGGAGATCTCGGCGCCGTCGAGCTTGATCGCGACGCGACCGGGATCGCTCTCCGCGGCGGTGGTGAGGTTGGTAGCGAGGTTCACCGGCCGCCAGCCTACCGATTAGTGCGCTACTCGCCGGTGAACTGGGCGGGGCGCTTTTGCATGAACGCCATCACGCCCTCGACGAAGTCCTTGGACTCGGCGCGCCGCTGCTGCTCGACGGTCTCGAGCTCCAGCTGAGCCTCGAACTCCCGGTAGGCCGCGGCGTTGATCGTGCGCTTGATCGCGGCGTAGGCACCGGGCGGGCCCGCGGCGAAGCGCGCGGCCAGGGCCGCCGCCGCGGCGCGCACCTCACCGTTCGGCACGACCCGGTTCACGAGGCCCCACTCCAGCGCCGTCGCGGCCGGCAGCCGCTCGCCGAGGTAGGCGATCTCAAACGCGCGCGGGTGTCCGGCCAGCTGCGGCAACAGCTGCGAGGCGCCACCGTCCAGCGACAGCCCAATGTTCACGAACGCCAGCAGGAAGTACGCCTCCTCGGAGGCGATCAGCATGTCGCAGGCGAGCGCCATCGAGCAGGCGATGCCGACGGCACCGCCGTTCACCGCGGCGATCACGGGCTTCGGCGTCGTGCGGACGCGGAGGATCAGCGGGTTGTAGACCTCCCGCAGCGGCGCCTGGACGTCGATCTTGCCGTTCGGACCGATGCCGTCGCCCGCCTTCAGGTCGGCGCCCGAGGAGAACGCGCGCCCGGCGCCGGTGATTACGATCGCGCGCACGTCGGGGTCGGCCGCGGCGGCGTCGAGCGCCGCGATCGTCTCCTCGCCGAGCTTCCGATTCCAGGCGTTCAGCGCCTCGGGCCGGTTCCACGTCACCCACGCGACTCGGTCTTCAATCTTGTACTCGACGGTCTCGAGCTCGAGGCTCAGCATCAGGCGAACCCTTTCGTGCGCAGCGGGCAGAGCTAATTGGCACCTGGACAATAGCGAGTCATCGCACTCCGCTCCCGATGATCGTGCATTTCAGCAATGATGTTGTTGAGACAGGGATGGAGCTGCTGCCCCGCACATTGACGCGCCCGATCTCACGGATCGGCGCCGCCGCCCAGAACGCGCTGGAAGTGGCCCGGTTCGGCGGTCTCAGCACGGACGAGAAGCCCTCGCCGTACGAGGTCGCGTCCGAGCACCGCGTGTACCGGCTGCGCCACTACTACCCCGACCGGGCGCGGGCCGATTCACCTCCGGTGCTGCTCGTGCCGCCGATGATGCTGGCGGCCGAGATCTACGACGTCTCGGTGCAGACGAGCGCCGTCACGCTGCTGACCGAGCACGGGATCGATCCGTGGGTGGTCGACTTCGGTGCCCCGGAGCACGAGGAGGGGGGACTGGAGCGCACCCTCGCCGACCACGTGCTCGCCGTCTCCGACGCCGTCGACCGCGTGCGGAGCGCCACCGGCCAGGAGGTCAATCTCGGTGGCTACTCCCAGGGCGGGATGTTCTGCTACCAGGCCGCCGCCTACCGCCGCAACGAGGGGCTCAGCTCGCTGATCACCTTCGGCAGCCCGGTCGACACCCGCGCCGCCGTTCCGTTCGGCCTGCCTGAGCACGTCGTCGGCGCCGCCGCCGACCTGCTCGCCGGGCCGCTGCGCGATTTCGCGCTGCCGGCGTGGGCCAGTCGCACCGGTTTTCGCCTGCTTGACCCAGTGAAGTCGATCCGCGGCCAGATCGACTTCATCCTGCGTCTGCACGACCGCGAGGCGCTGCTGCCCCGCGAGGGCCAGCGGCGGTTTCTGGAAGCCGACGGCTGGGTTGCCTGGCCCGGCCCCGCGCTGGCCGACTTCCTGCAGCAGTTCATCGCCCACAACCGGATGCTGGAGGGCGGTTTCGTGATCGAGGACCGGCTGGTGACGCTCGCCGACATCGAGTGCCCGATCCTGTCTGTGGTCGGTACGGTCGATGAGATCGCCCCGGCCGCCGGAGTCCGCGCGATCCGCCAGGCGGCCCCACGGGCGGAGGTGTACGAGCTGGCGTTGCGCGCCGGGCATTTCGGCCTCGTCGTCGGCTCGAAGGCGAACACGACGACGTGGCCGACGGTGGCGGGGTGGGCCGAGTGGCGGGCCGGCCAGGGGCCGCTGCCCGAGGAGCTGGTGGCCGTGCCCGACGACGAGCCGTCCAACGATCTCGTGCCGGAGGTGCGCAACCGCGTGGGCTACGGGCTGGAGCTGGCCGGCGGCGTCGGCACCGGGATGGCGCGGGCGTTCCTCGGCACCACTCGGCGGACGGTGCGGAGCGTACGCGAGATCGCCCGCGAGGCGGCCGGCCAGTTGCCGCGGCTGGCCCGCCTGGACCAGATTCAGCCGAGCACCCGGATCTCGATCGGTCTGGTCGTCGAGGAGCGCCGCGAGAAGGCGCCGCGCGACACGTTCTTCCTGTTCGAGGACCGGGCGTACACGGCGCGCGACGTCAACGAACGAATCGACAACGTCGTCCGCGGCCTGATCTCGATCGGGGTGCGCCAGGGCGAGCGGATCGGCGTGATGATGGGCCCTCGGCCGACGTCGTTGGCCCTCGTGGTCGCGATCAGCCGGCTCGGCGCCGTCTCGGTGCTGTTGCGACCCGACGGGGACGTGAAGCGCGAGGCCGAGCTCGGCGCCGTGACCCGGATCATCGCCGACCCGGAGCGCGCCCCGCTCGCCGCCGGGCTCGGCACGGTGCTGACGTTCGTCCTGGGCGGTGGCGGAGGGCCACGGGACCTTGGCGTTCCGTTGACCACCGACATGGAGCAGATCGACCCCGACGCGGTCGAGCTCCCGCGCTGGTATGAGCCGAACCCGGGGCGTGCGTCGGACCTGGCCTTCATCGTGTTTACCGGCGAGGGCGAGCGGACGCGCGTGAGCCGGATCACGAACCGTCGCTGGGCGCTGTCAGCGTTCGGCACCGCCACCGCGGCCGCTCTGTCGAGCGGCGACACGATCTACAGCGTCACGCCGCTCTACCACCCGTCCGGGCTGATGATGAGCATCGGCGGGGCGATCGCCGGCGGAGCCCGCCTGGCGATGGCCTCGAGCTTCGATCCGAGCACGTTCTGGGACGAGGCGCGCCGCTACGGCGTGACCGTCGCCTCCTACACCTGGACGCTGCTGCACGACCTTGCCGAGGCGCCGCCGAACCCCGGCGAGCGCCACCACCCCGTGCGCCTGTTCATCGGGTCGGGCATGCCGCGCGGGTTGTGGCGACGCGTGCAGGAGCGCTTCTCGCCGGCGCGGGTGCTGGAGTTCTACGCCTCGACCGAGGCCGGGGCGATCCTGATCAACGTCAGCGGTGCCAAGCCGGGTGCGATGGGCCGCCCGTTGCCCGGTGCCGCCGAGGTCCGGATCGCCGCCTACGACGCCTACCACGGCCGGATCGAGCTGCAGCAGGACGGCTTCGCCCGTCAGGCGGCGACGGACGAGATCGGGATGCTGCTGGCGCGCGTCGGGCGCACCGAGCAGACGAGCACGACGCCACTGCGCGGCGTGTTCGCGCGCGACGACGCGTGGCTCGTCACCGGCGACCTATTCCGCCGCGACGCTGACGGGGACTACTGGCGGATCGACAACCAAGGCGACGTGATCCGCAGCGCCGAGGGCCCTGTGTTCACCGGCCCGATTCGCGACGCGCTGGGCGACCTGCCCGCCGTCGATCTGGCCGTCGCCTACGGTGTCATGCCAGCGGGGGTCGAGACTGAGGTGGCGATCGCCGCGGTGACGCTGCGCGCCGGCCACGAGCTCACCGACCGCGAGCTGACGGGCGCCCTGGCTGTGCTGCCGGCCGCCGAGCGGCCCGCGATCGTCCACGTCGTTGAGACGATCCCCGTGACGACCTGGTTCCGCCCGGTCACCGGCCCGCTCCGCGCGGCGGGGATCCCGGAGCCGGCCGACGGCGTCCAGGTCTGGCACTTCGACGCCGAGCGCGATCGCTACGCGCCGCTGACCGACGACGCGCACCGCCGGCTGGCCGGGCAGGCCGTTTAGCGCATCAGGCGCCGAGCACGGCGCCGCCGTCGTACAGCTTGATCACCTTGACGGTGCCAGCCGGGGCGGCGTTCAGGCAGAGCTGGCAGAGGACACACTCGTCAAGGTTGTCCTCGACGATCTCGACTCCGGTGGCCGTTGCCTTGAAGATGTCGACGGGGCAGACCTCTTCGAGCTTCTTGGCCAGCGCCGCGTCACCGGCGACCGACGCGTCGACCTCGACGTTGATGAACAACGCTTGGCTCACAGCTCGGCCTTCTCCTTCACGATGTCCGGGATGTCGGCGATGTCCTCGGCGACGACGATGCCGGCCTCGGCCAGCCGCGCGATCTTCTCGCTGGCGGTGTCCGCCTTGCCCTCGACGATCGTGCCGGCGTGGCCGAAGCTCATTCCGGGCATCTCGTCCATGAAGCGGCCGGCCATGAACGCCACGATCGGCAGCCTCGAGTTGGTCTCAGTCACGTAGCGCGCCAGCTCGGCCTCCATCCGGCCGCCCGGCTCGGTGTAGATCACGATCGCCTTGGTCTGGGTATCGGCCTCGAACAGCGGCATCAGCTCGGCGTAGCTGGAGCCGATGATCGCGTCGCCGCCGATCGACACGGCGGTGGAGATCCCCAGCCCGGCCGCGCTGAGCGTGGAGGACATCTCTGTCGTCATGCCGCCGCTGCGCGAGATGACGCCGACGACGCCGGGCTTGTAGGACTTCGCGGCGTCCTTTGCCGGACCGCCGATGCCGCCCATCTTGATCACGTCGGGGACGATGATCCCGAGGCAGTTTGGCCCGATGATCCGGGCGTCGTTGGCGCGCGCCACCTCGACCATCTCGGCGACGTCGCGTCGCGGGATCCGCTCGGTGACGATCACGACGAGCTTGACCCCGTTCTCCAGCGCCTCCACCACAGCGTCCTTGGTGAACGCGGGGGGGACGGTGACGACCGAGCCGTCGATCGGTGAGCCGTTGTGCTCGACGGCTTGGGCCACGGTGTCGAATACGGGGACGCCGTGCACGTCGCGGCCGAGGCGTCCGGGCGTGACGCCGCCGACGATCTTCGCCCCGGCGCCGTAGTCGAGGCACTCTCGCGTCAAGTTCACAGCCTCGCGCCCGGTGATGCCCTGGACGATGAAGGTGGTGCTCGCGTCGATCAGGATGCTCATGTCGCGGTTCCTTGGATTTTCTCCACGGCGCGCTTGGCCGCCTGGTTCAGCGACACGCTGCGGTCGGCGTACTCGACCCCGTAGCGCTCCAGGATCTTGAAGCCTTCCTCCTCCCAGGCGCCGGGGATCCTGAAGAACGCGATCTTCTCGGCCGGGTCGTAGCCGAGCTCGACGCACGCCTTGATCACGCCGCGCGCGACGATGTCGACGCGGGTGTTGGAGACGATCGACATCATCACCGCGATCTTGTCGACGCCGGGCTTCTGCAGCACCAGCTTGGCCAGGCCGCAGGCCTTGCGCACGGACGGGTTGCCGCCGATCTCGCAGTAGTTGGCCGGGTGCCCGCCGTGGGCTCGGACGGCATCGAACAAGGTCAGCGAGCCGCCGCCGGCGCCGATCACGAGCCCGAGGTTCCCGTCGAACTCGGTGACGTTCCCGGCCACACCGCGGTGGTCCTGGGCGTCGACCGCCTCGCCGGCGAGCTCAAACGGCGTCGCCTCGCGGGCCTGGCGCGTCTCCTCGTCGCCGACGCCCAGCTCCTTCAGGAGCGCCTTGTGGCGCGGACGCGCCTCGTTCTCCATGTCCATGTGGGCGTCGAGCGCGATGACCGAGCCGTCGGTCAGCGCGCCGAGCGGGTTGATCTCAGCCAGCGTCATGTCGTAGGTGAGGAACAGCCGAGCGAGCCGAGCCACGATCGGCGTGAGGCGGTTCAGCGCCGAGCCGGTGATCCCGAGCGAGGCGACCAGCTGCTTGGCCTGCCAATCCTCGAACGGCGTGCGCGTCGAGAAGTGCGCGCGCGCGACGTGATCGGGGTGCTCCTCGGCGACCTGCTCGATGTCGATCCCGCCCATGTCGGAGAACAGCATCACCGGCTGCTTGCGAATGCCGTCCCAGACGACGCCGGCGTAGTACTCGTGCGCGACGTCGGCCTTGGAGTCGACCAGCACGCCACGCGGCATGTGGCCGCCGATCTCCAGCTGAAGGACATGCTCGGCATGAGCGGCGGCCTCGTCGGGCGTGTCGGCGAACTGAACGCCACCGGCCTTCATCCGGCCGCCCGTGAGGACCTGGGACTTGATCACGACCGGACCGGCGATGTCCGCCGCGATGGCGCGGGCCTGCTCGGCGGTCGTGGCGAAGCCGTGCTTGGTGACCGGGATCCCGGCCTTGGCCACGATCGCCCGGGACTCGTATTCGAAGAAGCGCATGGGCGGCGCGTGAGCCTATCGGAATGCCGGGGTACACGAATCTCAAGTAACCAAATGCCGACCATCTCAGTAGATATAGTCACCGCAATTGATATTGTGCGAAACCGGATCGGTAAACGACAGTTTTATGAGGAGCTCATGAGTCGAGGATTTAGGTTCAGTCGTGTCGCGGCACTGCCGCTGGTCGTGCTCGCCGCCGGCGGTGCGCTGGCCGGCTGTGGCGGCTCGTCGGACAACGGCACCAGCACGGGCAAGTCGGCCAGCGCCAGCACGTCAGGCGGTAGCTCGACGACGCTGAATCTGGTCGCGTACTCGACGCCGAAGAAGGCCTACGACGCCCTCACCGCCGCGTTCGCCCAGACCGGCACTGGCAAGGGCGTCGGCTTCAACGAGTCCTTCGGCGCGTCGGGTTCGCAGAGCCGCGCCGTCGACACCGGCCAGCCCGCCGATGTCGTCGCCTTCTCCACCGAGCCCGACATGACCCGGCTCGTGAAGGACGGGATCGTCGCGTCGAGCTGGGATGCCAATCCGGACAAGGGAATCTCATCCGACTCGGTCGTTGTCTTCGTCGTGCGGAAGGGCAACCCCAAGCACCTCGCGGGATGGGACGACCTGGTGAAGCCCGGCGTCGACGTGATCACACCGAACCCGTCGACCTCGGGCAGCGCCCGCTGGAACATCCTCGCCGGCTACGGCGCCGAGCTGAAGGAGGGCAAGTCCCCAGCGCAGGCCCTGGCCTACCTGAAGACGCTGATCGGCAAGAACGTCAGCGTCGAGGACTCGAGCGCCAGCTCGGCCCTGCAGACGTTCACCGGCGGCAAGGGTGACGTCCTGCTCGACTACGAAAGCGATGCGCTCGCGGCCGAGAAGGCCGGTGACAACATCCAGATCGTCTATCCGAAGCAGACGATCCTGATCCAGACGCCGATCGCGGTGACCGCCAAGACCTCGCACGCCACGCAGGCCGACGCGTTCCTGAAGTACCAGTGGTCGACCGCCGGGCAGACGGTCTGGGCCCAGCAGGGCTACCGTCCAGTCGATCCGTCGGTGGCCAAGCAGTTCGCCTCGAAGTTCCCCACCCCGCCGCAGCTGTTCACGATCGGCTTCCTCGGTGGCTGGAGCAAGGTGAAGGACGCATTCTTCGCCCCGTCCACCGGCTCGGTCACGAAGATCGAGGCGGCCGCCGGCTACCCGACCGCGTCGAGCTAGGAGCCGGGTGGCGACCACCACGCCTACTGTTCCGCGACCGCGTCCGGCCCCGAGCCGGGCGCGGTCGTGGCGCGTCCCGCGCCACGGCCTCGGTCTCGGGCTGAGCACGCTGTACCTCAGCCTGATCGTTCTGATCCCGCTCGCCGCGGTCGTCGAGCAGTCGGTCAGCTCGGGTCTGTCGACGTTCTGGGACTCGATCACCAGCACGCTGGCCGTCAACGCGCTCGAGGTGACGGTCGTCGCTTCACTGATCGTCGCCGCGATCAGCGCGGTGATGGGCACGCTTGTCGCCTGGGTGCTCGTCCGTGACGAGTTCCCGGGCAAGCGGATCGTGAACGCGCTGATCGACCTGCCGTTCGCGCTGCCAACGATCGTCGTCGGGCTCACGCTGCTCGCCCTCTACGGACCGACGAGCCCGCTCCACGTGCACCTCGCGTACACACGCGCGATCGTGATCGTGGCGCTGCTGTTCATCACCTTGCCGTTCGTCGTCCGCTCGGTTCAGCCCGTGCTGATGGAGCTCGATGCCGAAGTGGAGCAGGCGGCCGCCTCGCTCGGCGCCTCGAACGCCGTCACCTTCCGGCGGATCGTGCTGCCCGCACTGGCCCCGTCGATTGTGTCGGGCGCCGCGCTCGCGTTTGCCCGCTCGGTCGGTGAGTTCGGCTCGCTGGCCCTGATCACCGCCAAGGTGCAGATCGCCAGCCTGGTGATCTACGCCGACATCGAGAGCGGGGACACGCAGTCGGCCGCGGCGCTGTCCGTCGTGCTGATGGCGATCTCGCTGGTCGTGCTGTTCGTGATCCGCCGTCTGGGGGCCCGAGTTGCGGGCTAGCCGTCGCACCACGCTGTCGCTGCGGACGCTCGCGCTCGTCTACCTGGCGCTGCTCCTGCTGCTGCCGCTCGGCGTTGTGTTCTACCGCACCTTCGAGCACGGGGCGAGCGAGGCGTGGTCGTGGATGAGCACACCCGCGGCGCAGAGCGCGCTGTGGCTGTCGCTGATCATCGCGGTGATCGCGGTGCCGCTGAACACGATCTTCGGCGTCGGCACGGCGCTGGTCATCGCCCGGGGAAAGTCGCGCCGGGCCGGGCGCGTGCTCGACGCGCTGATCGACCTGCCGTTCGTGGTCTCGCCGGTGATCGTCGGCCTCGCGCTGATCCTCGTCTACGGCCAGGGCGGCTGGTTCGGCAATGCGTTCCTGAACAACGGCATCCGGATCATCTACGCGGTGCCGGGCATGGTCATCGCCACCGTGTTCGTGTCGCTGCCGTTCGTCGTGCGTGAGGTCACACCGGTGCTTAAGGAGATAGGCGACGAGCAGGAGCAGGCCGCGGCGACCCTCGGGGCATCGGCCTGGCAGACGTTCTGGCGGGTCACGTTGCCGTCGATTCGCTGGGGCGTCGCCTACGGGGTCGTGCTGTCGACGGCCCGCGCGCTCGGCGAAATCGGCGCGGTGCTCGTCGTCTCCTCCAACGTCGCCGGTCAGACGCTCAGCCTTCCCCTGCTGGTGTACCAGCGCGGGGAGAATCCGGGGAGCAACTCGCTGATCGGCGTCTATTCGGCCGCGACCGAGCTGGCGGTGATCTCCGTGGTCGTGCTGCTGATCATGACGGTCTTCGGATCGAGAAGGGAACGAACCGTATGAGGATCGACGCGACCCGTATCGCCAAGCGATTCGGCGACTTCACCGCGCTGGACGGCGTCGACCTGGAGGTTCCCGAGGGGTCGCTGACGGCGCTGCTCGGACCCAGCGGCTCGGGCAAGTCGACGCTGCTGCGGATCATCGCGGGACTGGAGACGGCCGACGAAGGCACCGTGTCGATCGATGGCATCGACGTCACGTCGGCCCGCCCGCAGGATCGTGGGATCGGCTTCGTGTTCCAGCACTACGCCGCGTTCCAGCACATGAGCGTGTTCGACAACGTCGCCTTCGGCCTGAAGATCCGCAAGCATCCGAAGGAGGCGACGCGGTTACGGGTGGACGAGCTGCTCGACCTCGTCGGGCTGACCAAGTGGGCCGATCAGCGTCCGCACCAGCTCTCCGGAGGCCAGCGCCAGCGGATGGCGCTCGCCCGGGCTCTGGCCGTGCAGCCGAACGTGCTGCTGCTCGACGAGCCGTTCGGCGCGCTCGATGCCAACGTCCGCGCCGAGCTTCGGCGCTGGCTGCGGCGGCTGCACGACGAGCAGCACGTCACCACCGTGCTGGTCACCCACGACCAGGAGGAGGCGATGGAGGTCGCCGACCGGATCGCGGTGATGAACAAGGCCACGATCGAGCAGGTCGGCGCCCCGCGCGAGGTCTACGACGCGCCCGCCAGCGACTTCGTCATGGGTTTCCTCGGGCCGGTCAGCAAGGTCGACGGAAAGCTCGTCCGCCCCCACGACGTGACGCTGTCGTTGATTCAGCACGAGGGCACGATCGAGGCGATGGTGAAGCGCGTCATCCACCTCGGCTTCGAGGTGCGGATCGAGCTGGAACTGCACGACGGCGAGCTCGCCCGGGCGCAGCTGACCCGCGGGCAGACCGAGGAGCTGGAGCTGCACGACGGCGACATCGTCTACGTCCGACCGCCGGCCGAGGTGCCCGCCGAACGGTTGGTCGCTGACGGCGCCTGAACGCCGCGTTCCCGGGGAACGCGCCCTTGGGCCCTACCGCCCGAGGGCCGACACCGCGGCGGTGAAGGCAGCCGTATCACGGCAGGGCAGTCCGTGCCCGAAGCACACGAGCGCGGGCTCGAGCTCGGCGAGCCGCCGGGCCGAGCGACGGTTCTGCTCGTGGTCCGGGTTGACCAGCCGTGGCGGCTCGCGCATGCCGCCACGCATGAGGAACGGGTTCCAGCCCCACAGCACGTCGCCGCAGAGCAGCGTGCGGTCGGACTCACGCCAGTAGGAGACGTGGCCGGGCGAGTGACCGGGAGTGTCGAGCACGACGAACCCTGCGACGTCGTCGTCCTCCGACAGTGCGCGGTCGACGTGCACCGACGGCGCGGCTGGAATCGCGCGGCCGAACGGCCCGATCATCGTCCCCGCCTCCACGCAGGCGACATCGTTCGCACCGCACCACATCGGCACACGGAGCGCTGTCGTGATCGCGCGGCTCGCCCCGTAGTGATCGAGATGCGCGTGCGTTAGGGCGTGGGCGCTGACGGTGCGTTCCCGGAGCTGGGCGAGGATCCGTCCTCGGTCGAAGACCGTCCCCGCGTCGACCAGCACATCGCCGATCACATAGACGTTGATCGCGTTGGCCGGACGGCCGTCCAGCTGCCAGACGTCGGGGGCGAGCTCGCGCATCACGAGGCGACGGCGCCGCCGCTCAGCGGGTGACCCAGGCCTCGGGGTCCTCGGCCAGCTTGTCGATCTGCTTGGGCAGCGTGCCGTTGGCCACGTCGGCCACGGTGACGTTCTCGAGCACCGTGCGCAGGTTGGCCCGCACGGCGATCCACACCCGCGGCAGCGCCTCGGAGGCGCCGGGGTAGGCCGACTCCTCGGGTGGGCCGCCGCGGACGCTGGCCAGCGGGCCCTCGACGGCACGGATGACGTCGGCGACCGTGACCTCCTCCGGCGCCTTGGCGAGACGGAAGCCGCCCTCGGCGCCGCGATGCGAGCGGACGATCCCGGAGTGGCGCAGCTCTCCGAGGATGTTCTCCAGGAAGTTCAGCGGGATGCCCTGGGCGGTGGCGATTCGCTCGGCCTTCACCGGCTTCTCGCCGGGGGCCGCCGCCAGTTCGACGGCGGCGCGGACCGCGTAATCGGCCTTTGCAGAGATGCGCATGCCCGGATTCTTACCGACTGTGCCGGTCGTTACGCCGTCGCCGGCGCAAAGCCGTAGGCCTCGGCGAGCTCGGCGTCCTTGGCGGCGAGCATCTCGGCGAGCGTCACCATCACCTTGCACTGCTTCCAGGTGGCGTCGTCCTGCATCTTGCCGTCGATCATGTGGACCCCGCGGCCGTCGGGGATCGCCTCCAGCACCTTCTTGGCAAACAGCACCTCTTTGGGGTCCGGGCTGAAGACCTTCTTGGCGATGCCGATCTGCACCGGGTGCAGCGACCACGCGCCGACGCAGCCGAGCAGGAACGCCGAGCGGAACTGTGTCTCGCACGCCTCGACGTCCTTGATGTCGCCGAATGGTCCGTAGAACGGGAGGATGCCCGCTGAGGTGCAGGCGTCGACCATTCGGGCGATCGAGTAGTGCCACGGGTCCTGCTGCGCCGTCACGCGCGGGGCGTCCAGGTCGCCGTCGACCGGATCCTCGATCACGCGGTAGCCGGGATGGCCCCCGCCGACGCGCGTCGTCTTCATCCGCCGCGACGCCGCCAGGTCGGCCGGACCGAAGCTCATGCCCTGCATCCGCGGGCTCGCGGTGGCGATCTCCTCCAGGTTGACGACCCCGAGCCCGGTCTCCAGGATCGCGTGGATCAGGATCGGACGCTCGATGCCCGCCTTCGCCTCCAGCTGTGCCAGCAGCCGGTCGACGTAGTGGATGTCCCACGCGCCCTCGACCTTCGGCACCATGATCACGTCGAGCTTGTGCCCGATCTCGCTCACCAGCGTGGTGATGTCGTCGAGCACCCACGGCGACTCCAGGCTGTTCACGCGCGTCCACAGCTGCGTGTCGCCGAGCTCCATCTCCTGGCCGACCCGGACCAGGCCCTCGCGCGCGGGGATCTTGCGATCGACCGGCACGGCGTCCTCCAGGTTGCCGAGCAGGATGTCGACGGTGGGGGCGATGTCCGGCACCTTCGCGACCATCTTCTCGTTCGAGAAATCGAGGAAGTGGATCATCCGCGATGGCTTGAACGGGATCTCGAGCAGCGGTGCCGGGGCACCGATCGCTAATGGCTTTCCGAAGTCGCGGGGGTTTCGCAAGGTCCTTCTCCTGGTCGCTGTCCGCCTCAACGCTAGCCGACATGCTCGGCGCGCGGACGGAGTGTGACGTTTCCGCGGGAACGTCGGAATCGCTCGCGGGATGGCATCCTGCGCCAAGCCACTGAAAACCAGGGAGATGTGATGACCCCATTTGAAACCGATCAGGCCGCGCGCGAGGCCAGCGGAGCCCATCCATACGGCCGCTACCTCGAGGAGTTCGAGGTTGGAGCGGTGTACAAGCACTGGCCGGCCAAGACCGTCACCGAGGCCGACGACCATCTGTTCTGCCTGATCACGATGAACCACCACCCGCTGCACATCAACGACGTGTACGCGGCGCAGTCACAGCAGGGCCGCAACGTCGTCGTCGGCCCGCTCGTGTACTCGCTGGCGCTGGGCATGAGCGTCTCTGACGTGAGCGGCAAGGCGATCGCCAACCTCGCCACCGAGGAGCTGAGCCACCCGGCGCCGGTGTTCCACGGCGACACGCTGTTCTGCGAGTCCGAGGTGCTGGAGGTGAAGCCGTCGCGCTCCAAGGAGGACCGCGGGACGGTCCGCGTGCACACGCGGGTGCTGAACCAGGACGGCGTGCTGGTGGCCGAGTTCAAGCGGCTCGTGCTGGTCCCGCGCAAGAACCCCGGAGCGCCGTTCCAGGCCGCCGAGAGCAACGTCGAGTAGCGCGGGACCCTCACAAGATCTTCATTTGTCGGGTACCCTCTGGCTACCGGCGGATGAGCGGTAGGCGACTACCGGTCACCTTATAACCGTCGACACCGCCCGTCGCATCCAGCCCGGGCGGATGCTGCTTTTGACGACACAGAGCTGAAAACTAAGACCGTCCGGACTCAACGCCGGGCGGATCCCTCGTTTAAGGAGTGCCGAACGAACAATGTCCCACACCGCACCGAAGCACCAGGCAAAGTCCCAGCACGCCCGCCTGAAGTCGTGGGTCGAGGAAGTAGCGGCGCTGACGCAGCCCGAGGACATTTACTGGTGTGACGGCTCCGATGAGGAGTACGACCAGCTCGCCCAAGGGCTGATCGACGCGGGGACATTCCAGCGGCTGTCCGAATCAAAGCGTCCGAACTCATACCTGGCTTGGTCCGATCCGGCCGACGTGGCGCGCGTTGAGGACCGCACGTTCATCTGCTCCAAGAACGAGGCCGACGCCGGCCCGACGAACAACTGGCGTGAGCCGGAGGAGATGCGGACCGCGCTGAACGAGCTGTTCGAGGGCTCGATGCGCGGGCGCACGATGTACGTGGTCCCGTTCTCGATGGGCCCGATCGGCTCGCCGATCTCCTACGTCGGCGTGCAGCTGACCGACTCGGCGTACGTCGCGGTGTCGATGAAGATCATGACCCGGATGGGGCAGGAGGCGCTCGACGCGCTCGGCCAGGACGGCGAGTACGTCCCGTGCGTGCACTCCGTCGGCGCTCCGCTGGCGTCCGGCGCCCAGGACGTGCCGTGGCCGTGCAACGCCGACAACAAGTACATCGTCCATTTCCCCGAGACGCGCGAGATCTGGTCGTTCGGCTCCGGTTACGGTGGCAACGCGCTGCTCGGCAAGAAGTGCTTCGCGCTGCGGATCGCGTCGGTGATGGCCCACGACGAGGGCTGGCTGGCCGAGCACATGCTGATCCTGAAGCTCACCTCGCCCGAGGGCGAATCGAAGTACATCGCCGCGGCCTTCCCGAGCGCATGCGGCAAGACGAACCTGGCCATGCTGATCCCGACCCTGCCCGACTGGAAGGTCGAAACGATCGGCGACGACATCGCGTGGATGAAGTTCGGTCAGGACGGCAAGCTGTACGCCGTGAACCCCGAGTACGGGTTCTTCGGCGTCGCCCCCGGCACCGGTGCGCTGACCAACCCCAACGCGATCGACACGATCGGCCGGAACACGATCTTCACCAACTGCGCCCGGACCGACGATGGCGACGTCTGGTGGGAGGGGCTGACGGGCGAGCCGCCGGCGCACGCGATCGACTGGCACGGCGCCGAGTGGACGCCGGAGTCACAGGCGCCCGCCGCGCACCCGAACGCGCGCTTCACCACGCCGGCCGCGCAGTGTCCGTCGATCGCGCCGGAGTGGGAGGACCCGGCCGGCGTGCCGATCGACGCGTTCCTGTTCGGCGGCCGCCGTTCGACCGTGGTGCCGCTCGTGCACGAGGCGTTCGACTGGGATCACGGCGTCTTCATGGGCTCGATCATGTCCTCGGAGACCACCGCGGCGCAGGCCGGCGCGGTCGGCAAGCTCCGCTTCGACCCGATGGCGATGCTGCCGTTCTGCGGCTACCACATGGGTGATTACTTCGCCCACTGGATCACAACCGGCCAGCGCAACGGCGCCCAGCTGCCGAAGATCTTCTACGTGAACTGGTTCCGCAAGGACGCCGGCGGCAAGTTCCTGTGGCCCGGCTACGGCGAGAATTCGCGGGTACTGGCCTGGGTGTTCGGCCGCTGCGATGGCACCGCTGCCGCCGAGGAGACCGCAATCGGGCTCCTCCCGCCGGCCACGGGCGAGGGCGGCATCGACACGACCGACCTTGACGTGTCGCAGGACGACATGACCGCGCTGCTCGCGGTCGACACCGATGGCTGGAAGGCGCAGCTGCCGCAGGTACACGCGCACTACGCCGAGTTCGGCGACAAGCTCCCGGCCGCTCTGCGCAAACAGTTGGCTGGCCTTGAGCAGCGCCTGAACGCCTAAAACATAATCTGGGGAGCGATGGCGCTCCCGTTCATCCCGTCCGACGCCGGCCTGCTCGCGCTGCAGGCCGGCTGCGTCTTCGCGCCCCGACTGGCGCCCGGCGTGCAGCGGCTCGACCGCTTCCACGGACGCGGCTGGGCCGCGGTGCCGGTCGTTTCGATCGTCGGCGTGATCTTCCTGATCCGCTACGCCTCGAACTCGGCCACGTGGCTGACCTATCTGGCGCTCGTGGCCGTGCCGCTGCTGGCCGCGGCGGCCCTCGCCTGGGCGAGCCGGGGCGCGCGGTGGTGGCTGGCCGTGCTCGTCGTCCCGCTGTTCCTGCTCGTGTGGAGGGCGCAGGGATCGCTCGCTGGGGAGGCAGCGGGGTCGATCCTCGACGCCCTCAGCTGCGTGACGCTCGGGGTGCTGCTGGCCGCGGTGGCGCCCAGCGGCTGGCTGAAAGTGGGGATCGTGGCGATGTCCGCGGCCGACGTGTGGCTCGTCGCCTCCGACCTGTTGCAGCACCCAAACAGCCAGCTCGTCGCCGCCAGTCCCGGGAGCGGCCTGCCGAGCCTGCAGTCCGAGAGCTTTGGCAGCGTGTCGCTCGGCTACGGCGACCTGTTCGTCGCGGGCGTGCTCGGGGCGTTGCTATCGGCCAACCGCGCCTTGCAGTGGCGAACCGCGCTGCTGACGCTGGCGCTGGCCGCGGCGTTTGACCTGCTGTTCTTCTTCGTGAACGAGCTGCCCGCCACCGTGCCGGTGGCCGTGGCGCTGATCGTGATCGAGACGTGGGCGTGGTGGCAGCGACGTTCCCGCGGGAACGCGAGCGTCGAGGAAGCGGCGGGCGGCGTTAGTGCTTTCCGTCGCCGGTCGACGCCGGCGGGCGTGACTCCTCGGCGAGCGACGTGATCGCCAGCGTGCCGCGGGCGGCCTCCTCCAGCACCTCGGTCGCCTCGTCGACGTTGCGCGCGTACAGCTCGACGAGCAGGTGGACGACAATCCGGTCCTCGTCGTGCTTGTGGAAGCGGACGTGGGTGAAGAACTCGCGGGTGCCGTGATCGCCGAACGCGGCGTAGGACAGGGCGTCACCCGCCTCGGGGCCCGAGCACGTCTCGACATCGTCGGCGTCGACGGTCACGGTGCACGACGCCACCCAGGGGGTGCCGGCGATCATGCGCTCCCAGCGATCCTCGATCGGCTCGACCCGGCCGTTGTGGAAGCCGAGGTGCGGTTGGTCGTGCATGCATTCGAGGCACTGAACGACGGCCTCCTGCATCTCGTCGACGACTTCGCCCCGCTCGCCGCTCTCGGGATCGATGCGATGAATGCCCTCGTAATGAACCTGAACCTCCAGGTTCTGCGACCAGCACCGGTAGCAGCGCAGCCAGCTTCGGACCTCTGTGGAGCCCTCCATCACGCTGATTTTACGATCCGCCCATGATCGACTGCGCAAGCCCCTCAAGATGAGCTCTCCTGAGCCCCCGATCGGGGCGGTTCTGGCCGGCGGCCGAGGGGTCCGGATCGGCGGCGAGAAGGCGACCGTGATGCTCGCCGGGCGCCCGCTGATCAGCTATCCGCTGGCCGCGCTGCAGCAGGTCCTGGACGACGTCGTGGTCGTGGCCAAGGCGAGCACGGCGCTCCCGGAGCTCGGCGTCGATGTGTGGACCGAGCCGGAGGAGCCGAGGCACCCGCTCCAGGGGATCGTGACCGCGCTGCGGGCCGCCGGGGACCGGCCCGTCGTGATCTGCCCGTGCGATCTGCCGCTGCTTAGTGCCGACACCGTGCGCCGGCTCGCGCAGGACGCTCGCCGGGCGCAGGCTGTGATCGTCAGGGCGGCGGGCACGTGGCAGCCGCTGCTGGGGTGCTACCGCCCGCAGGCGCTGGACGATCTCGCCGGGATGCTCCGCCTGCACCCGGACCGGAGCCTGCAGCGGGCTGTCGGCGCGCTCGTCTGGCTGCCGGTCGACGTGGCCGAGGAGGAGCTGTGCAACGTGAACACCCCGGGGGAGGTGGCGGCCCTGGAGCAGCGCCTGAGGCGCTAGCCGAACGTGAAGTCGTAGGCGCTGATTCCGGGCGGCAGCTGGACGGTGATCGTGTGCTCCTCGTCGGAGGGCAGCGATACGAGCGAATACAGCCGCTCGCCCGTGACGGTGAACGTTCCGCCGGGCTTCACGTCGGCCCCGTCCTCGGCCACCGGGATCGGCTTGCCGTCAAGCAGGACCCGGCCCGAGCGGGGCGTGTTGCCCGCCGAGGTCATGACGAGGTAGACGTGCTGGGCCTGGAAGCCGCCGATGATCGACGCCTCGCCGCTTGCCGGAGTGATCGACTCCGAGGTGCCGGTCCACGTGCCGTTCAGCTCCCACTGGTTCGGGTTCAGCCCGGTCGGCTGGCCCCCGCGATAGGCATTGGTGCCGGCCGTGAGCGGGCTCGCCCACATCTGCCCGTACTGGTTGTACTGCTTGGGGTTGAGGTAGGTCTCATACGAACCGAGGTTGCTGGAGGGCGTGAGCGCGTGGGCGGTTATCGGGGGCGGGAGGTGATGCGCTCCCGCGTCGTAGAGCAGCTGGCGGACGGCGGCCTCCTCCGACCCGTAGTCGCCCTCCCCGAACTGGGTGTGCTCGACGTTCCCCTGGGCGCCGATCAGGTAGTCGGCCGGCCAGTACTGGTTCTGGTAGGCGTCCCAGGTGCCGTAGCGGTTGTCCTGCACGACCGGGTAGGTGAGCCCGTCGGCCTTGATCGCCTGCTGCACGTTGCCGGCGACCTGCTCGAACGTGAACTCGGGCGTCTCGATCCCGACGATCTCCAGCCCGTCGGGGTGATAGGTCTTGTACAGGCCCTCGATGAACGGCAGCGTGCGAATGCAGTTGATGCAGGTGAACGTCCAGAAGTCGACGAGCACGACCTTGCCTCGTAGGGCGGTGATGCTCAGCGACCGGCCGCCCGGGGTGTTGAACCAGTCCTGGGTGTCGGTGAAGTTGGGGGCCTGTCCGAGGTCGTGCAGGGCCGGTGTCTTCACGCCCGGGATCGCCACGCTCTGCTCACCGGCGGTGAGCACGACGGGCTTCGTCGCCGCCGCCTTCGCCTGGCGCAGCGCAAACCGCGACGCGGGGCGCAGCGAGTTCAGGCGGCTCTGGACCGCATGGGAGTTCTCCAGGCCGTTTGTGGGGTCGACGAGGAAGGCGAGCAGTCCCGAGTGGTTGGCCCCCGACGTGCCATTGGCGAGCACCCTCTCGAACTTCACGTCGAGATTCGTCGCGATCACCAGGCCGGTGATGATCAGAACCGCCCCCAGGGTCTGCTCGACGACGTTCCCGCGGAAACGCCGGCGGGCCGCCTCCATCAGCTTGCGACCGCCGATCGAATACACGGTCAGCACGAGCGCGAGGCCGACGGTGTAGGAGATCGCGACGGCGACGACCTTCGCCGAGGTGTTGCCCGAGGCGCTGACGGAGATCACCGCGGCGAGGATCGGGCCGGCGCACGGCGCGCAGACGAACCCGAGAGCGCCTCCGACCCCGAGGCCCGACCAGAAGCCCGAGCCGCGGGTCTTCGGCCCGAAGCGGGCGAGGCGCGAGAGCGGCGCCTGGATGCGCTCGGCCAGGGGCGGCACGAGCATGATCAGCCCGAAGGCGATCAGCACGACGACGGCCAGCGTCCGGGTGGCGCCGCTGGCCAGCCCGACGCCGCGGGTGATCTGGGCCAGCGCGACGATCGAGATCGCGAACGTGATCCCGAGCCCGAGCACGATCCCGGCGGGTCGCCGCCGGCCGCCGGCCGCGCTGGCCGACAGCAGGGCCGGCAGCACCGGAAGCACGCACGGGGTGACCGCGGTGCCGGCACCGGCGATCAATGCGAACAGCATCAGCAGAAGCATGGGGAGCGACCCTGATGATCCTCGCTAAGAGTTGCGCAGGAATTAACGAACGAAAGAATGAACTTCGTCAGCCGCCGATCGCGGACATCGTCCGCGCGGGCTGGATGAAGCCGGGCTCGCCGACGTGGTGCTTGAGCTCCTTGTGCCAGACGGCGTCGCGGATGATCTGCGCCAACTCGTCGTCGTCGGCGCCGGCCCGCAGCGGGCCGCGCAGATCGGTCTCGTTCAGCGAGAAGAGGCAGGTGCGCAGCCGCCCGTCGGCGGTCAGCCGGATCCTGTTGCAGTCGGCGCAGAACGGCTCTGAGACGGGATTGATGAAACCGACCCGGCCGCGGCCGTCGGCGAAGCGGTAGACGCGGGCGGTGGCGCTCGGCGCGCGGGGGAGGGGCTCGAGCGGATAGACGGCGTGGATCGCCGCGCGGATCTCCTCGCCGGTCAGTACCTGCTCGGGCGTCCACGCCTGGTCGCCGTCGAGTGGCATGAACTCGATGAAGCGGATCTCGTAAGCGCTGCTGCGGGCCAGTTCGGCGAACGGCAGCACCTCCTCCTCGGTGAAATCCCGCAACGCCACCGCGTTCAGCTTGATCGGGTGGGCGGCGGGGATCGCAGCGAGCCGCTCCAGCCCGCGCAGCACCTGCGGCAGCGCGTCGCGTCGCGTGAGCTCGTAGAAGCGATCGCGCTGGAGCGAGTCGATCGAGACGTTGAAGCGGTTGATGCCGGCGGCCACCAGCGCCTCGGCGTCGCGCTCCAGGAGGAAGCCATTGGTCGTGAGGGAGAGATCCTGCAGCAGCGGGAGCTCGGACAGCATCCGCGCCAGGGTCGGGAAGTCGCGGCGCACGAGCGGTTCACCACCGGTGAGGCGCACATCGTGGACGCCCATCTCGGACAGCACGCGGACAAGCCGAGCGATCTCCTCAAAGCGCAGCACGTCGTCGCGGTCCAGCCACGGGAGCCCTTCGGCCGGCATGCAGTACTGGCAGCGGAAGTTGCAGCGGTCGGTGACCGACACCCGGAGGTCCCCGATCGCGCGCCCGTGGCCGTCGTGGAGCGGCTCTCGCATCCACTAGAGGCTACCCTTCGCCGATGCCGGCCAGGAGCGGAGTGCTGTTGGCGGTCGTCTGCGCGGCCGTCGTCGCGGGGTGTGGCACCAGCGATCGCAGCCTCGTGCAGTCCAAGGTCGAGCAGCTTCAGAGCGCGACTGCGCACCACGCGTTCCGGACGCTGTGCACGCAAGTTCTGGCCCCGTCGCTGCTGGCCCACCTCACCGACTACGGCATCCCGTGCGAGAAGGCGATGCAGCTGGGACTCGGCCACGTGACGCAGCCGGCGCTGGCGATCGGGCGGATCGAGGTGCACGGCGACACCGCGTCGGTCGACACGATCACCACCGCCAAGGGCCAGGAGGCCTCGCTCGACGCGATCGAGCTGGTGAAGACGTCTGCCGGGTGGCGGGTCAGCTCGCTCGGGACCCCGACGGTCCCGAAGTAGTTCACACCGGGCGATCGCCGCGCAGCAGCGCGAAGCCCACCATGTCCTGGCGGCCTTGCGCGCCGAGCGTGTGGGAGCGCAGCACCGCCTCGCGGGTGAAGCCCGTTCGCTCAGCGACGGTCTGGGAAGCGGCATTGCCGGTAGCTGCGATCAGCTCGATCCGCTCCAGGCCGAGCTGGTGGAATCCCCAGGCGCAGATCAGGCGCACGGCGCGGGTGGCGTGGCCGCGGCCGCGGGCCGCGGCGGCCAGCCAGTAGCCGACCTCACCGCGGGCGTCCTGCCAGGCGAAGCGCATCAGCGAGATCGACCCGAGCAGGACGTCGGGGGCATCGGCCTCGACGATCGCGAATGGCGCCATCGCGCCGGCGCGGACGGCGGCCTCGCGCGTCATTCGGTAGGCGCGGGCCTCGGCCTCGCCGTACGGGGAGGGAACGCGCGTCCAGCGTGTGATGTCCGGATCCTGGCAGGCGACGACGAGCGCCGGGATGTCCTGATCGCGCCATGTCCGCAACGCGGTCGGGCCATCGCGCAGCGGCGCTCCAGGCATGAGGATCGGCGCCATCGGGTGATTGTCGCTCAGGCGAGCTCCTGCTCGGGGGCCTCGTCGAGACGCTGCTGGAGCGCTCGGGTCAACGACGGCACGTCGAGGGCCGGGTCCTGCTCGGCCAGCCACCGCTGGGCGGCGCGGGCGCCGCCCAGCGCTCGCATGCCCCGCTCCCCGTGCTCGGCGGCGAAGTCGGCCAGCGCGTGCGCGCGGCGGGCCGCCAGCCGCCGGGCGGCGACATCGAGGCCGGCGCGATGGGCGTCGATCGCCTCCAGCAGTTCGTCGATCCCGGCGGGTGGCGGCACCGACGAGACGAGGACGACGGCGGTGTCGCGGGCGCCGAGCGAGCGGAGCGCCGCCCGCAGGTCCGACAGCGCGCGGGTGGCGACGCGCCCGAGGTCGGACTTCGTCACGACCAGCACGTCGGGGACCTCCATGATCCCCGCCTTCAGGAACTGCAGGACGTCGCCGGAACCGGGCTGGACGACGACCACGACGGTATCGGCGACCTCGGCGACCTCGGTCTCGGACTGCCCGACGCCGACCGTCTCGATCACCACGACGTCGAAGGCGACCGACAGCGCGGTGGCGGCGGCGCGAGTGGCCGGGGCGAGGCCGCCGAGGCGATCGGCGGCGGCGGTCGAGCGGATGAACAGGCCGCGGTCGCGCGGATCGACCTCCAAGCGCGCCCGGTCGCCGAGCAGCGAGCCGCCGGAGCGCCGCGACGACGGGTCCACGGCCAGCACGGCGACGGTGCGTCCCGAGGCGCGCCAGCCGGCCACGAGGCGCGAGAGCAGCATCGACTTGCCCACGCCGGGCGGTCCGGTCAGCCCGACGATGTGCCCCGGCGCCTCGCTGCCGAGCGCGGCGGGGGAGACGGTGGCCAGCAGCGTGGCGGTGGCGGCGCGGGCGGCGTCGGTGCGGTTCTCGACGAGGTTCAGGACGGCCCGTGCGACGCTCAGGTCGCCCTCACGCAGGCGTCGCCCCAGCTCGGCGCCGTCGCTCAAGCCGGCGATGAGATCTTGTTGCGGGCCGCGACGAGGCCGATGATGTCGCGCATCATCCCGTTCAGGTCCCAGTCCTTCGGCGTGTAGACCGCGGCGACGCCGGCCTGGCGGAGCTTCTCGGCGTCGGCCTCGGGGATGATTCCGCCGACCACCACCGGCACCTCCTCGATCCCGGCATCGCGCAGCTCGGCCAGCACGGCCGGGATCAGCTCGGCGTGCGAGCCGGACAGGATCGAGAGCCCGATGACGTGGACGCCCTCCTGGGCGGCCGAGGTGGCGATCTGCGACGGCGTCAGCCGGATCCCCTCGTAGACGACATCCATGCCGGCGTCGCGGGCGCGGACGGCGATCTGCTCGGCGCCGTTGGAGTGACCATCGAGCCCCGGCTTGCCGACGAGGAACTTCAGGCGGCGCCCGAGCGCCTCCGAGACGCGCTCCACCTCGTCGCGGAGCTCGGCGACGTCGGAGCCGGACACGGCGGCGGCCTCGCCGACACCGGTCGGGGCGCGGTACTCGCCGAAGGCGTCGCGCAGCGTCTGCGACCACTCGCCGGTGGTCACGCCGGCGCGGGCGGCGGCGATCGTCGCGGGCATGATGTTCTCCGAGTCGTCGATCGCCGCGCGGGCCAGCTCGGCCAGGGCGTCGTCGACGGCGGCCTGGTCGCGCCCGGCGCGCCACTGCTCCAGCGCCGCGCGCTGCTGGGCCTCGATCGCGGGGTCGACGACGAGGATCCCGCCGTCGGCGTCGGCGGTCAGCGGTGAGGGCTCGGTGGAGGTGAACCGGTTCATCCCGACCACGGTCAGCTCGCCGGACTCGATCCGCTGCCAGCGCTCGCGGTGGGACTCGACGAGCGCGGACTTCATGTAGTCAACGGCTTCGACGGCGCCGCCCAGCTCGGCGACTCGCGACATCTCGTCGCGGGCGCCATCGGCCAGCTCGGCCACGAGGCCGTCCATCACGACCGACCCCTCGAAGATGTCGGGGTACTCCAGCAGGTCGGTCTCAAAGGCCAGGATCTGCTGTAGGCGCAGCGACCACTGCTGGTCCCACGGCCGCGGGAGCCCGAGCGCCTCGTTCCACGCCGGCAGTTGCAGGGCCCGGGCGCGGGCATCACGGCCGAGCGTGACGGCCAGTGTCTCCAGGGCGATGCGATAGACGTTGTTCTCCGGCTGCGCCTCGGTCAACCCGAGCGAGTTCACCTGGACGCCGTAGCGGAAGCGGCGGTGCTTCGGATCCTCGACGCCGTACTTGCGGCCGAGCTCGTCCCACAGCTGCGACATGGCGCGCAGCTTCGCGTGCTCCTCGATGAACCGCACGCCGGCGTTCACGAAGAACGAGATCCGGCCGAAGACCTCGCCCATCAGCCTCGCCGGCACGCGCTCGCGGACGGCGTCGAGCACGGCGATCGCGTTGCTCATCGAGTAGGCGATCTCCTGGACGGGGGTCGAGCCCGCCTCCTGGAGGTGATAGGAGGAGATGTTGATCGGGTTCCACTTCGGCACGTGTGTGACCGTGTAGGCGATCGTGTCGGCGATCAGCCGCATGCTCGGCGCCGGGGGGAAGGCGTACGTGCCGCGGCTGAGGTATTCCTTCAGGATGTCGTTCTGGGTGGTGCCCTGGAGCGATGATTCGGGTACCCCCTGAGTCTCGGCGGCGACGATGTACAGCGCCAGCAGCCAGGCCGCGGTCGCGTTGATCGTCATCGAGGTGTTCATCTGATCGAGCGGGATGCCGTGCAGCAGGGTGGCCATGTCGCCGCGGTGGGCGATCGAGACGCCAACCTTGCCGACCTCACCGCGAGCCAGCTCGTGGTCGGGGTCATAGCCCGTCTGCGTCGGCAGATCGAAGGCGATCGACAGACCGGTCTGACCCTTCTCCAGGTTGCGGCGGTACAGCTCGTTGGAACGCTGGGCGTCCGAGTGACCGGCGTACGTGCGCATCATCCACGGGCGGTCACGTTCAGGCAGCCGCGGCGAATCGAAATCCGGCATGCAAGAGATTCTATGGGGGTAATGTGGAGCTATGCCCGACCAGAACTCCGCCGCCGACGAACACGCCCTGATGCAAGACATCAACGAGCCGCTGAACTCACTACCCGACGAATCCGTGCCGTCGCTCGCCGACAGCGAGTTTCCGACGGTGCTACGCGGATACGACAAGTTCGCCGTCGACGCCTACGTGCGCAAGACGAACCAGCTGCTCGCCGAGCTCCAGGCGCGCAGCTCGCCCCAGGCGGCCGTGCGCCGGGCGCTGGAGCGCGTCGGGGAGGACGTCTCGGGCATCCTGCAGCGCGCGCACGAGACCGCCGAGGGGATCACGACGCAGTCCCGGCGCGAGGCCGAAGAGCGACTGGAGGTGGCGCGCCGTGAGGCTTCGCAGCTCACCGCCTGGGCGCGCGCGCGCGTCAAGGAGCTCGACGCCGACACCGACCGGATCTGGTCCGAGCGCGACCGCATCGTCGGTGACGCCAAGGGCCTGGCCCGCCAGCTGCTCGAGCTCGCCGAGGAAGCGGCGGCGAAGTTCCCGGCCGCCGAGGAGCCGCCCATGACCGCCGAGGAGCCGGCCCCGGCGGGCGAGGGCGCCGGCGACACGACCGAGACCGTCGCCCTGCACCCGGACACGAGCGACGAGGAGCCGGCGGACCACGACGAGGGAGCGACGGCAGTCATCGAGCTCCCTCCGGACCGGGGCGCCGAGCCCGAGGGGGGCGGCTTCGACGCCACGCGGACCCAGCCGTTCACGCCGATTCCGCCCGAGTCCCTCGACTCGTCGGCGTCGCCCGGCCCGCCCCGGCCGGCCCGCGCCCACCCGTTCGACGCCGATGCCGACGACGACACGGCGCTGCCGGGACAGGTGCAGTTCGAGCAGCCGCCGGACGACGGCTCCTGAGCGCGATGCGCGTGATCGACTGCCTGCACCTGGGTAACCCCCGGGTGATCGGATGCTGGGTCGTCGACGACGTCCTGATCGACCCGGGCCCGACATCGTGCCTGGAGACGCTCCTGGCCGGGCTCGACGGCCTGCGCCCCCGCGCCCTGCTGCTGACGCACATCCATCTCGACCATGCCGGGGCGAGCGGCTCGCTCGTCCAGCGCTGGCCGGACCTGGAGGTGTACGTCCACGAGCGCGGGGCGAGGCACATGATCGACCCGTCGCGGCTGATCGCGTCGGCGACGCAGCTGTACAAGGACGACATGGACCGCCTCTGGGGTGAGTTCGTGCCGGTCCCGGAGGCCAACCTTCGGATCCTCACCGGCGGCGAGCAGCTGTTCGGCGCCGAGGGCTTCGAGGTCGCCTACACGCCCGGCCATGCCAATCATCATGTCTCCTACCGGCATGGTCGAACGGCGTTCGTCGGCGACGTCGGCGGGGTACGGATCGAGGACGGGGGCATGGTGATCCCGCCGACCCCGCCGCCCGACATCGACCTGCCGAAATGGCACGCGTCGCTGCAGCTGATCGCCGCCTGGCGGCCGGAGCGGCTGGCCATGACCCACTTCGGCTCAAACGACGACGACGTCCAGTCACAGCTCGAAGCTGTTGGCGACCGGCTCGATCGCTGGGCCGAGTTGGCGCGTGAGAACGAGCTTCAGGAGTTCAGTGACGCGGTGCAGGCCGAGATCGCCGAGCACGTATCGCCTGAGATCGCCGCCGCGTACGCGCAGGCGGCCCCGCGGGACCAGTTGTACGCGGGCTTACGACGGTATTGGGACAAGCTGGAAAAATGAAATGGCGGCGCTATGCTGCGGGCGATGGCGCAGACGCTTGAGCTGCCTCGGGTCGGAGGACCTGGCACCGGGCTCGGCGGACTCTGGAGAGTTGTGGTCCTGAATGACGACTACAACACCTTCGACCACGTCGCCGAGACGCTCGCGAGCGTGATCCCCGGGATCACGTTGGCCCAGGGTTACGGCATGGCCGATCGGATCCACACCAACGGGTGCGCGATCGTGTGGAGCGGACCGCGTGAGGATGCCCAGGATTACTGGGAGAGGCTCGACGACGCGGGGCTCTCGATGGCCCCGCTGGAGAATGGCTGATCCGCTAGCGCGTATCAGCTTGCGAGTGCGGCTGGCGCCGAACTCCGGCTAGCCGCTCTGCGGGATCGGTTTGGCTGCCTTGGCGGCGGCCGGCAGCGTCTTGGCCAGCTGGCGCTCCGGGCTGACGCGGACCACGGCCCAGACGATCCCGAGCTTTTCCAGCAGCGAGATCATCAGCCCGGTCGGGTCCGACACCCGCTCCCACACGCGCAGCCCATGAAACGCCGAGGTGGGGAAGGCGTGGTGATTGTGGTGCCAGGCCTCGCCCATCGACAGCGGGGCGAGCCAGAACACGTTGCGCGACTCGTCCTCGACGTCGAAGCGCCGGCGCCCGAAGAAGTGGCAGACAGAGTTGATCGACCAGGTGACGTGGTGGAGCAGTAGGACGCGCACGAACCCGCCCCACAGCAGCGCGGTCAGCGCGGTGCCGATCCCGCCGCCGATGATCCAGCCGAGCGCGAACGGGATCGCGAAGCCGAGCGCCACCCACAGGAAGAACAGCTTGTCCATCACCCGCATCAGCTTGTCCTTCACGAGGTCGGGGGCGAAGCGCTCGCGCTCGGCCGTGCCGACGGTTTCGAACAGCCAGCCGATGTGGGCGTGCCACAGCCCCTGGACGGCGCCGATGAAGCCCGGCCCGGCGAGGTGGGGGGAATGCGGGTCGCCGTCACGGTCGGTGAAGGCGTGATGCTTGCGATGATCGGCCACCCACGTGATCACGGAGCCTTCGACCGCCATCGAGCCGCACGCGGCGACGATCGCCCGGAAGACACGCGAGGACTCGAACGCGCGGTGGGTGAACATCCGGTGATAGCCGAGCGTCACGCCGAGTGCGGTGACGACGTACAGCACGAGCAGCAGCGTCAGCTCCAGCGGGCCGATCGCCCGGTTCCACAGCAGCACGATCGCCGCGATCAGCGCGAGCGGCGGGAGCGACACTGCGACCAGGTTGCCGATCTTGTGGAAGCGAGTCATTTCCATCACTGAGGCTACGGACTATAGGCGCAAAATTCTGCTACCACCGCCACGAGTTCCTCATGAGAAGTTATACATTCCCAACAGAAATGGCGGATCAGCCTTGGCACGAGCTGCCCACCGAGATCGCGCTCGTCCTGCGGCCGGTGCTGTCCGACGTCGCCAACGAGATGATCGACGCCGTCCGGACGATACCGGCCTACAGCCGCCCGCTGGACGGGCAGTTCGGCGAGGGCATCCGCGCCGGCGTGCAGGAGGCCCTGCGCCACTTCCTGGCGGAGATCGAGGCGGGCGACAACGTCCCCCGGCGCGACGTGTACATCGTGCTGGGGCGCGGCGAAATGCGGGCGGGGCGGACGCTGGAGTCGCTGCTGAGCGCCTACCGGATCGGCGCTCGCGTGGCGTGGCGCCGGTTCGCCGCGACCGGCGTCGCCGCGGGTTTGGTGCCCGACACGCTGTATCTGCTCGCGGAGTCGATCTTCGCCTACATCGACGTGCTGTCGGCCGAGTCGGCCGAGGGCTATGCGCTGGAGCAGTCGGCGGTGGCCAGCGAGGCCGAGCTGAGCCGCCGGCGGCTCGTGCGGATGCTCGTCCGCGAGCCCGCGCCCGACCCGGCCGACATCGAGCGGGCGGCCAGGGATGCGTCGTGGCCGCTGCCGCGCCAGCTCGCGGTGACGGCGATCGCGGGCGGCATCGAGGCCGGAATTGCTCTGCCCACCGACGCGATCACCGAGCGGATCGGCGAGCTGACCTGCGCCGTGGTCCCGGACCCTGAGGGTCCCGGGCGCCACGCCGAGCTGGAGCGCGCCATCATGGCGGCCGGTGCGCGAGCCGGGTTGGGCACGACCGTGGCGTGGCCGGAGGCGGCGATCAGCTTCGCCCGGGCACGAGCGGCGCTGGAGCTGGCCGGGGAGGGCTCGGCGCTCGTGGCCGCGCAGGAGCGGATCGGCGAGCTGCTGCTGCGCTGCGACCCGCGGCTGGCCGGCGAGCTGGCCGCCCACGCGCTGGCGCCGCTGGCCGCGCTGTCGGCCGGAGCGCGGGCGCGGCTGGTGAGGACGTTGCAGGTGTGGCTGGCCGAGCAGGGGCGGCTCGGTCCGACGGCAGCGAGGCTGGAGGTGCACCCGCAGACGGCGCGCTACCGGGTGGGCCGTCTGCGCGAGCTGTTCGGCCCAGTCCTCGACGACCCCGACGAGCGCTTCTGGCTGGAGCTCGCGCTGCGCGTCAACGCGGCCGGCTGATCAGCTGATCTGCTGGGTCTCGAGCTCGGGCGCCGACTCCGGCGCGTGGCCGTTGTCGAGCTCGACCTCCGGGCCGAGCTCGCCCGAGGCGAGCTCCTCGTGCCAGACGTAGACGATGGGGATCTGGTAGTGGCCCACGTGCCGAGCGCGGAACTCGATCATCTCGGGGCTCTCCCAGTAGCGGTACCAGTCGTCCTTGGACTCGCACCACGTCATCTGCAGGATCTTGTAGCGATCGTCCAGGCTGCGCTGCACCTGGTACTTGGTTGCACCGTGGCGCAGCGCCAGCGGGGCGACCTTGGCGACGGCCTCGCCGAAGCTCTGATGCCGCAGCACCGTGGCGTACCAGGGAATGTGAACGACGCCTGCCATATCGGATTACGCTCCAACCTCGGCCCGGATCGCGCCAGGACCGTCCGCGGTTTTGCCTTGTCCTTCCTCGGTCGCGCCGACGAGGATCGCGATCTTCCCGAGGTGCTTGTTGTCGCGCAGCAGCTGGTGGGCTTCGGCGACCTTCTCGAACCCCATAGTCTGCCACAGGACGGGTCGGATCTTCGACTCCTCGATCAGCTCGTTGGCCTTCGTGGCCTCCCAGGCGTTGGCGAAGTGTGAGCCGATGATCTGCTTCTGACGCATCCACAGGTAGCGGACGTCGAAGTCGAGCTGGTAACCGGAGGTGGCGCCGCAGATGACGACCTTGCCGAACGGCTTGACGACGAACACGCTGGTCGGGAAGGTGGCCTGGCCGACGTGCTCGAAGACGATGTCGGGAGGGCCCCCGAGCACCTGACCGACCGCCTTGGCGAACCGCCGCGACTCCTTGAACCGGACCGCCTCCTCGTCGGCGTTCTCGCCGCCGCGGCGCATCATCCCGGCGAACTGTGTCCGGTCAATGTGGCCGACGGCGCCGAGCTGCTCGATCAGCTCGCCCTTCTCGGCGCTGGAGACGACGCCGACGGCGTCGGCCCCGGTCAGCGCGCACAGCTGTGTGGCAAACACCCCGAGGCCGCCGGCGGCGCCCCAGATCAGGACGCGGTGGCCCGCCTGCAGCTGGCAGCGGTCCACCAGCATCCGGTACGCGGTGAAGTAGGTGAGACCGTAGGAGGCGGCCTCCTCCCAGGCGAGGTGCTTGGGCTTGTGCAGCAGCTGCTGGGCCTGGACCTTGCAGAACTGGGCGAACGACCCCCAGGTTGTCTCGTAGCCCCAGATCCGCTGCGATGGGGCGGCCAGCGGGTCGAGACCGTGGACCTCGGGATCCTCGTAGGAGGCCTGGTTGCAGTGGATCACGACCTCGTCGCCGGGCTTCCAGCGGGTGACGCCCTCGCCGACCTTCCAGACGATCCCGGAGGCGTCCGATCCGCCGATGTGGTGGCCGTACTGGGGGTGGTCGCCGTAGCGCCACACGCCGACCGGCTCGCCGAGCGCCGCCCACACGTTGTTGAAGTTCACCCCGGCCGCCATCACGCGGACGATCACCTCGAAGGCGCCGGGCTCGGGTACCTCGATCTGCTCCAGCTGGAACGCATCGGTGGGCTCGCCTTGGCGCTCCTCGCGGATGACCCAGGCGGCCATCGTGCGCGGGAGCTCGCCCGGCTGGGTCTCAACATGTGCGACTTGGCTCAGATCAACGGCCACTGACGGTTGCCTCGCTCGTTTCGGGTACCAGGGTGTTCCTGGAGGGTATCGGCGAGGTTTTCCGTGGGCGCTACGGCTGCAGCAGGGCGTTGTCGGCGCTCGGCCGCGGGGGGCCGATGTGCAGCGTCGCCGGGTGGATCCCGCTGCGTCCGACGAGTTGAGCCTCGGTGGTCGAGATGGTGTAGTCGCCGCGGTTGAAGTCGACGGTCACCTGAGCGGTGCCGCCGGGATTGATCGGCCCGGTGCTGGCCAGCGACCGGCCGCCGGTCCCGTGCACCTCAACCGACTCGTTGCGGTTGGCCTGGTTGGTGACGATGAACATCACCGGTCCGGCGCCGACCGAGGCGGGCGAGACCGAGACACGCTGGTCGTTCACGTATACGGTGAGGTTCACCGGCGTCGCCGGCCGTGGCTTGTTCGCGAAGGTGCCCCCGCTGCCGCAGCCGGCCAGCAGCACGGCGGCAGAGCCGGCCAACCAGATCGTCCTTCCTCTCATCCTGTCGTCCGTCTCCTCTCCGGCTCCCATTCCGGTCCCCGCCTCGACCGCGGCTCGACCGGGCCGCACTTGGCGCGAACCCTAACCGACTCGCTGCCCGCGCGCGAGGAAAATGACACCATTCGGTGTCAACGCGACGAGGCGCCGAAGGTTGGCCGGTCAGACGCCGGCGTCGGAGAGTTCGCGGCGACGGCGCTCAACGCCGTCCAGCTGCGCCTGGAGCTCATCCCAGCTCTCGCGCTCGGCGTCGTCGTACTCCGGCCCGGTCAGCTCGAGCAGCCGCTCGCGGTAGGCGTCCCAGGCGCGGCGCGTGTCATCGTCCAGCTCACGAAGCTTCTCGGCGTCTACGGCGGTCGCGTGCACGGCATGCTCCTTTCTCGCTGCTCCACGATGCTACCCCGCTCGGCGGTCGTGAAGCGCAGCACGAGCGGGCCGCAGTGCAAGCAGGCCGTCACACCGTCCGGTGCAGCGCGTATCACCGTGGTTGTGGAGCTGCTCGACCAACCGCTCGCCACCGCCGAGTTCCTGGCTGTCGACACGGAGACGAACGGCCTCGGCGGCGATGCCTGCGAGCTCACGGAGCTCGGCGCGGTGCTCGTCGGCGGGGGTGAGCTGCACGACCGCTTCGAATCGCTCGTCCGCACGAACCTCGCGCTGGGCCGCGGGATCCAGCGGTTCACGGGGATTACGCAGGCGATGGTCGACGACGCGCCGGCGCCCGACACGGTGCTCCCCGAGCTGGCCGAGCGGCTGCGCGGGCGGGTGATGGTCGCCCACAACGCGCCGTTCGACCGCCGGGTGCTGCGCCAGGCGTTCGAGCGCTGCGGCGTGCCGTGGCCAGACCCCCCGGTGATCTGCACGGCGGCGCTGGCTCGCAAGCTGCTCCCGCTGCAGCGCGAGCGCCGGTTGGCCGCGCTGGCCGACGCGCTCGGGGTGGAGGTCACGATCACGCACCGCGCATTGGCCGACGCCGAGACGTGCGGACGCGTGCTGTGCGCGCTGTTCCCACGGCTGTGCGCGAACGCGCCCACGGTCGGCGACGCGCTGGCGCTGCTGAAGCCGGCGCGCCGTGGACGCGCGCGCGGACGCACGCCGCCCCGCGACCGCGCCGACGCGGCGGCGCGGATGCCGCAGCTCGACTTCGGTGAGCTCCCGAAGGATCCGGGCGTGTACGTGTTCCGCGACGCCGGCGGGCAGGCCCTGTACGTCGGCAAATCGGTCTCGATTCGCAGCCGTGCGCGCGCCCACTTCGCGCCCTCGACCCCGCGCGCGGCGTGGACCCAGCACGCCGCCGTCGTCGACTACCGCGCCACGGGCTCCGAGCTCGGCGCGCTGGTCCTGGAGAACCGCCTGATCAAACAGCTGCGCCCGCCGGGCAACACCCGTCTCACCCGCGTCGACGACACGCTCGTCTACATCCGCTGCCGGCTCGACATCGCCTTCCCGATCCTCGACGTCGCGCCGGCGCCGGCGGCCGGACACGCTGTCAGCATCGGGCCGCTGACGGGACGCCGGATGGCGCAGGAGCTCGTCGAGCAGCTCGACTCGCTGTTCGGGCTGCGTCACTGCGGTCGCGTGCTGCCGCGCCGCGAGTACCCGTCCGCCTACGGGCAGATGGGCCGCTGCCTGTCGCCGTGCCTCGGCGACCTCGATCCGAACCTCTACCGCCGTCGGCTTGACGAGGCGCTCGGGCTGTTCACGACCGGTGGCGACGCCAGGGAGCGGCTGCTCGGCCATGTCGAGGCGCAGATGCGCGCCGCCGCCGCCGAGCAGCAATACGAGCGGGCGGCATGGCTGCGCCGTCGCGCCGGGCGGCTGGCGGCGATGCTGCGGCGGATCGAGGGCGTGCTGGAGGCGACGCACGTGCGCCCCCGCCTCGTCCTCGCCGTGCATCCGACGAAGCCGACCGGGGACGCGCTGTGGCTGGCCGGCGGGCGACTGGTCGACTTCGGGCGGATGCCGGCCGAGCTCGACGAGCTGAGCGCGCGCACGGTCGCCGCGCTGCGGCACGCCACGCGGGCGGGGGAGAGCGGCGCTCAAGTCCCGCCCGGCGAGGTCGACGAGGTGCGGATCGTCGGCGCCTACCTGGCCTCGCACCCCGACACGCCGCAGCTGGCGCTCGCTCCGGTCCCGGACGCGGACGAGCTCGCGGCCTTCGCCGGGATGGCGGTCAACGGGCTCAGCGCGGCGGCGGCGTAACGCCCTGGAACGGCAGCTCGACGACCTCGGCGGTGTGCTCGCCGGCCACCGTGACCGTTGAGCCCGGGGGCGCCTCGCGCCGCACGAGCGCCAGTGCCAGCGGTCCGAGCCGCGGCGAGACGGCGGCGCTCGACACGGTGCCGACGGCGCGCCCGTCCAGCTGCAGCTCGTCGCCCGGTTGCACCGGGTCGGCGCAGCGCAGCCCGCGCAGCCGGCGGTTCGGCTTGCCGCGGTAGTAGAGGCGGGCGACCGTCTCCTGGCCGACGTAGCAGCCCTTCGTGAACGACACGCCGCGCTCGTTCAGGCCCGCCTCCTGCGGGATCACCGAGTCGTCGAGATCGATCCCGTAGCGCGGCCGCGCGTGCTCGATCCGCACGCACTCGGCCGTGTCGTCCGAGATCGGGGTGGCGCCCGCCCGTTGCAGCGCGGCGCTGAGGCGCTCGGTCTCCGACGCGTCGCACAGCAGGTCGATGCCGAGGTCGGTGCGGATCGCCCGCGCCGCGATGCCGTCGAGCTCGACCACGGCGTGATCGTGCTCGTCGGGCCCGACCGCCGTCGCGCCGGCAATCGACGCCGCTTCGGGGCCGATCAGCGAGAGCAGACCGCGCTGGACCGTGCGCTTGTGCAGCTCGGCGTCGTAGCCGAGGCTGAACCGGCGAATCATGTTGAACAGGTCCTGCAGGGCCACCCGCTCGGTATCGAGCAGGAGCTCGTCGCCGGCGTCGAGGATCCGCAGGTCGCCGAGCATCTTGCCCTTCGGCGTCAGGAACGTGGCATAGCAGCCGTGACCGTCTGTGAGGGCCTCGACGTCGTTGGACACCTGGCCCTGGAGGAACGTCTTGCCCTCGGATCCGGTGAGCGCCAGCTTGCCCCGCTCGGAGCGGTCGAGCAGGCCGCAACCGGTCGTCACGGCGGTGTACTCGGGATCGGTGGCGGTGGCGGGCGGCATCTCCTTCAGAACAGGATAGGAAAGTGGTCCCGCCCGGCCTGTGCAGTTGACGAAATCAGAAGTTAGGCCTACCATAATTTGAGTCATGTCAGGCCACGATCATGTCTCCCCAGCGATCGAGGACTACGCCAAGGCGATCTACTCGCTGCAGGAGCGCGGCGCTGCCTCCGTCACTACCACTGCGCTGGCCGAGCGCCTCGGGGTGACGCCGGCCTCGGCCTCGGGGATGGTGAAGCGCCTCGGGGAGCTCGGGCTGGTCGAGCATCAGCCCTACCACGGGGTGGCGCTGACCGACTCGGGCCGGCGAGTCGCCCTGGAGGTCATGCGCCATCACCGCCTGCTGGAGCTGTACCTGTACGAGAGCCTCGGGATGCCGTGGGACCGCGTGCACGAGGAGGCCGAGGTGCTGGAGCATGTGCTCTCCGAGGAGCTGGAGGAGCTGATCGCGACAAAGCTCGGCGACCCGACACACGACCCGCACGGCGACCCGATCCCCACCCGCGAGCTGATCATGGAGGTCGTCGCGACGCAGAGCCTGCAGTCGTTGCTGGCCGGCGCGCGCGGGCGGTTCGCCCGCGTCTCGGACGCCGACCCCGACATGCTGCGGTTCCTCGGCGAGCGCGGGATCACGCCCGGAGACGAGTTCGAGGTGATCGACAAGCAGCCGTTCGAGGGGCCGCTGTTCGTGCGCTTCGCCGATCGCGTTCACGTACTGGGCGGTGCGCTGGCCCGCTCGATGCGCGTGGAAGTCATGGAGTGAGCGTGTCCGTGAACGCGCCGCCCGGTGACCCATGCGTGACCGGCGGCCAGGCCGCCGTGCCGCTGCCGCCGCTGAGTCGCGAAGACGTGGCGCGCTCACGCGATCGCTCGCGCGTGCACCAGGCCCGGACCGCCAATCGCCGCTGGTACCTGCTGTGGCTGCTCGTCGGCCCGGGGATCCTGTCGATGCTCGGCGAGAACGACGGCCCGAGCATGATCTCCTACACCACGACCGGAGCCACCTACGGCGTCGGGTTCTTCCTCCCGTTCATCCTGATCACGTTCGCGATGGCGTACGTCTGTCAGGAGATGTCGATGCGTATCGGCGCGGTCACCCACCGTGGCTACGGGCAGCTGGTGCTCCAGCGCTACGGCCGGGTGTGGGGCTGGTTCGCCGCGACCGACCTACTGTTCACGAACCTGGTCACGCTGATCGCCGAGTTCGTGGCGATCCGCATCGGCCTCGCCTACTTCCATCTCGGTGCCGGCGTGGCGGCCGTGCTCGGGCTCGCGCTCGTCGTGTTCACCCTGGCCGGGGGACGCTACTGGCGGTGGGAGCGGATCGTGCTCGGGCTGGCCATCTTCAACGGGCTGTTCCTCGTCTCGGCGCTGATGGTCGGGCCGCACTGGGGCACGGTCGGTCACGCGGTCCTCACCTTCTCGCCGTTCCCGGGCGGAAGCTTCAACGAGCTGCTGCTGCTGGTCGCCTCGACGATCGGCGCGACGGTGACGCCGTGGATGGTGTTCTTCCAGCAGAGCGCGTCGGCCGACAAGGGACTGACCCCGCGGGACCTGCGCCAGGGGCGGACCGACACGGTCCTCGGCAGTGTGCTGGCGGCGGTGTTCGGATGCGGTGCGCTGCTGACCGGCGCGGCGCTGGCCACCCACGGCGGCGGGCACGTCCAGGGCCTGGCCGGGGCGGGCTTCCCCGGCGCGCTACGCGCGCTCGACGGCGGCGGCGTCGGGACGGTGTTCGCGCTCGGGTTGATCGAGGCGGGCGCGGTGGCGGTCCTGACGATCTCGGCCAGCACCGCGTACGCGGCCGGCGAGGCCGTCGGCAAGGCGAGCAGCTTCAACAGCTCGGTCCGGGGCGCGATCCTGTTCTACAGCGCCAACGTGGCGGGCGCGCTCGTCGCCGGCGCGGTGATCCTGATCCCCGGCGCCCCGCTGCTCTCGATCGCGCTGAACGCCAACGTGCTGGCCACCGTGCTGCTGCCCGTGACGCTCGTGTTCGTGATCATGCTGGCCAACGACCGCCAACTGATGGGCCGCTGGGTCAACTCGCGTCTCACCAATGTGCTGGCCGGCTCGATCGTCGCCTTCGTGTCGGTGTGCGGTGCCGCCTACGGGATCGACTCGTTCCTGCGGACCGTCCATCTCATTCATGGTTGACCCGGAACTCCAGACCGAACCGTCGGACCACGAGGAGCTGATCGCCTTCCTGGAGCGCGACCAGCTGACCGCCGATCGCATGCGGGCGGTGCCGCGGGCGCCACTCGGACGGCGGCTTCAACTGGCCCTGTGGGCCCTGCGCGTGTTCGTGATCATCGTCAGCGCGATGGTCATCTACACGTTCTTCTCCCAGTTGGGCTAGTACGCTTCCGCCGCATGGCGCTCGCCGAGATGTTTTCCGAGATCGTCGACTCGCTGCCCGACGACTGGACCGACCTGGAGTTCGATCTGCGGATCCGCGACGAGCACCGCTACGTCGACGCCGCCGTGCTACTCGTCACCTGCAACGCCCAGCCATACTCCAAGTACGACTGGCACTGGCGGGTCCTCGTGGCCCATCGCTTCGGCCACGCCGCCGCCGCGCCGGCCGTTCATGCCGCGATGACGCTGCTGGACGAGGCCGGGATCGACGGCGAGATCGCCGTGCGCGAGGTCCGCACCGGCCGCGTCGAGGTCGTCCAGATGTGGGGCCGCACCGAGTCGGTCCGCCAAGAGTTCCGTCGCGTCCGCGCCCAATAGCGAGAAATTTTCAGCGACCGGGGGGGGTGAAAACCCGTCCCTGGGAGCTCTTTCTACTGAGTGGGTAGAAACGGCTCCCAGAGTGACCGCGAACGGACGATGGCGCGCGTTGCCGCCCGGCATTGGGGTGTGATCACGCTCGCGCAGCTGCTGGCCATCGGCTTCACGTATCGCGAGGTCGAGCTGCGGGTTGAGCGCGGCTGGCTACACCGGATCTATGCCGGCGTCTACTGCGTCGGCCACCCGCAGCAGCTCTCCCGCCGCGGCCAGCTCTATGCCGCGGTCGTGGCGGCGGGCCCGGGCGCATTCCTCAGCCACCAGACGGCGGCGGCCGATCGCGGCCTGCGCCCCTTCAACCTCCGCGAGATCCACGTCACCGTCCCCGCAGACCGGACGCCCGCGAAGCGCCCCGGACTCGTCCTGCACCGCACCACCACCGAGATCCATCGCTCCGACGTCTCCATGTACTACGGCCTCCGCGTCGCCACGGTCCCGCGGCTGCTGGTGGAAGTCTCACGGGACGAGCGCCCACGAGAGCTCCAGCGGCTGATCGCGGCGGCCGTGCACAAGCAGGTGTTCGATCCCGAGGCCGTGGGGGCGGCGATTGAGCGCCACGCCCGACGCCCGGGCATCTCGGTGCTGAGGGCCGCCTTCGCGCGCTACGACCCGACGGCACCGGACCACCACTCGCAGCTCGAACGCTCCTTTCAGCGCCACCAGCGCGGCGACAGGCGCATGCCAGTCCCCGTGTATCACCTCAAGGAGGGGATCTGGGAGATTGACGTGGCCTGGTCCGAGCAGCGGGTGGCGCTCGAGCTCGACGGTCGTCCGTACCACGTCGCCGTGCAGGACTTCGACCGGGACCGCCGCAAGGACCGCAAGCTGAAGCGGGCGGCGTGGATCACCGTCCGGGTCAGCGACTTCGAGTGGGACTACGACCGCCAGGACGTCCTGGATGACCTGTACGCCCTGCTCGGCGCCTAATTCTTCGGCAGGAACTTCGTGTCGAACATCGCGTCGACGCTCGGCGGGTGCTTCACGATCCCGAAGCTGGCCTCCCACCTCGCCCAGCGCTCCAGCAGCGCGTGGTTCAGCTCGCCGACGATGTGGTTGGGCCCCGTGAAGTCCGGCAGCTCGGCGGTCAGCTGCTCGGCCACCAACCTGGGGTCGAGGTTCTGCACCTGCTGCTCCAGGTCGGCCTCGCTCCCCTCCGGGTTGCGCACGGCGAACCTGTAGCCGCGCACGATGGAGTGGACGACGGCGCGGGCCAGGACCGGGTCCTGGCGGACGGTCTGCGCGGTGGCGCACAGGATCAGCTCGGGGTAGGCGGGGGCGCCGTAGCGCTCAACGCGGAAGCTGTGGAAGCCGGGCTTGTCGTGGGCGAGCGTGACGCCCTCGTCGTTCCAGAAGGCGGTGGCCGCGGCGACGCGGTGGGCGAGCAGCGCGGGCACGGCGTCGAAGCCGATCGTGATCGTCTTCACCCGCCGCGGGTCTCCGCCGGCGCCGGCGACGACGGAGTGGAGCACGGCGAGATCCGATGGGTCGCCGGTGACACCCACAGTCTGGCCCTGGAGCTCGGCGGGCGTGCGGATCTGCGGCGTGGCGATCACGGCGGCCAGCGGGTGCTCGACGATCGCCATGATCCCGACGATGTCCTGGCCGTCCTGGCGGGCGAGGGCGAGATCGTGGATGTCGAGGATGGCGAAGTTGGCGCGCCCGCTCTCCAGCAGTTTCACCGAGTCGGGACTGGCGGGCGGGGCGACGACATGGAGCTTCACGCCGGCCGCGGCCGCGTAGCCGCGAGCGATGGCCGAGTAGATGCCGGCATGGATCGCGTTCGGGGTGAAGTCGAGGACGAGCGTCGCGGTGCGCGCGCTCGGGTCGGTGCTCGGCGATGAGCCGCAGCCGGCGAGGACCAGCGCGGCCATGACGAACACGATCAGCGGTGTGCGATGGCGCATGGCTCGCGGCCAGCATAGGGACAGCTCGTAGAATCCGACCGTGAGCACTCCCGCGCAGCGGCCCTCGTTGTTCGCCGGCGTCGAGCCGCTGGAGGTGTTCGTCGAGCTGCTGGCCGAGATCGACACCGATCGCTCCTCGACCGAGTTCTACGACCGCATCTGCGAGGCGATCTGCCGGCTGACGACGATGCGGCGCGCGGCGATCTTCATGGCCGACGCCGCCCGCGCCCGCGTCCGCGCCGTCGGTTCGCACGGCACGTCGTTCTCGCAGCTGGCGGCGCTGCGCCCGACGCTGACGGGCACGCCGATCGCCCAGCGCGCGCTGCTGGAAGACGAGGTGATCGTGATCTCCGAGGGGGTCGAGGCGGCCGTCCCGCCGGACTACGCCGAGGTGCTCGGGATCACCACGCTGGTGTGCACGCCGATGAGCGCCGCCGGCCGCGCCTACGGCGTGATCTGCGCCGATCGGGGCGGGGGGCCGTTCGAGCTCTCCGACGGCGAGCGCCATCTGCTGTGGACGCTCGGCAAGACCGCCGCGCTCGTCGCCACGGCGCGCAACGCCACCCGCCAGCAGGAGCGCTCGCGGCGGCTCGGCGAGCGACTTGGGCTCGCTCGGGAGATCCACGAGCGCGTGCTGCAGCGGCTGTTCGGGGTGTCGCTGGCGCTCAGCGCCGAGCAGCCGCTCGGCCCCGAGGAGCGCGAGCGCTGCCGGGTCGAGATGCAGGAGGCGCTCGGCGAGCTGCGGCGCGCGCTGGAGCGCCCGCTGGCGCCGCTCCCGCCCGAGACGGGCACGTCGCTGGCCGAGGAGCTGGAGCGGTTGCGGGCCCAGCAGGCCGCGCCCGTGGCGGTGAACTGGCCGCTCGAAACGACGGTCCCGTACGACCTGGAGCCGATCGCCCAGTCGTTCCTGGCCGAGGCGCTGCGCAACGTGGCCAAGCACGCCGAGCCGTCGCAGATCGACGTCACCGTCGGGCGCGACCTGGAGACGTTCACGCTGGAGGTGCGCAACGACGGCGTCACCCACCAGGCCCCCGGCGCGGGTATGGGCCTGCGGCTGGCGGCGTTCGAGGCGCTGCAACAGGGCGGTTGCGTGGAGTTCGGCCCGAGCGCACCGGAGGGCTGGCGGGTCAGGCTCGTCGTCCCGCTGCGCGACGCCGACGAGGGATGAGCGCCGCGACCGTCGAGCGCCAGCTGCGGGTGCTCGTCGTCGACGATCACGACGTCGTCCACTGGGGCTTTCGGGTGCTGCTCGGCGAGCAGCCGTGGGTGGAGCGCTGCCTTGCCGCGCGCACGGGCGCCGAGGCGATCGAGCTGACGCGGCGCCTACAGCCGCATGTCGCGCTGGTGGACCTGTTCCTGGCCGGCGAGTCGGGCGCCGACGTGTGCGAGGCGATCCGCCGCGCCTGCTCGCTGACGCGCGTGCTGCTGATCAGCGGCGCGGGGCGGATGTCGCCGGCCGCCGCCCGCGCCGCGGGCGCGTCCGGGTTCGTTTCCAAGGACCTCGACGCCGGCGAGCTGGCCGCCGCGGTGCGGCGGGTCGGGCTCGGTATGACGCTGTTCCCGCCGAAGGCCCAGCAGCCCGCGCCGCTGCTCACCGAGCGCGAGCGCGAGGTGCTCCAGGAGATCGCGCTCGGCGCGACCAACCGGGAGATCGCCGAGCGGCTCTACCTCAGCCCGCACACGGTCAAGGAGCACACCAGCTCCCTGTACCGCAAGCTCGGCGCACGCAACCGGGCCGAGGCCGTGCAGCGCGCGCAGCGAATCGGCCTGCTCGGGTGAGCCGATGAACTACAGTGGTGTGACATGGCGATGGTGATCGGAATGTTCGTGGTGCTGGCCGGCGTGGTCATCGGATGGTGGACGCTGTCGGGCAGTGGCATCCACAGCCGTCCGTACGGGCGCGACGACAAGTACGAGGGGGAGAGCCCCCTCGACTCGCCGTGGCAGATGAACGAGTGGAACCGCGGCACGCAGTCCTCGCGTCGCCGGCGGCGCTAAGCGCCGCGGCGCGACGCTAATCAGCGATTGCCGATGAAGCTCTGGGCGACGCCGTCGGGCGCCGGCAGGCCGGTCAGCCTGGCCAGCAGCTGACTGGCCGGGTTGTTCAGCTTCATCGGGGCATCGGGCGGCAGCAGCCCGGCGGCCGTCATCAGCCGCCCACCCCGGTGCATGAGGATTGCCAGGCGCACTGCGGCGAACACCTCGTAGAAGTCGGCGTGGCGGACGGCGTGGCCGGTCAGCTCCTGGTAGCGGGCGATCGTCTGCTCGCGCGTCGGGAAGCCCGCCGGCATCGGCGCGCCGATCCCTTCGGTGTGGTGGCGCAGCAGGAACAGCCACCAGCCGAGGTCCATCTCGGGGCTGCCGAGGCAGACCATCTCCCAGTCGAGCACGCCCGTGACGGCGCCGTCGGCACTGAACAGCATGTTGCCGGGGCGGGCGTCGCCCCAGTTCAGGACCAGCGGCTCGGGCTCGGCCGGGCGGTTGGCGCGTATCCACTCCAGGCCGCCCTCGACCGTCGGGTTCGAGTCCTCGCCGGCCGCCCAGGCGAACGTCCGCTCCCAGTAGCCGAGCTGCTGATCGAGGCCGGGCTCGCCGGGCTCTCGGTCGGCCAGGAAGCCGAGCCCGAGCAGCTCGGTGGAGGCGCCGTGGATCCGCGCGATCACTTGCAGCGCGTTGTCGTACATCTGTCCCTGCTGGTCGGGCGTCAGGTCCAGAACCCAGCCGTTGGCGGTGAACGGCGGGTCGTCGGAGGGGACGCGACCCGGCAGCCGCTCCATCACGAGGAACGGCGCGCCGAGGATCGCGGCGTCGGGTTCGTAGGCGAATACCGAGGGCACAGGGACGCCGGGCACGGCGGCCAACGCGTCGAGCACGCGTGCCTCCGCGTGCAGGTCGTAGCTTGGGAACACGGCCTCGCCGGCCGGCTCCACGCGCGCCACCAGCGCCCGCTCATGGCGCTCGCCGTCCTGGGTCCAGGCGGCGTCGAACAGGATCGTCTCCGTCGACAGCCCGGCGTCGGCGGGAACGACGGCGTTCGTCACGCGCGCCTCTTCGGCGCCCGGGATGGTGCGGGTCAGCCAGGCGGTCAGGGCCACCTCGGCCGTTCGTGGGTCGGTTGCGTTCGACAGCGCCATGCCTCTCTCCTTCGGTCGGGAAGTGTCAGCGTAGCGCACAAGTGAAAGACCTTTCAACTCTGAAGATGCCTTCAGCAGGTGGGCGTCGCACACATTGTCCGAACTACGTGTCATGCTTGGGGGGAGAGGTAGACTTATGAGTGATATGTCATTCCGTTTATGGTTTTTCTATGGCGCCACGGTCATGGGATGGTGTGGAATAGACGATGAAGTGATTGCCGGCACATCCGCCGGCGCCGGAGCCGACGCACGACGCGGGTTCGGGGCACGAGAGAGGCTCAGATGACCATTCTTGACATCGCGCGGTACGCCACCTCGCACGCGCTGCTGGTATCCCCGCCCCGGCGCCACGCCGCCTGCGCCGAGGACTTCTACCTTGCGCCCGAGCCGCTTCCCAAGCGCGGTCGTCCCGGCGACCTCCTGCGGGCGGAGCCGATGGACGCCTATCTTGTTCCCGGCGTGCGCCTCCGCGCTCGCGCCTGGCGGATTCTGTACCGCTCGACCGGTGCCGTCGGCGAGCCGACTGTCGTCTCGGGCACCGTGCTGCTGCCGAGCCGTCGCCGGGACGGCCGGCCACTGCCGCTCGTCGGCCACGCCATCGGGACGCACGGCATCGGCGACCAGGCCGCGCCCTCACATCTCCTGGCCCGTGGGCGCGACTGGGAGGCCGCGCTGATGGCGCAGCTGCTCGCCCGTGGATGGGCCGTCGCCGTCACCGACTACCAGGGTCTCGGCACCCCCGGCGACCATGCGTACATGGTCGGCCGTGCCCTCGGGCCGAACGTTCTGGACTCGATGCGCGCCGCGCGACAGCTCGTTCCCGACGAGCTGCCGGCCGACGGCAAGGCCGCCATCATCGGCTACTCGGAGGGCGGCGCCGCCGCGGCGTGGGCCGCGCAGCTCCAACCGACCTACGCGCCGGACATCCCGCTCGTCGGTGTCGCCGCCGGCGCCGCGGCCGCCGACCTGGAGTCGGCCACGCCGAAGCTCGACGGCACCTTCTTCTCGTTCTTCATCGCCTACGGCGGGATCGGCTACGCCGCCGCCTACCCGGAGCTGGAGCTCGACCCGTACCTCACGCCGAAGGCCCGCGAGGGGATCGAGGCGCTGCGTAACTCCACGATCTTCCAGGCCATGATCCACGGCCCGAAGTTCGCCCACGCCACCGACCTGACCAGCCCGAACGTGCTCCAGCTGCCGGCGTGGCGCAAGCGGCTGCGCGAGAACCGCCTCGGGACGATCGCGCCGGCCGCGCCGGTGCTCCTGCATCACGCCAAGCGCGATCAGATCGTCTCGTTCACGCACAGCCTGAACCTGCGCGAGGACTGGGAGCGGCTCGGAGCGGACGTCCGTCTGTACGTCACCCGCGGTGGCGTCGATCACATCAGCGGCGCGTTCGCCGGAACGCCGATCGC
>DASZLC010000187.1:0-2853 GCA_035552615.1 Solirubrobacteraceae bacterium
GCCGTCACCACGCAATCTGCCGATCGACACGTTCGTCGTGCTGATGATGGAGAACCGGTCCTTCGACCATTACCTCGGCTGGCTGCCGGGCGCCGACGGGCGCCAGGCCGGGCTCCACTACACCGACACCCAGGGGCACACTCACGCGACCCACCGCCTCGCCAACAACTACCAGGGGTGTGGCTTTCTCGATCCCGACCATTCCTGGCAGGGAGGCCGGACCGAGCTCGACGGTGGGCGGATGGACGGCTTCCTGCGGGCCCAGAGCGACGTGTTCTCGATCGGCTACTACACCGAGCCCGACCTCCCGTTCACGCCCCACGTCGCGAAGGCGTTCACCGCGTATGACCGCTTCTTCTGCTCGATCCTCTCCTCCACCTACCCCAACCGCGAGTACATGCACGCCGGGCAGTCCTACGGGATGATGGACAACTCGCTGCCGACCGGCTCGGGCGGGTTTCCGGACACGACGATCTTCGCGGCGCTGTCGAAGGCGGGCGTCTCCAACCACTACTACTACACCGACCTCCCGGTGTCCTCGTTCTGGGGCCAGGCCGGGCTCGCGCGCTCGAGCCAGGTGCAGCAGTACTACGAGCAGGCCGCGGCCGGAACACTGCCGGCGCTGTCGTTCGTCGACCCCTCCTTCAACGGGGAGGACCAGGGGACCTCCGGCGACGAGCACCCGCACGGCGACGTGCGCGTCGGCCAGGCGTTTGTCGCCGACGTCGTGCACGCGTTCATGGACTCCCCGCAGTACGAGCGCGGCGCGCTGTTCATCGTCTACGACGAGTGGGGCGGGTTCTTTGACCACGTGGTGCCCCCGCGGGTGCCCGACCTGCGTCCGAACGCGGACGTGAACAAGGACTTCGGCCAGATGGGCTTCCGGATCCCGGCGGTCGTCGTCTCCCCGTACGCCAGGCGTGGCCACGTCGACCATTCGATCTACGGCTTCGAGTCGATCCTGAAGATGATCCGCTACCGCTACGGCTTGCCCCCGCTGACCCCGCGCGACCTGTACGCCAACAACATCGCCGCTTCGTTCGACTTCGCGTCGAAGCCCGCGACCACACCGCCCGCGCTGCCGACTCCCGCCAACGTGATCTCCTCCGAGTGCAGCGGCTCATCGCCCGCGGACACCGGCGGCGTCGGCATCGATGACGGGTCGGTGATCGGCATGCCGCCGGGCTCGCAGGGCCCGGCGGCGAAGCCGGCCGCCCACCCTGTGCGCCCCAAGCCCCACGACCTCTCGAAGCTCCTGACCTCGGGCTACCTCGAGCGCCTCGGCTTCAAGTACCGGCCGGCCACGCCGGCCACGATGTTCCGGCATCCGTCGAAGCTGGGAATGCGCCCGTGAGGACGGTTCCACGTGCCGCGGTGCTCGGCTTCCTGCTGTGCGGAGCGCTGCCCTCAGCTATTGCCGGCGCTGACAGCTCCGCCCCGGTGCGGCTGACGATCATGCTCGCCCCGGTCGCCCGGCTGCACCGGCCGCTGTCGATCGCCGTCCACGTGAGCGCCGACGCCGGGGCGCTTGACAACCGCAACGGGCCGATTCGCATCCAGGTCAAGCTCGCGCGGGAGTGCGGCGGCACGTACCAGTACACCCCGGGCGTGGTGCTGCTCAACAAGCAGCTGAGCCCGCAGCCGAGCACCGGCCGCGCCTACTCGGCGGTCGCTCGCGGCTCGGGCAGGCCGACGGCGTACGGCGCCCAGACCGTGTGCGCGTTCCTCGATGACGACTACGAGAAGTGGCAAGACGACACCACCGATCCGCCGCAGGTCGACGTCTCGAGGTCCTGCACGCTCGCCGCCGCCCGTTACGACGCCGCGCACAGGCACCGGCGCAAGCAGGCCGCCGCCGACCGCCGTGCTGCCCGCCGGGCGTGCGGTCCCGGAGTGCCGCTGTGAGGCGGGCGCTGCGCCCCCTGACGCTCGGGTTCGCGCTGCTGAGCGCGCTGCTCGCGCCGCAGTACGCCGCGGCGGCCTCGGGCCTGCCCGCGATCCGCCACGTGTTCGTGATCGTCGAGGAGAACCAGGGCGTCTCCACCACCTTCGGCCCCAACTCACCGGCGCCATACCTGTCAAAGACGCTGCGCTCGCAGGGCGCCTACATCCCCAACTACTACGGGACCGGGCACGAGAGCAACGACAACTACATCGCGATGATCTCCGGCCAGGCGCCGAACCCACAGAACCAGGGCGACTGTCAGATCTTCAGCGACTTCACCCCGGACATGATCGGCAGCTACGGCCAGGCGATGGGCACCGGCTGCATCTTCCCCACGGACGTCAAGACGATCGCCGATCAGCTCTCCGCCGCCGGGATGACCTGGCGCGACTACAACGACGGCATGGGCGCGACCCCGTCGCGGGAGGCGGCCGAGTGCGGTCATCCGGGCGTCAACCAGGCCGACGGGACGCAGAGCGCGACGGCCACCGATCAATACGCCACGCGGCACAACCCATTCGTCTACTTCCACGCGATCATCGACGACACCGCGCTGTGCGACAGCCATGTGGTGAACCTCGATCTGCTGCCCCAGGACCTCGCCTCCGCCGCGAGCACTCCGAATTACGTGTTCATCACGCCGAACCTGTGCAACGACGGGCACGACGCCACGTGCGCCAATCCAGCCCAGCCCGGGGGATTTGCCGGGATCGACAGCTTCCTGAAGACGTGGGTGCCGAAGATCACGAGCTCGCCCGCGTTCAAGGACGAAAACGGGCTGCTGGCGATCATCTTCGACGAGGCCGGCAGCAGCGACACGAGCTCGTGTTGCGGGGAGATCCCCGGCCCGAACAGCCCCAGCCCCGGGATCAACGGCCCGGGCGGCGGCGACACCGGCGCGGTCCTGC
>DASZLC010000188.1:0-9374 GCA_035552615.1 Solirubrobacteraceae bacterium
CCGCGGGCGGTGAACTTGACGGCGTTGCCGACGAGGTTGCCGAGCACCTGGCGCAGGCGCACCGCGTCGACCGCCAGCCACGGCGAGAGGTCCGGGGCGATCCGGGCGGCCAGCACGACCTCGTCGCCCGGCGCGGTGATCCGCAGCTGGGCGATCACGTCCTCGGCCAGCCGGCCGACGGCGGTGGGAACGGGATTCAGGTCGAGATGGCCAGCCTCGATCCGCGAGAAGTCGAGCACGTCGCCGATCACCCCGAGCAGCGTCTGAGCCGACCGGGAGGCGACCTCGACGAGCTCGCGCTGCTCCGCGTCGAGCGGGCCCGCGGCCAGCACCTCCAGCGTCCCGGTGACCGCCACCAGCGGCGTGCGGAGCTCGTGGCTCGTCATCGCCAGGAAGGCCGACTTCGCGCGGTCGGCCGACTCGGCGGCCTGCTCGGCCCGCCGGCGAGCGGCGAGGTCGAGCTGCACGGCGTCGGCCATCGCGTCGAAGTTCTCGGCCAGGCGGCGCAGCTCGGCCACCCCGCCGGCGGGCGCCTTCTGCGACCAATCACCGCCGGCGATCCGCCGTGTGACCGACGTCAGCCGCGCCAGCGGCCGGCCGATCAGCCGCGCGGCGAGCGCGAGCGTGGCCAGCAGCGTGATCGCCAGCAGCGCCAGCATCACCGTCTGTACCGCCAGGAGCGTGTTGGTGCGCGACTCGAGCGCCGCCTCGCGGGCCTTCGCATGGTCGTTGACGAGCGTCGTGAAGCGGGTGATCGCGGCCATGATCACGCCCTTCTGGTGGAAGTAGCCGGCGTCGACCAGCTGCGAGTAGTCCGGCTCGGCGGCGCGCAGGAAACCCGGGCCGGGCTTCAGCTTCGCCACCCGGTCCATCACGCGGAGCTCAAGCTTCGCCAGGTCGTTGGAAGCGCGCAGCGACGCGTACAAGGCGTGGAACTCGCCGGGCGTGAAGCCCGCCTGGCGCATCTGCTGCACGAGCGACTCGGGCGGACCCGTCCTGATCGGCGCGCTCGGCTGCGCGAGCGCCTGGTCCCAGAACGAGCTGTTGTAGTTCACCGGGCGCGGCGCGGTGCCGTTGCGGATGGCCAGGATCTCGTCGTAGTAGCGCCGGTAGCGGACATTGCCGGTGCTGACGTACAGCCTGACCATCTCGGTCAGATCGTTGGAGCTCTGGCGCATCTCGTCGGAGTCAAGGAACGAGGTGACGCGCTCGTCCTCGGCCGCGGTGCGCTGCGTGGCGGTCTGGCGCTGCAGCAGCGTGACGCCGAACAGTCCGGCCGCCAGCACCATCACGATCGCCAGCAGCACGCCGAACAGCACCCGGATCGAGGGTGGCCTCCTCACCGCACGCCCTCCCACTGCGCCGCCCACCCGCTCACATCCTCGGGCGCCAGCGGCGGCCCCACGTAGGCTCCCTGGGCGCGACGGCAGCCGGCTTGGAGCGCGACCATCCACTCGGCCGCCGACACGCACCCGTCGCAGACGACGTCGAGCCCGCGGTCGTGGAGCAGCGCGACGGTGGCCGCGAACGCCTCGGCGCCCCGGCCGGAGCCGGTGGCTCGTGCCACCGCGCCGGCATCGATCTTCACCTCGGTCAGGGGCATCGGCTCGAGCGCCGGCAGCGTCGCGCCGGTCGAGCCGAAGCCGTCGAACCCAAGGCCGAAGCCGCGCACGCGCAGCCGGGTGAGCAGGTCCAGCGCCACCGGGATACCGGCGGCGTCGGACGTCGCCACGCAGATCCGCGCGGGCTCGATCTCGGCCTCGTCGGCCAGCTCGGCGAGCCGCTCCACGAGCTCCTCGTCGAAGGCCGAGCTCGGCAGCACGAGCGTCACGTCGATCAGCTCGCCGCGATCGCCGAGGCGCTGCAGCGCGCTCAGCCCGGCGCTGGCGATCCGCTCGGCCACGGCCAGCGCCACCGCGCCCGGGGCGGGCGGCTCGGCGGCCGCGTCGATCTCGGTCTCGTCGCGGCCGAGCCGGTGGGCGCGGACCTCCAGGCCGGCCAGCCGCCCCGACGCGAGCTCCACCCGCGGGCGGGCCCGCACCCCGATCAGCTCGCGGGACAGGGCGTCGGCCCACGCGTCGGTGGCCGGGCCGCTCGCCGCGGCCGACCGCTGGACACCCGGGCGATGCAACCCGACGGTCTGCAGCAGTCGCCGGGCGGTGAGCGGCTTGGGGATCGCCCCGAGGACGACGAGCCCATAGCTGCGCGCGGTCGCCTCGGCGGCGTGCAGGACGCTCTCGTCGAGGCCGCTGGCGATGATGATCGCCGTGCCGGCGTCGAGTGCGGCGAGCCGTCGCAGGAACTCGATGCCGTCCATCCCCGGCATGTCGAGGTCGCAGATCACCACGTCGGGGTGCGGTCCGGTCGCGAGCAGCGCCAGCGCGCCCTCGGCGTCGGCGGCGTCCAGCAGCCCGCCCGCGCCGAGGTTGGCCAGGATCTGGAGGGTCGTCGAGCGCTGGAACTCGTGGTCCTCGACGACCATCACCGTGCAGTCGGCGATCGTCATCGGCGGCCCTCCGGGCCGTGCCCCAGCAGTCCGAGCGCGCGACCGCGCGCGACCGCCTCCTCACGCGTCCCCACGCCGAGCTTGCCGTACAGGGCCCGGGTGTGGGTCTTGATCGTGTTGCGCGAGATGTACAGCGCGTCGGCGACCTCGCGGAGGCTGCCGGCGCCGCCCAGCGCGCGGAGCACCTCGACCTCGCGTGCACTCAGTTCCTCGACACCGTCGACGTCGCGCAGGCTCCGCCCAGCGGCGCGCGGCGAGCGATCGGTCGTGGCCCGGGCCTCGACGTCGGCCAGCGCCTCCGCCAGCCTGCCGGCGTCGCGGGCCCCGGCGATCCGGGCCGCCCCGGCTCGGGCCACCCGCGCCGCGGACTCGTCGTCGCCGAGCGCCAGCTGGGCCCGGCTCAGCTCCAGCAGCGCGGCCGGGACCATCAGCGAGGAGTCGCGCCACTCGCGGGCGAGCTCGAGCCCGGCCAGGCAGCGGGCGACGGCCTCCTGAGGCTCGCCGCGCAGCGTCAGCAGCCGGGCCTGCGCGCAGGTGACCGGCAGCGAATGTGGAGCTCCGCGCAGCGGCCCAGCGTCCCGGGCCTGGGTGGCGTCAGCGGCGAGGCGGGCGGCCAGCTCGAGCTCGTCGCGCTCGCAGGCGCCCAACGCCAGGACCGCCGCCGGCAGATAGGCGACGAGCGGCAATCCGGCGCTCGAGAGCAGCACGTGGCCGGTCAGCGCCTCGTGGGCCAGCCGCTCGGACTCCTCGTGGCGTCCGAGCAGGTGGGCGTGCCACGCGCTCAGCGACTGCACGGCTGAGCGCATCGGGGAGCCCGCCGGCAGCGCCCCGAGCGCGTCGGCGGCTGCTCGCAGCGCGCCGCCGGCGTCGTCGAAGCAGATCATCGCGGTCAGGCACAGCTGTGAGAGGTGAAGCGAGGCGGTGCCGTCCGGCATCGGCCCCTCCCATCCCGCGTGCTCGGCGGCGGCGAGCCAGGCGTCGCGGCGCAGCCGGTCACCGTCGAGCGCGGCGAGCACCGAGCTGACGTAGCACAGGCGCGCGTCCCCCTGCACGACGTCGGCGGGGAACTGGGCCAGCCACTCGCGCGCGCGGCCCCCGAGCGCCCCCGACTGCACGAAGCGCACGCTGTGGCGGGTCAGCAGCTCGGCCGCCAGGTCCCACTCGCCGGCTGCGAGGTAATGGCGCATCGCCTCATGCAGCTCGGACTCGCCGCCCTCGGACTCGAACCACCGGCCGGCGCGGATGTGGAGCTTCTGTGCCCGCTCGGGATCCTCGGCGATCAGCCGGGCGTGGAGCACGTCGCGCAGGAGGTGATGGCAGCGGAACCAGGTGCGCGAGCGGTCCAGCGGCGAGAGCAGCAGCGAGGTGCGGGTGAGACGCCGGAACGCGCCACGCGTGCTCGCCTCGTCGCCGAGCACACGCGCGCACAGGTCGGCGTTGAAGCGGTCGAGCACGGCCAGCTCCAGCAGGAAGCGGCGCTCGTTGTCCGGTGTGACCCGCAGGACCTCGTCGGTGAGCGCTCCGAAGGGGTCCTCGCCCGCCTCGCCGAACTCCTCCGCGACCGTGTCGACGTCGTCGCCGAGCCGCAGGCGGAGCGCGGCCAGGTACAGCGCCGCCGGCCACCCCTCGGTCCGGCGCTCCAGCCGGCGTACGTCATCCGCGCTCAGCCTCAGCCCCAGCCGGTCGCACAGGAAGTGGGCCGCCTCCTCGCCGCCGAAGCGCAGGTCCTTGGCCCGCAGCTCGAGCACCTCGCCGCGCACCGCGGCATGTCGGAGCGAGTCGAGCTCGAGCTCGCGCCGGGTGGCGACGAGGACGCGGTGAACGGCGGGAAGCCGCCCGAGGACCCAGTCGAGGTGGCCGCGAGTGGCGGCGTCGGCGAGCGCCAGGTGGAGGTCGTCGAGGATCAGGGTGATCGGCTCCGGGGCGGCGGCGAGCGCGTCGAGCAGCACGATCAGGACGTCCTGGCGCATGTCGGCGTCGGGGGCCTCGGCGGCGTCGAGCGCCGAGTCGAGCGCCGGCCCGAGCAGCTCGCGCAGGCCGGTGAGGATCGCCGCGAACAGCCGTGGGCCCGTGTCGTCTGAGTCGAGCGACACCCAGGCCACCCGGTCGGGCTGCTCGCTGGCCGCCGCGCACTGGGCCAGCAGCGTGCTCTTGCCGAATCCCGGCGGGGCGGTGAGGACGACGATCTGGGCGCGGCTGGCCTCGATCGCGGCGAGCAGCGGGGAGCGCTCGACGTGCTCCTCGCGCACCGGCGAGCGATGGAACTTCGTCCGCGGGAACACGGCGCTCGCCGGCGGCGAGCCGTCAACCACGAGGGTGGACACGTCCAGAGCTCCAGTTGGCGTGCATCGGTGTGGATGGTGCGCCACCGTTCCGGCCGTGCCTACCTCCACAGGTCCAAATCGGCGCAATCACCCCGGGTGATTCGTGCCGGGGGGATGCGCCCTCACCCCAGCGATCCGGACGATCGTCGCCTCGATCCCCGTACTTGTCAGGAGGCTGATCCCTGTGACGTTGACCGATGACCCACCCGCGACGAAACCACCGGCGAGCGACGCCCGGTCGCGGGCCAACAGCGAGATGCTGGAGGACTACTCGCTGCGCTACGCCCCGCGCAGCTACCGCAAATGGAGCGAGTTCGCCGTGGCCAACACCGCCCTGGGCGGGATCGCCTACCTGGCCGACTTCGCCATCGGCGGCTCGCTGGCGGTCAGCTTCGGCTTCAAGACCTCCGCCATCGCGATCCTGCTGGCCGCGACGGTGATCTTCCTGACCTCGTTCCCGATCGCCTACTACGCGGCCAAGTACTCGCTGGACATGGACCTCGTCACCCGCGGCGCCGGCTTCGGCTACTTCGGCGGGACGGTGACCTCGCTGATCTACGCGAGCTTCACCTTCATCTTCTTCGCGCTCGAAGGCTCGATCATGGCCCAGGGCCTGCACCTCGGGCTACACATCCCGTTGTGGCTGGGCTACATGGTCTCGGCGCTGATGATCCCTCCCCTCGTGGTGTTCGGGATGACGCTGCTGTCGAAGATGCAGATGCTGACCCAGCCGCTGTGGCTGGTGGCGATGTTCCTGCCGTTCCTGTTCATCGCCATCAAGGACCCGAGCGCCTACTCGCACTGGACCCACTTCGGCGGCGTGAGCGGCAAGGACAAGGCGTTCAGCTTCATCGGGCTCGGCGCCGGGGCCGGCGTCGCGCTGTCGCTGATCGCCCAGATCGGCGAGCAGGTCGACTACCTGCGCTTCATGCCGCCGCGGACGCCGGAGTCGAGCCGACGGTGGTGGACCGCTGTCGTCGCCGCCGGCCCGGGCTGGGTGATCCTCGGCGCGCTGAAGCAGCTCGGCGGGGCGTTCCTCGCCTTCTACGTCGTCCAACACGCCGGCGAAGCGGTGGCCACCCAGCCGGTGCACCAGTTCGTGACCGGCCTGCGTCGCGTGTTCCCGTACGGCCTGGCCGTCGGGTTTGCCGTGTTCCTGGTTGTGCTCTCGCAGGTGAAGATCAACGTCACCAACGCATACTCCGGGTCGCTGCGGTGGACCAACGTGTTCTCCACCGTGTTCCGCTGGTACCCGGGGCGGGTGTACTTCGTGTTCTTCAACGTCGCCATCGCGCTGACGCTGATGGAGGCGAACATGTTCAGCTTCCTGAACTCGCTGCTCGACTTCTACTCGAACGTGGCGATCGCCTGGGTCGGCGCGGTAGTGGCCGATCTCGTCATCAACAAGCCGCTGCTGAAGACGAGCCCGTCGTTCATCGAGTTCAAGCGCGGCCACCTGCCGAACTTCAACCCGGTCGGGTTCGGCTCGATGGCGGTCGCCTCGGCGGTGTCGATCCTCGCCTATTTCCACGCCTTCGGTAATACGCTGCACGCGTGGTCGCCGTTCCTGGCGCTGGTGATCGCGATGGTGCTCTCGCCGGTGCTGTCGTGGGCGTTGCGCGGTCGCGGCGTGTACCTCGCCCGCGAGCCGTCCGTCGATCCGGAGGACCGCTCGGCCGAGCACGTGCAGTGCGCGGTGTGCGGCGAGCACTACGAGAAGCCCGACACGATCGGCTGCCCGTTCCACGCCGGGACGATCTGCTCGCTGTGCTGCACGCTGGAGAAGTCATGCGCCAGCGCGTGCAAGGTGGCCGCCTGACCGCCTTGGACATGTGGCCAATGACCGCCGCGGGTCCGCTCGCCAGACTCGGGGCGCGCCATGCAACTGACGCCGTCTGATCAGGAGAAGCTGTTGCTGTCGGTGGCCGGCATGATCGCCCGCGATCGGCTGGCGCGCGGCGTGCTGTTGAACTACCCCGAGGCGGTGGCGCTGCTGTCGACGTGGGTGATCGAGCGGGCGCGCGAGGGCGCGTCGTCGGTGGAGGACCTGATGCGCGACGGCCGCTCCGTCCTGCGGCGTGAGCAGCTGATGGAGGGCGTGCCCGAGATGCTCGACGAGGTCCAGGTGGAGGCGACCTTCCCCGACGGGCGCAAGCTGGTGACGATTCACAACCCGGTGGCGTAGATGGTTCCGGGCGAGGTCGTCGTGGCGGCGGGTCGTGGGCCGGTCGAGCTGGGCGCTGGGCGGGAGCGGCGGCGGTTGCGGGTGCTGAACGTCGGCGACCGACCGATCCAGGTCGGCTCGCACTTCCACTTCGCCGACGTGAACGCCGGGCTGTCGTTCGATCGCTCGGCGGCGGACGGCTTTCGGCTCGACGTTCCCGCGGGCACGTCGGTTCGGTTCGAGCCGGGGATGGAGCGCGAGGTGGGGCTGGTGGCGCTCGCTGGCGCGCGGGTCGTTCCGGGATTGCAGGTCCGCTCGTGAGCTCGCTCGACCGCGAGGATTACGCGCGGCTGTACGGGCCGACGGTCGGCGACCGGGTGCGGCTGGCCGACACCGACCTGTGGCTGGAGGTGGAGGAGGACCTGTGCGCCGGCGGCGACGAGGCGGTGTTCGGCGGCGGCAAGACCATCAGGGAGTCGATGCTGCAGGGGACGACGACGGTGTCTGAAGGCTCGCCCGAGCTGATCATCACGAACGTCGTCGTGCTGGATCACTGGGGCGTCGTGAAGGCCGATGTCGGCATCCGTGGCGGGCGAATCTGTGGGGTCGGCAAGTCCGGCAACCCCGACGTGATGGACGGGGTTGATCCTGCGTTGCGGATCGGGCCGGGCACCGACGTGATCGCCGGGGAGGGACGCGTGCTGACCGCCGGCGGGATCGACTGCCACGTGCACTTCATCTCGCCGACGATCGTCACCGAGGCGCTGGCCAGCGGGATCACGACGCTGATCGGGGGCGGGGTCGGGCCGACGGAGGGGACCCGCGCGACGACGGTCACCCCGTCTCCTTCGGCGTTGCGCCTCATGCACCGGGCCCTGGATTCCTTGGCGGTGAACGTGCTGCTGCTCGGCAAGGGCAACACGGTGTCGGTCGGCGGCTTCGAGGAGCAGGTGATGGCCGGCGCCGGCGGGTTCAAGCTGCACGAGGACTGGGGCTCGACGCCGGCGGCGATCGACGCGTGCTTGCGCGCGTGCGAGCGGTGGGGGGTGCAGGCGGCGATCCACACCGACACGCTGAACGAGGCCGGGTTCCTGGAGTCGACGGTGGCGGCGATCGCCGGCCGCTCGATCCACAGCTACCACACCGAGGGAGCCGGCGGCGGCCACGCCCCGGACATCATCGCGATCGCATCGCACCCGAACGTGCTGCCCTCCTCGACCAACCCGACGCGACCGCACACCGTCAACACGCTGGCTGAGCACCAGGACATGCTGATCGTCTGCCACCACCTGAACCCGCGCTCGCCGGAGGATCTGGCCTTCGCCGAGAGCCGGATCCGCGCGACGACGATGGCCGCCGAGGACCTGCTCCACGACCTCGGGGCGATCTCGATCATCGGCTCTGACTCGCAGGCGATGGGGCGCGCGGGGGAGACGATCACGCGGACGTGGCAGACCGCCCACGTGGGCAAGGCCCGGTGGGGTGTGTCCGGGTCCGGGCCAGCGGACAACGTGCGCTGCCGCCGGTACGTGGCCAAGTACACGATCTGCCCCGCCGTGGCCCACGGGATCGACGCGGTGGTCGGGTCGGTCGAGGTGGGGAAGCTGGCCGACCTCGTGCTGTGGGACCCGGCGTGGTTCGGGGTGCGCCCGCGACTTGTCGTGAAGGGCGGAGCCGTGGCGTGGGCGCCGATCGGCGACGCCAACGCGTCGATCCCGACGCCGCAGCCGGTGCTCGGCCGCCCGATGTTCGCGGCGCTGGGCGCGGCCGCCGCATCGGTCTCGATGACGTTCGTCGCGCCGGCGGCGCTGGAGGCGGGGCTCGCCGAGCGGCTCGGGCTGGCCCGCGAGCTGGTGGCGGTCGCCGACACCCGCGCCGTCGGCAAGGCGGACCTGCCGATGAACGACGCGCTGCCGACGATCTCGGTCGACCCGCAGACGTTCGTCGTCACCGTCGACGGCGCGGAGGTGGAGCCGGCGCCGGTGTCGGAGCTGCCGATGGCGCAGAGGTACTCGCTGTTTTGAGCGCCAGGGTGCTGGAGCTGCTGCTGGCCGACGCGCGGACTCCGTCCGGCGGCTACGCGCACTCGGGCGGGCTGGAGGGGCTCGTGTGGGAGGGCGGTGACGACGTCCCGGCGTTCATGCGTGCGCGGCTGCGCACCGTCGGCCACGTCGACGCGTCGTTCGCCGCCGCCGCTTCTCGCACTAATTCGATCGAACGACTGCTCGATCTCGACAGCGAATGGGCGGCGCGGACGCCGGCCGAGCCGCTGCGCCGGGCCGCGCGAGCGCTGGGGCGCGGGCTGCTGCGCACCGCCCGCGTGTGGTTCCCGGACGTCGACCTGCTCGGCGCCTACGCCGAGGCGAGCGCGCTCAGCCCG
>DASZLC010000189.1:0-13889 GCA_035552615.1 Solirubrobacteraceae bacterium
CGACGAACCGCGGATTCAGCGCAAAGAAACGCGCGTTGTGTGGCACATCGCTTAAAGTTGTTGCATGCAAAATCTCGATGAGATCGATCTCGAGCTCGTCCGGCTCCTGCAGGCGAACGCGCGCAGCACGCTCTCCGAGCTCGGCGCGCACGTGCACCTCTCGGCGCCGGCGGTGAAGCGCCGGATCGATCGCCTGGAGCAGTCCGGGGTGATCCTCGGCTACGGCGCCGTCGTCGACCACGGCAAGCTCGGCCTCCCGCTGCAGGCGTTCTCCGAGCTGCGGTTCGACGGCACGCTCGGCGTCGACGAGATTGCCGCGATCGCCAGCGACATCCCCGAGGTGGAGGTCGTCTACACGACCGCGGGCGATCCGGACGCGCTCGCGCTGCTGCGGGTGCGCGACGTCGCCGATCTGAAGCGGGTCGTCGATCTGATGCGCCGGCGCGGTGCCGGAACCAAGACGCTGATGGTGCTCGGCGTCTCCGGCCGGTAGGTCACGCACGCACGACCTCGGCGGGAGCAGGCGTCGCGGCAGGGCGTCGAGCGCGGCGCGGCAGCTCCGGGGCGGTGGCGAGCACCTTCCGCGCCGTCAGCTGGCCGGGAACGCCGGACACCGACGGCCCGGGATGGGTACCGCCGCCGGTGAGGAACAGCCCGGGAATCGGGGTGGTGTAGCCGCCCAGCCCGAGCGCTGGGCGCAGCGGACCCTGGCGTGCCATCAGCAGATCGACGTAGTACGGATTGCCGTTCGGGACGCGGGTGCGCTGCTCCAACAACGGCCACGGCTCGACGAAGCGCCCGATCTCCAGCTCGCGCACGCCGTCGATGTACCGGGCCGCCTGGTCGACCATCGCCTGGCCGGCGCATTCGGTGAAGCCGGCGTCCCAGCCGCCGGACGGAGTGCGCGGCGCCCACCCGGCCCACAGGTACAGCGTGTCCTGCCCCGGTGGCGCCTGCGACGGGTCGGGTCCGGTCGGGAGCACGGCCGCGAACGGCATCGGCGCGGGCATCCGTCCCGACGTGCAGTCCTCGACGGCGGCGACCATCTCCTCGAAGGACCCGCACAGCAGGGCGGTACGCCGCAGCGAGATGTCGTCGTCGCGCAGGCGCTCCATCCGCGAGTAGTCGAGCTCGCCCGACAGCGCCATGTGCACGGTGAGGTACGCCGCGCCGCCATTCTCCGAAGGGATCTCGGCCACGCGGGCGGCGAGCCTGTCGGGCAGTCGCCCGGACGGGACCATCTCGGCCAGCGTCCGGCGCGGGTCCATGGCGGAGATCACGATCGGAGCGCGCAGCTCCTCGCCGGAGGCGATCCGCACCCCCGCCGCTCGATCGCCTCCGAGCAGCACCGACGTCACCTCGGCTCCCGTGCGCACCCGCCCGCCGTGCTCCGCCAGGTCCGCCCGCAGCGCGTCGGGCAGGGTCTGCGTGCCGCCGACCGGCCGCGACACCCCCGCGTGGCGGACGATCGCCGGGAACATCGCGTTGATCCCGCTCCCCTTGTGGGTGACCGGAGCGCCGACGGCGGCCAGCGACAGCAGGCCACCACGGACGATCGGGTGGCGGAAGCGTGCGTCGATCGCCTCGGCCGCCGAGCCCACCACCATCCGCGCCAGCTCGGCCATGTACCGCGGGTGGCGGACCCCGGCGCCGATCGCGGCCCGGATCGACTCCAGCGGGGGCCGGGTGGGGTCGGCGAGGATGTACGGAATGGCCGCCGCCATCCCCGTCTCCTGCATCTCCAGGAAGCGCAGGTAGGCGCGGGCGTCGCGGCGGTCGTAGCGCGCCAGCTCGGCCGCGGTGCTCACCGGGTCGCGCCAGAAGGCCAGCGTCGAGCCATCGGGCAGCGGCGCGACGTACGCCGGGTCGACGAGCACCTCGCGGTAACCGTGACGGCGCAGCTCCAGGTCGCGCACCACCGACGAGAGCCTGATCAGGCAGAAGTCCTGGGCGCACGGGTTGATCAAATGCTCAGGCGCGCCGGGGACCAGCGGCGCGCTGCTGGTGCAGCCGCCGATCCAGTCGTTGGCCTCCAGCACCTCGACGTCGAGGCCAGCGCGGGCCAGGTAGCACGCGGCGACCAGACCGTTGTGGCCAGCGCCGATCACGATCACGTCCGTCGGTGTCATGCCTCTCTCCTCGACTTAGGTGTCGAGAAACGATACAGCAGTGTCAGGATCACGGGCGACGCCACAAGTCTGGGAGGCGTTTCTACGCCCTCGGTGGAAAGCGCTCCCAGAGAGGCTGTCGTTGGACATCCGGTTCGCGAAGATGGGAGTGACACAGGAGCACGAGCTTCCATCGGCGATGACCGCGACGGGCCTGCAGGTCGACGGCGTCTCGGAGGTCGTGCTCACCCACGGCCACGGCGACCACATCGACGGTCTCGTCCATACCCGGTGCCGGGTGCAAATCAACGACGTGGAGAAGAAGTTCGTCGCCTCCCCAATGCCCGGCGGGTCAGAAGGAGCAGTTCACCATCACCGCCGGGGAGGCCCACTTCACCGTCGATGGTGAGCACCGCGTCGTCGGCCCGGGCGAAACGATCGTCGTCCCGGCCGGGGTCCGGCACGCCGAGTCAAATCCTGGATCGGTCGAGATCCAGGGCGTGGTCCGGCGTTGCACAGCAGGGAGATGCACGAGGCCTTCGCCGGGCTGGCATCCGAAGGTAAGACGACGCCCCGCGGCGCACCGAAGAACCCACTCCAGCTCGGCGCCCCCGTGTGGCACTTCCGCCACGAAAGCCGAGCGACATCACCGCCGATCTGGGTCCAAAACATCGTCCTCCCGCCGCCGGCGGCAATCGCCAAGGCCTTCCACGTCCGCGCGTACAACGCCCGCCGGGACAGCCGGACCGACCAGACTCCCTAGGTCGGCCGGATGACGTTCTCGCGGGAACGCGTGAAGCACGTTCGCTCGGTGATGATCATTGCGATGCCGGTGATTGGCGCCTGTCCCGTGCCGCCCGGACGAGCTTCTCGGCGGCGCGGTAGGCGCGCTTGCGATCGTCGGGGATGACCGGCCGATGGCTGTAGCCGGCGCGGGTCTTCATCCCGAGTAGCGGTCGGAGTGATGTGGCGAGGGTGTTGCCGTTCGGGCGCACGCGGGTGAGCAACTCGAGCGCCGTGTTGTGATCCTCGCCGTGGGCGTGCTCGCCGAGCGCGATGCAGCACAGCACGTCGGCAGCAGCTATCCCGGCGTGGACGCACAGGGTGACGAGCGCATCGCCGACGTCGTGTTCGTCGTCCGCGAACTCGCGGATCGTGCCGGCTGCGTCGAGGAATTGCTCGGCCTTGCGCAACCGTCCCGCGATCGTCGGTTCGTCGCAGCGGCGGGTTCTCGCCGTCATCGCAGTCTCGCTGGACCGATCAGCCGCTGGAGCGTCCGACGCGAGCCATACAGGTCGATGCCGTTGGTCGCGACCTCGGTTAGCAACGGATCAGCGGAGGCATCGCCGAGCTCGTCCTCGCCGTACTCAACGACACGCGCGTCGTTGCCGGTCCAAGCGGAGGCGCTGCGCTGCAGCTCGAGCAGCTGCTCGCGCCAGTCGTCGCGGTCGGGGTCTGATCTGCTGGGCCGGACGACCAGCAGGTCGAGGTCGCTCTCAGCGCTCGCCTCACTTCGCGCGACCGACCCGAACAGGAACACCGACAGTGGCGGTTGCGCCCAACCGGCGATCGTGGCACGCAACCGATCGATCAGCTCACCGCGCAGGTTCGCCAGTCCCTCGATGTGCCGGGCGGCGAGGTGCTCGCGATTCAGCGAGTACAGATGCGCGCCGCCGGCCGCCCGGCGAGACACCGTGCCCTGGATCACGAGCCGATCTGCCGCGCGGCGGATACCTTCTGGGCTCCCGTAGGCGACCTGTCGTGCGAGTTCGCGACCACTCACCTCGATTTCGCCTCTCGCCAGGGTGGCGAGCACGTCGCCGTCGAGCGTCGGGGCGATCACGAGCAGCGGTCTCCGAAAGTCCATCCGCCAATAATAGTAGGCGATCGCTCAATAAACCAGGCAACCGCATCACAAAGTCGGCGACCCGCCCGAGCGCGTGTCGAGCTAGGGAGGCGGGTCAGACAGCCCGATGATCCGGGCGGCTTCGCCCGGAGCGACCCCGAAGCCGAGCAGGACCGCGCGCGCGTACACGGCATCGGCGTCCGGGTGCAGTTCGCCGTCCAGGATGCGGCGGATCAGCGCCAGCCCGCCGCCGACGATCGTCGTCACGGCGACATCGACGTCCTCGATCGCGAACACCCCCTCGGCCGCGGCGCGCGACAGGGCGGTGCGGGCGTACGGGCTGATCGCGGCCAGGAACAGCTCCTCGCCGCGGCTGAGATTCACGAGCAACCGCGCGAAGGCGACGTCGTCGTAGCCGAGCCGAACGAATCGCCGCAGTGCGGTGATGGCCACGACGCCGGCGTCCCCGTCGCTCGGATCGGCGGTGACGATCTCATCGGCCAGTGACGTGAGTGTCTGCAAGGCGACAGCCTCGACCAGTTCCTCCTTGGTGGCGAAGTGGTTGTAGAACGAGCCGAGGGCCACGCCGGCCTGCTCGGTGATCTCGGCGATCCGCAGTCCGGCCACACCCTTCTCGACGATCAGGTCGTGCGCGGCGGCAATCAGCCGGCCGCGGGTCCGCGCTGGTCTCGGGTCGGGCATCGGCGGCGATTCTCGCACGTTCACAAAGTTTCTGAACTTTCTTTCAGAAAGTGGTACGGTGATGATCGTCCTGACAGAAGTGAGGAGGAGAGCGATGAGAGATCCGTATCGGGTAGCGATCTGGGGACCGGGCGACGTCGGGTGCATCTGCATTCGTGAGGCCGTCCGGTTGCCCGAGCTGGAGGTGGTCGGCGCCTACGTCTACTCCGAGCAGAAGGACGGCCTCGACATCGGCACGATCGCCGGGATCGAGCCCCTCGGCGTGAACGCGACGCGGGACCTGGATGCGTTCCTCTCGATCGACTGCGACGTCGTCCTGTACACCGCGCTCGACCTGCCCGGCGGCGGGGCGCTGCAGGACTTCGTGACGCTGCTGGACGCCGGCAAGAACGTGATCACCTCGCAGCCCTACAACTATCTTCCCGCGCGCGATCCCGCCTTCGGCGAGGCGATCAGCGCTGCCGCGCAGCGGGGCGGGGCGACGTTCCACGCCGGCGGCATCAACCCCGACTTCATCGGCCAGAAGTGGGCGCTGTTGATGACCGGCCTGTCCAACGACGTGCGCCAGATCAAGATCGAGGAGTACTTCGACTGCGTCCAGCAGGCAAACGAGTCGACGCTCCGGCTGATCGGCTTGGGTGGCGATCCGAGCGAGGCGATGGGCGAGCAGAGCCCGGCGCGGTTCTACCAGCAGCAGTACTGGTTCCAGATGCTCCAGCACATGGCGGCCGAGCTCGGCGTCGAGCTGTCGCGGATCGAGGCGGCCTCGTACTCGGAGCCGGCCCCGGAGGACATCGTCACCGATGTCATGACCATTAACGCCGGGGAGACCGGGCGCGTCGCCTACGAGTCGACCGCCTATGTCGACGACAAGCCGTTCCTGGTGATGCGCGTTGGCTGGTACCTCACCGAGCTGATGCGCCCGCAGGGGATCACCGCCGACGTCCAGTGGATCCTCACCGTCGAGGGCCGGCCGTCGACGCGCTGCGTGCTCGACGTCGAGCCGTCCTTCGCCCCCGGCGCCGGACCGATCGTCGGCGAGCCGGCGGCGCCCGGGTACCTCGCCTTCGGGATCTGCCTGATCCAGGCGATTCCCGGCGTCGTCGCGGCCGAGCCCGGGATCAAGCCGACCGACGTGCCGCCGGTCCACTGGCGGCGGGATCTGCGCGCCGGAGCCGAGCTCGCGTCAGTGGCCTAGCGCGCCGGCCAGCCGGCGCGCGGCGGCCTCGCCGGTGACGACGCTGCCCTCGATCGAGGGGATGCTGAGGTAGTCGCCGGCCAGCTGGACGCGGTCGCCGGGGTCGATCAGCCGGTCGATCTCGGCGATCAGCCGGTGGGTGCCCGGGTCGCCGAGCAGCGCCGCCGGCGCCCAGCGCGTGAGCTGCGCGAACTCGACGTCGCCGGCGATCCCGGGAACGATGCGGTCGAGGTCGCCGAGCACCTCGGAGATCAGCTCGTCGTCGCTCAGCGACAGCCGCGGCGTGACCCACTCGTGGTACAGCAGTGCGCCGACGACGCCGCTGCCGGGTGGCGCGCAGCTCGGCGAGATGTTGTGCTCGTACATCACGGTCCCGATTCCGCCGAGCGCCCCGAACGGCACCACGACGAGTAGCGCGTCGGCCTCGGGCCGGCGCTTCAGCGCGACGCGCAGGCTGATGTAGTTAGCCTGCTTCAGCCCCTCCAGCAGGATGCCCTGCAGGCGTGGGTCGAGACCGGGATAGAGCGGCGGGACGAGCGGCGCGGCCACCGACAGGACAACGCCGTCGACGGCCTCGTCGCGGCTGGCCCCGTCCTCGGTCCACCGCACCCGGGCACCGGTGTCGGTGCGCTCCACGAGCGTCACGCGGGCCGTGGTCCGGACGTCGAGCGTGTCGGCCAGGGCGCGGGCGAAGAAGTCGATCCCGCCGCGATAGCCGAGCATCCCCCCGCCGAGGAACTTCACCAGGCTGAAGAACAGTGAGGCGACCGACACGGTGGCGCCGTCGACGACGAACAGCCCGCCCATCAACGGCGCCAGCAGCCGGTCGCGGATCTCGTCGTTCAGGCGCCGCGCGCAGTACTCGCCGACGCTTTCGGTGTCGAGCTCGGCGCGCAGCTGCGGCTGGTCGTAGCCGGCCTTGCGCCGGGCCCGGAACGCGTCGAGGCCGGCGCGGGCCAGCAGCAGCTTGCTGCGCGTCGAGAGCAGCGGCGTTTTGACGAAGTCGATCAGCGCTCCGGGCGGCGCGCCGCGCAGCCAGTGCACCCGCCCGTCGGCGAACACGCCGACGGTCGGCGCCACCGGGATGATCTGCGACTCGATCCCCAGCTCGCGGGCGATCGCGCGCATCGAGGAGTAGGAGGCGCCCAGCACCGTGGCGCCGCTGTTCAGCGTGAAGCCGTCGCGGCGGTGGGCCGCCGTCTTGCCGCCGACGTGATCCTCGGCCTCCAGCACGGTCACGGTGTGCCCCAGCGTCCGCAGCCGGTGCGCGGCGCTCAGTCCCGAGACGCCCGCGCCGACAACGATCACGCGCGCCATCAGCCGTTCGCGGCCTGGCGCTCGGCCAGGCGCTTCAGCGTCCGGAGCTGCTTGCGGGTCATGATCAGGTCGATCACCGGAAGGTTGAAGCGGACCATCGGCCAGAACGGTCCCTTCGGCGGCCTGATCCGCCGCTTGGCCACGAGCCGGCTCCCGCCGCCCGGCCTGCCGGTCACTTGGTAGGTGATCACCTGCCGGCCGATCATCCACGGAAAGCGCTTGGTGGCGACGGTGATGTGCTGGTCGGGCTCGAAGTCGACGAGCTCGTAGATCATCATGAACGTCTGGCCGGGCGCCAGCTGGTCCAGACCCGGCGTCAGCGTCCGCGGGCTGCGGCGGCCGAGGTTGTCGAGGATGTCGTAGCTGTAGGGGGCGACCCGCAGCTGGCACAGCCATCGCCAGACGACGGCCGCCGGCGCGTTCACGTCGAGGGCCCGATACACGGATTTCACGGCGTCGGGCACCACCGAGTCGCACGGGTAGGCGGCCGCGCGCTCGCCCGACGTCGATCCCCAGCCGCTCACCGCCGCCACCTTCTCGTTGTCGCTCACCGGCCCCTCCCGCTCGTGTTATTGCACTTCGATCAGATCGGCCCGGCCGGCCACGAGACCGTCGACGGCGTCGGGCAGCTGGTCGTGCTCGCAGCTCACCGCGATCACCGCACCGAGCTCGGAGCGCAGCCGCTCGCCGAGGGCCAGCCGGTCCAGCAGCTCGCCGCGCGAGCGCCCGCCGTACAGGCCGACGATCCTGTCGCCGACGTGCTGGTCAGCCGCGATCTGCTCCATCACCGGCTGCGCCTCGGGACCCCATGGGTCCGACAGGTCGACCCACAGCTTCACGTCCGGGTCGCGGTCTCGCAGCAGCCGTCCGGGCAGCGCGTAGCCATTGACCCGGAGGGGTCGGCCCAGCACCCACTCGGCGAACTCCTCAGATGCCGGAGCCGGACGGAGCCCGGCGAAGTCGGTGATCGCCTGCTCGGCCAGCCCCGGCGCCGCCTCGCACAGCTGCTCCAGCGAGACCGCGCCGGCGCGGCTCATGTAGGCGAAGGCGATCCGGGCCGGCGACAGCGACATCCTCGACGGGAACGATTCCCACCACAGCTGGCTGCGTCGCGCTCGGTCCTGGAGGCGCTCGATCTGGGGCCGCTCCGCCTGCTCGTAGGCGGCGAGTCGACTGGCCGGCGGCTCCGAGTCCACGGTGCGCAGCGTCCGGGCCAGGGAAATCGCGGCCTCCAGCGCCAGCTTCGTCCCCGACCCGAGCGTCGGGTGGGCAGTGGCCACGGCATCGCCGATCAGCAGCACCTGTTTGTGGAACCAGCGCTCGCAGCGGACGGTGCGGAAGTTCATGAAGCGCGAGCGGTTCCCGAGGAAGCGCCCGCCCCCGAGCAGCTCTGCGAAGGCCCCCGACAGATATTCCAGGCTTGACTCGTCGGACTCACCGTCCTGGGCGAAGCGCTCGGTGCGGCAGCCGGCGCGACGCAGCGACTCGGCGTCGGTCTCGATCACGAACGTCGAGTGCCCCTCGCCGTACGGGTAGGCGTGCGCGACGAACCAGCCGTCCGCGGTCTGCACTGGCATGAACACGGTGCCCTCCAACTCGACCTCCGCGCCGCACCAGATGAACAGCCCGCGTCCGACCTGCTCGCTGGCGCCGAGCTCGACGGCGAGCTGCTCGCGGGTGGTGCTGGAGACGCCGTCGGCACCGATCACGAGGTCCGAGATCGCGGTCAGATCGTCGAGCGATGGCGTCGAGCCGATCCGGACATCGACGCCGGCCCGTTGCGCGTGCTCGATCAGCCGTTGCAGCAGCCGCGCCCGTCCGATCGCGCCGGCGTGGAAGCTGGGCAGCTCGACCCGGCCCGCCGGCAGCCGGAACACGGCGGCCGAGAAGCTGGCCGAGTCGGCCACGAGGTCGTCGTGCAGCGCCGGCACCTCGTCGCGCAGCGCGCCGAGCAGCGCGCGGGTGAGTCCCACGCCGAAGCCGAACGTCTCATCCGGTGCCAGGCGCTCGTGAACCACGACCTCCCAGGCGGGATGATCACGCGCCAGCAGCTGCGCGCTGAGCAGCCCGGCCGGGCCGCCGCCGATGACGTGAACGACGCGGCTCATGCGTTGGAGCGCGCGCGCTCCTGGAGATAGAGGAACAGCTTCGCCGGGTCGCTGTCGTTCTCGCCCTGGGCGGCGAACTCGTCGTACAGATCGCGGACGACGCCGATCAGCGGCGTCGAGGCGCCAATCTGATCCCCGTGGGCGACGATCTGCTCGCACACCTCGCGCATCTGGTCGACGGTCACGAGCCTGGAGTCGAACTTCCCCTCGGCGATCATCGGCGCGCGGATGTTGAACTGGCCACTGGTCGCACCGGGGCTCTGCGAGATCACGCCCGCCACGAGGTTCAGGTCGAGCCCGGCCGCGGCCGCGAAGGCCATCGCCTCGATCGCCGCCGTGACGTTCACGAACGCCAGCAGGTTGGCGACGTACTTGAAGTTCGTGCCGGCGCCGAGCTCGCCGACGAACACGTTGGCGGGAGCGATCTGAGCGATCACGTCCTTCACGCCCTCGTAGGCGTCCTTGTCGCCGCTGGCGAACACGACCGCCTTCTTCGCCGCCGCCATGTCCGGGGTGCCGCTCACCGGACAGTCGAGCAACTCGCCGCCGCGCTCGCGCAGGCGGTCGCGCAGCCGCTGCATCAGCGGGATCGAGACCGTGCTCATCTCGATGATCACCGGCAGCTCGCCCTCGGCGCTGAGCAACTCGGTGACAGCCGCCTCCAGGTGCGCGTCGTCCTGGACGCAGGTGATGAGGACGCGCGCCTGGAGCGCGACGGCGCGCGCCGAGCCGTCGCCGGCCACGCGCCCTCCGGCCCGCACGAGCTCATCGCTGCGGCCGCGGGCGCAGCTGGCGACGTCGTAGCCGGCCGCGGCCAGGTTCGCGGCGAACGGCAGCCCGAGCCGCCCCAGTCCGATGAAGCCGATCGTCTTCTCTGTGGACATAAGAGTCTCTCTCCTCGCTCGATCAGGTGATCGTCAGCGTGCTCGGGGTGTGCTCGGCGATCCGGCCCTTGACCCCGCCGGTGCCGGCCGTCCACCACAGGCTCTCGGGCAGCGCGTCGGGCTTGGTCAGCGTCAGCGTCCCGGCCGCGCTCTGAAGCCCGGTGAAGGCGCCGAGGTCGGTCTGCGCGCCCGCGGTGTCGCCGGCGCCCGCTGGGATCCAGGCGAACTCGTCGAGCTTCGGGAAGATGATGGTCGGCCCGTCCAGGGTGACGCCCTGCTGTCGCTCGACCAGCCCGGCCTTCAGCTCCCACATCCGCGTGATGCTCGGCGCCTTCTCGTCGGCGGCGATCTTCAGCGCCTCCGCGGTCAGCTCGGCATCTTCGGCATCGATCTCAGTCAACGGCCGGTGGTTGCAGGCGATCTCCAGAAAGCGGCCGTTCGGGTCCCACACGTACAGCGAGCTCATCACCTCGTAGGTATTGCGCTGCTCGATCGTCCAGCCGTTGGCCTCCAGCCACGCAGCCCATTGGTCGAGCTCCTCCAGCGTGTTCGCCGCGAACGAGTGGTGCGTGCCGCGCCGCGGCCACTTGGCGGGGTCCTCGACGCCGAAGTAATAGAACATCGCGATGTTGTCGCCCTTGCCGAGGTCGAGGAACATGTGGATGTAGTCGTAGTGCCCCGGCCGCCAACCCCGCGAGGAGACGCAGTGGGTGATCTTCGCCCCCATGACGCGGGAATAGAAATCGATCGTCGCCCGCGGGTCGACCGTCGGCTGGGCCAGGTGGTGAATCCCGCCGAGGTAGCGTTCGACCGGGCGAGTCGCGGCGGTGGTTCGGGTGTCGGTTGCCATCGATCGTCCTTTGCCTAGGCGTTGATCCGAGCCGGGAGCGACTTGATCAGGCACGTCTCCATCCCGGCGAACTCGTGCTTGACCTCGTCGGGGTCGACCAGCTCGATCTCGGGCAGGCGGCCGAGCAGCTCCTCCAACGCCACCTTCATCTCCATCCGCGCCAGCGGCTGGCCCATGCAGGCGTGCAGGCCGAAGCCGAAGGTCATCAACCGGTTGCGGCCGAGCTCGCGGTCGAGGTCGAACTCGTCGGGGTTGGGGAACACCTTCGGGTCGCGATTGGCGGCCGCCCACATCATCAGCACGCCGCTGCCCTCGGGGATCTCGACGCCGCCCACCGTCAGCGGCTTGGTGGTCGTGCGGTAGAGGCCGAAGAAGGGCGTGTGCAGACGCATCGATTCCTCGACGGCCGCCGGGATCTGGGACGGGTCATCGATCAGTCGCTGCTTGATCTCGGGCGAGCGCAGCACCTCCCACAGCAGGCTGGTGAGACCGGAGACGGTCGTGCCGTGCCCGGCGTTGAGGAAGCTGTTCATCGCCGCTCCGAGCTCCATCGGCGGGATCGGCTGCCCGTCGATCTGGGCGCGGGCGAGGTCGGTGAGGAAGTCCTCGCGCGGGTGCTCCAGCCGGTCGTAGACCTCGGCCGCCCCGAACTGCCCAAACGCCATGAACACCTCCTGCAGCTTCTGCGGGTCACCGCCCGCGGCGTGCATCTCGACCGTGAACCGCCGCACGTCGGCGCGCTTCTCGCGATCGAAGCCGATCACGTCGGACAGCGTCAGCAGCGGGATTGGCTCGGCGAAGTCGGCCTGCAGGTCGAACGTGCCCTGCGTGCGGAGCTGCTCGATGACCTGCACGACATCCTCCCGCACGGAGTCCTCATGCAGCTTCGGCGCCTGCGGGTTCAGCACCTGAGCGAACAGCTCGCGCCAGGCGGTGTGCTCCGGCGGGTCGTACTCCAGCGGCGGGAACCGCGGGCGCTCGGCGAACGGACGCAGCACCTGCGGGCCCGAGTGGTAGGTCTCCCAATCGCCGTGCGCGGCCTTCACGTCGGCGTAGTCAAGGAACGTGTAGTAGCCGCCGTGCTTCTCGGAGAAGAACACCGAGTGGCCGGCCTCGCGCGCCTCGCGAAACAGGGCGAACGCCTCGGCGGGGGTGCACTCGTAGGTGCTGAAGTGCGCCAGGCGCTCGCGCAGATCGCCGGCGGTCTGGGTGGTGGCCATGGGTCTCGTCCTCTCTCTCGTTGTCCTAGACGTTCGCGACGGCTCGATGCCGGCTTCCCCGTCCGGCGCCGCGCCGGATGTCCCTGAGCGCTTGGCGGGCGCCGAGGTACCCGGGCGTGCCGGTCACCGACGCGCCGGGGTGTGAGCCGGCCCCGCCCAGGTACAGGGCGCCGACCGGCGTCGAGAACCCGCCGAGCCCGCGCGCCGGGCGCAGCGGCCCCATCCGGGTCAGCACCCAGTCGACGTGGGCCTGGGAGATGGCCCCGACCTCGTCGGCCATCTCCGCGTTCGTGAAGCTGGTGCGCCCGATCTCCAGCGCGTCGAGGCCGCCGTACAACGCCTGCGCGCGGGCCAGCACGTCGTCGACCGCCTGCCGGCGGGTCTCCGTGCCCCAGCCCCCATCGGGGTCGGCCGGAGAGGTGACCGCGATCAGGTACAGCGTGTCCTGGCCGTCCGGCGCCTGCGACGGGTCCGCGGCGGTCGGGATCGTGTTGTAGAAGCCGAGGTCGCCGGGCGCCGGCAGCAGCCCGGCGGCGGCCCGGCGGTACGCCCGCTCCAGCCCGTCCTCGGTGCCGATCAGGTGCGAGGCGGCGCGGAGGTTCGCCCCGTCGCCCCGCTCGCGGTCAAAGCGCTCCAGCGACAGCCGGCCGGAGCAGGCGACGTCGACCTTCAGCTGGCCCCAGCCGAGCCCGTTGGCCGGGATCGCCTGCGCCCGCCGCTGCAGGCGCGGCGCCAGCGTCCCGGGCGGCAGCAGCTCGGTCAGCGTCTGGTGCGGGTCGCACGAGGCCAGCACGGCATGGCGGGCGCCGATCTCACGTCCGTCGCTGAGCATCACCCCGCGGGCGCGCCCGCCGGTGACGGTGATCGTCTCGACGCGTGCATCGGTGAGGACGGTGCCGCCCCGGACGGCGAAGCGAGCGGCGAGCGCGTCGGGGATCGTCTGCGTGCCGCCGACCGGGCGCGGGCAGCCGAAGCGGTGCACGAAGGCCAGAATCAGCATCTGGATCGTCGAACCGGGGAACGACGACGGATACAGGCAGGCGCTGGCGACGTTCAGCGCGCAGCGGACGACCGGGTGCTCGAAGCGCTCGGCGATCGCCTCGCGGCCCGAGCCGACGAGGAACGCGCCGATCTCGGTCAGGCTACGGCGGTGGCGCAGCGCGGCGCGGGTCGCCTGCAGCACGGCCGCGGCATCGGGGCGCGTTGGATTGGTGGAGAACATCGGCAGGATCACGTCGCAGATCGCCTCGAACAGCTCCGCCAGCTCCAGATAGGCGCGCGCGTCGGCGGCCGAGAAGCGGGCGATGTCCTGCGCCGTCCTCGCCGGGTCGCGCCAGAAGGCGATCGAGGAACCGTCGGGGTGCAGGTAGACGAACCCGGGGTCGACCTGGACGAACTCCAGGCCGAAGCGGTGCAGCTCCAGCTCCCGGGCCGGGCGGCTCTGCGGCCAGAACACGGGATCGACGGCGCAGTGGTTGATCAGGTGCTCCGGGGCCTCGGCGATCGGGTAGCCCGAGCGCGTCATCCCCCCGATCTGCGCGCCGCGTTCCAGCACGACGGTGTCGAGCCCGGCGTCGATCAGGTAGTTGGCGGCGACCAGCCCGTTGTGCCCGGCGCCGATCACGATCGCGTCGTATTCGCGCCGCGGGGCCGGCG
>DASZLC010000190.1:0-7813 GCA_035552615.1 Solirubrobacteraceae bacterium
TCACAAACCGGTTCGCGACCCCCGTCAACGACAACTGCCCAATCGTCGCCACCGACCCAGACCGCAACGGCTCAATACTCGAATCAGAGATATCCATCTCCACACTGGCGAGACCATTGTTCGCCACGCTGATCGACCCGATCGTCCCGACCTCATGCCCGGCGATCGTCACCAGATCCCCGCTCACCAGCTGACCAGCGTCGCTGAACTCCGCGTGGACCACGTACGTCGAGCCGCCGGAGGTGAGCAACACGACCGCCACGACCACCACCACGACGGCGGCGACGATCGAGACGAGTCTGGTGGCCTGCTCCCTAGCCACCGATCGGCGCCCGCGCGTTGCCGCCCCAGAACAGCTGCGTCCCCACCAACCCGATCAGGTGGATCCCGATGATGTTGGCCACCATCGACTGCGCCGTCGCCTTGCCCACCCCGACGGGACCGCCGGTGACGTTGTAGCCGTAATAGATGCAGGCGAGCACGATGAACGTCGCCATCGCCATCGCCTTGATACCCGAGAACAGGAAGTCCGTCGGCGACTGGAACTGCCAGAACAGCTGCAGGTAGCCACCGGGCGACACCTGGCCGAGCTGGACGACGGCCGCGATGTAGGAGGCGACGAAGCCGATCGCAACGGCGCCCATGTACAGGAACGGCAGCACCAGCCAGGTTCCGAGCAGGCGCGTCGAGCCGAGGTACAGGACGGCGTCGAATCCCATCACCTCGAGCGCGTCGATCTCGTCGGAGATCCGCATCGAGCCGATCTCGGCCACAAACCCGGTGCCGACCTTCGCCGCCATCATGTAGCCGAAGGCGTACGGGATGACCTCACGCAGATCGCACAGCGCGGTGATCGCGCCGGTGGCCGAGGTCGCGCCGACCGACTTCGCCGCGTAGGCGCCCTCGATCCCGCACTGCAGCCCGAGGATGAAGACGAGGCCGAGCACGATCACGGCCGAGCCGGTGATGAGGATGCCGGCCTGCCGGACCGTCTCGCCGATGAACCTCAGGACGCGGCCGTTGAAGACCTTCAGGACGATCTTGCCGCAGAAGCGCGAGGCCTCGCCGAACGAGATCAGCGCGGCCAGTGGGCGAGCGAAGACGTTCATCGCGGCGTATTCAGCGCCGGGTGGGTGGCCAGCAGCGTTTGGGTGAAGACGTAGTCGATCGAGCCGATCCCCAGGAAGGCGATCACCACCGCCTGGTTCACGGCGCGCCCGACCCCCTCTGCCCCGCCGGACGCCGTCAGCCCCTTGTAGCAGCAGACGATCGCGATCATCGCGCCGAACAGCGTCGACTTCACCAGCATCGCTTCGAACTCCGCGGTCGTCGCCTGCGAGAAGAAGGTCGAGAAGAACGGGCCGATCTGAGCGCCGTCGGAGAGCGTGACGAGGATCCCGCCGAGCGTCCCGAACAGCAGCGCGTAGATCGAGAACAGCGGGGTGAGCAGCATCAGCGACAGGAAGCGCGGGACGACCAGGCTCTTGATCGGGTCGACCCCGAGGACCATCAGGGCGTCGAGCTCCTCGCGAATCTTGCGGGCACCGAGATCGGCCGTCATCGCCGTGCCGGCGACGCCGGCCATCACGATCGCGCACACCAGCGGCGCGAACTCGCGCATCACGATGATCACGAACAGCCCGCCGAGCCGGTCGATCGCCCCGAGCAGGTTCAGGAAGTTGCCGACCTCGATCCCGGCGGGGCCGTAGGTGAAGGCGAGCGAGGCCAGGATCATCGGGAACCACCCCAGCCGCAGCGCGAACAGGAACTGATCGACCAGCTCCGGGCCGTAGTTGTAGGGCGGCGTGATGGCAGCCGTGATCGTCCGCCTGAACAGCAGGACGATTGCCCCGATCGTTTCAATGAACCCGCGGACGGGCGCATAGCCAGCTCTCAGCAGCACAACCATCTGGCCGACGCTCCTCCTCGATTTCGTGCAGCCCGGCCGGGACTGCGCGTGATCATATTCGTAACACCGCTGTAGCTGCAACGGGGAACCGTCGGGCGGCGGTTTCCTCGCCGTCCTTACTATATTTTGTAAAGCTATGGCGACTTTCAGGCGTCTGCTGGGCTTTCTGCGTCCCTATCGCTCGGGCGTGGTGTGGTCGTTCGCGCTCGCCTCCGGGGCGACGGTAGCGACCGTGCTGATCCCTGATCTCACCGGCCGGGCGATCGACGCCGTTCGCGGCCATCACCGTCATCAGCTGACCATGTGGGTGATCGCGATCGCGGCGGCCGGCCTGGGACGGCTGGTCTTGAGCGTGTTTCGCCGGCTCGTCGCCGGGCGCGTGTCGCTCGCCATCGAGTTCGACCTGCGCAACCTGCTCTACGAGCAACTGCAGCGGCTGGAGCTCGGTTTCTACGACACCCAGCAGACCGGCCAGCTGATGTCGCGTGCCACCGTCGACCTCCAGGCAGTGCGCTTCTTCCTCGGCTACGGGCTGATCTTCATCGCCCAGTCGCTGATGACCATCATCCTGGCGGGGGTCGCGATGTTCCTGCTGCGCCCCGAACTGGCCGCGCTGGCGCTGGCACCCGTGCCGTTCGTGGTCCTCATCGCCAATCGCTACGGCCGGCACTCGCAGCCGGCGATGCGCGAGGCCCAGCAGCGGATCGCCGAGCTGACGGCCGAGGCCGAGGAGAACATCTCCGGCGTGCGCGTCGTGAAGGCGTTCGCCCAGGAGCATCGCCAGCTCGACCGCTTCGGTCACTCGGTGGAGCGGGTCTTCGACCAGCAGATGGTGGCCACCAAGATCCAGGCCCTGTACCAGCCGCTGATCAGCTTCCTGCCGAACCTCGGCCTTGCCGCGATCCTGCTCGTCGGCGGGCGCGAGGTGATCGATCACTCGTTGACGATCGGCGACTTCACCGCCTTCTACGCCTACCTGCTGATGCTGATCTCGCCGATGCGGACGCTCGGGTACATGCTCGGGGCCGCTCAGCGTGCCACCGCCTCGGGCGCCCGGATCTTCCAGATCCTCGACCGCGCGCCCACGATCACTGCGCCCGTCGGCGCCCCCGCGCTCCCGGACGGCGGCGGGCGCGTCGTGTTGCACGACGTCACGTTGACGTTCCCCGGCTCGCCCCATCCGGCGCTGAACGCGGTGTCGTTGGAGGTCGCAGCGGGCGAGACGGTGGCGCTGGTCGGGGCGATGGGCTCGGGCAAGACCGCGCTCGTGTCGCTGCTCTCGCGCCTGTACGACGTTGACGCCGGGTCGGTCGAGATCGACGGCGCCGACGTGCGCCAGGTGGAGCTGACCAGCCTGCGCCACGCGATCGCCGTCGTGAACGACGACCCGTTCCTGTTCTCGGCCTCGGTGCACGACAACATCGCCTACGGCCGCGGCGACGCCACCCGCGAGGAAGTGGAGCGCGCGGCCACGGCGGCGCGAGCCGACGGTTTCATCGAGCAGCTCCCCGAGGGCTACGAGACCCGGATCGGCGAACGCGGCCTCACGCTGTCGGGCGGGCAGCGCCAGCGGATCGCGATCGCCCGGGCGATCCTGGCCGACCCGCGGATTCTGATCCTCGACGACGCCACCTCGTCGGTCGACGCCTCCACGGAGCAGGAGATCAAGCAGGCGCTGGGCGACGCGCTGGCGGGACGGACGACGTTCGTGATCGCCCACCGGCTGTCGACGATCTCGCTGGCCGACCGGGTCGTCGTGCTGGAGGACGGACGGGTGGCCGACCAGGGCACGCACGAGGAGCTCCTGGAGCGTTCTCCCCTCTACCAGGAGATTGCGGAACCGGACGACGGTTCCGTCACGGGATTGACCGTGTCCGGGAGCGGTCGATGACCACCGTGACCCGATCTGACCTGCGCCGGCGTCTGCAGGCCAACCGCGGACGCGCGCGCAAGCTGCGGGGCCTGTGGCTGCTCCTGCGGCCGTACAGGTGGCGGGTCGCCGCAATGCTGCTCTCGCTCGTCGCCGCCGCCGGCACGGCGCTCGCACCCGCACCGCTGGCCAAGCTGGCCATCGACCAGGGAATCTCCCACCACGACACCGGCGCACTGGACCTCGTCGTCGTCGGCTTTCTCGCCTCGGCGGTGATCTACGCCGTGGCCACCTATGCCCAGACCTATCTCGTCGGCTGGGTCGGCCAGCGCGCGCTGCAGGACCTCCGCATGCAGCTGTTCGCCCACCTGCAGTCGCTGTCGATCGGCTTCTACTCGCGTAATCGCGCGGGCGTGCTGATCTCGCGGCTGACCAACGACGTCGAAGCGCTCGACCAGCTCGTCGAGGACGGCCTGGCCACGCTGATCCAGTCCGGTCTGACCCTTGTCGGCGTCGTCGTGATCCTGCTTGTGCTCGACTTCCATCTCGCCCTGCTGACGTTCCTGGCCCTGCCGCTGCTGGCGCTGGGGGCGTTCCTGTTCCGGCTCGCGTCGGCCGACGCCTATCGCCTGACGCGCGAGAAGATCGCGTCGATCACCGGCTATCTCCAGGAGTCGCTGTCCGGGATCCGGGTGGTGCGGGCGTTCGGCCAGGAGCCGCGCCACATCCGCCGCTTCCGCGCCCTGAACGACGAGAACCGCGTGGCCAACATGACGACGGTGAACCTGAACGCCGCGTACTTCCCGGCCGTCGAGCTGCTCTCGGCGCTCGTGACCGTCGAGATCCTCGTGATCGGCGGGATCGAGGCGATCGACGGCCACACGTCGACCGGCGTCGTGTTCGGCTTCATCGCCGCGCTGAACAACTTCTTCGACCCGATCCAGCAGCTCTCCCAGCTGTACACGACCTACCAGTCGGGCATGGCCGCGCTCGACAAGATCTTCGAGCTGCTCGACGAGCGGCCCGAGCTCGTCGACGCACCGGACGCCGTCGCGCTCCCGCCGCTGCGAGGCGAGCTGAGCTTCGATCACGTCTCGTTCAGGTACGGCGGATCCGACGGGCCGTTCGCCCTGCAGGACATCGATCTCGTCGTGCCGGCCGGGCAGACCGTGGCGCTCGTCGGCGAAACCGGAGCGGGGAAGTCGACGTTCGCCAAACTCGTGGCGCGCTTCTACGACCCGACCTCGGGAGCGGTGCTGGTCGACGGGCACGATCTGCGCGCCGTCACGGCGCACTCGCTGCGCTCTCAGATGGGGGTCGTCCCCCAGGAGGCATTCCTGTTCAGCGGCACCGTGCGGGAGAACATCGCCTTCGCGCGTCCGGACGCCGGCGACGCCGACATCGCCGACGCCGCGCGCGCGGTCGGCGCGCTTGCTTTCATCGAACGCCTGGAGCACGGATTCGACACCCAGATCGGCGAGCGCGGCGTCCAGCTGTCCGCCGGGCAGCGCCAGCTGCTGGCCTTCGCCCGCGCGCTCGTGGCGGACCCGCGGATCCTTGTGCTGGACGAGGCCACCTCCAACGTCGACGTCCACACCGAGGGCCTGATCGAGCAGGGGCTGCGCCGGCTCGTCGCCGGCCGAACGGCGATCGTCATCGCCCACCGCCTCTCCACGATCAGGCACGCCGGGCGGATCGTCGTGCTGGAGCACGGCGCGGTGGTCGAGCAGGGAACGCACGAGGAGCTGCTCGACGCCCGCGGGCGCTACTGGCAGCTCTACCGCGACTGGGTCGAACAGGCCGCGGCGTGAGCTCCGGGTTCGTCGTCTCCGGACTGTCATGCACACCGGTGAAGGGCACTCGCGTGCGCGAGGTCGGGCAGCTCGATCTCGACGTCACCGGCGCGCGCGGCGACCGTCGCTTCTATGTGATCGACGACCGCGACCGGATGCGCAACGGCAAGCAGATCGGCGAGCTGCAGCAGGTGCTGGCCGACTTCGCCGAGGAGACCGGCTCGCTGGAGCTGCGCTTCCCCGACCGCCCGCCGGTGGGGGCGTCCGTCGAGCTCGGCGCTCCCGTGCACACCCTGTTCTTTTCCCGTGAGCGCGATGACCGGCTGGTGGTGGGTCCGTGGTCCTCGGCGCTGTCGGACTTCACCGGCGTGCCGCTGCGCCTGGTGGCGACCGACAGCGCCGTCGACCGCGGGAGGCAGGGCGGGGCATCGCTGATCTCGCGGGCGTCGCTGGCGCGGCTGGCCGAGATCGGCGCGCACCAGACCGTCGACGGACGCCGCTTCCGGATGCTGATCGAGGCCGACGGCCTGACGGCGCACGGCGAGGACGAGTGGGTCGGCAGCCTCGTCCGCGTCGGCGGCGCGATCGTGCGCTGGCACGGCCACGTCGGCCGCTGCCTGGTCACCGGGCGCGATCCGGAGACCGGCGTGACAACGCTTCCCACGCTCGACCTGCTCGGCAGCTATCGCCGCGAGCTCGACGCCACCGAGCCACTCCCCTTCGGGATCCACGGCGAGGTCGTGGATCCGGGCCGCGTGTGCGTCGGGGATCCGCTCGTGCCGCTGGCCGAATAGGATTGGTGGCAGGGATGAGCGACCAGCGCGTTCGGATTGAGATCGCCGACCACGTCGCGGTGGTGACGATGACGCGTCCGGAGAAGCACAACGCGCTCGATATTGCGATGTTCGAGGCGCTCGTGAACGCCTCCGAGCGTGTCGCCGCCGAGCCGGGTGTCCGCGCAGTCGTGCTCCACGGCGAGGGCAAGAGCTTCTGTTCGGGCATCGACGTCGCCGGGCTGCTGGCCGCCCAGGCCGACGGCACGGGTCCGATCGACCCTCTGTCCGGTCCCGTCCCGAACTTCTTCCAGCGCGCCGCCTACGGCTGGATCGAGGTCCCGGTTCCGGTAATCGCCTCGGTCCACGGCAACTGCCTCGGGGGCGGGTTGCAGATCGCGCTCGGCGCCGACATCCGGATCGCCCATCCCGAGGCCCGCCTGTCGGTGATGGAATCGAAGTGGGGGCTCGTTCCCGACATGTCGATCACCCGCACGCTGACGCGGCTCGTCGGGATCGACGTGGCCAAGGAGCTGACCTATACCGCCCGCGTGATCGAGGGCCGCGAGGCCGACGCGCTCGGGCTCGTGACGCGGCTGGCCGATGACCCGCTGGCCGCCGCTCACGCGCTGGCGCACGAGATCGCCGGCAAGTCGCCCGACGCGATCCGCGCCGCCAAGCGCCTGTACGACGAAGGCTGGACGGGACCGCCGCAGCAGACGCTGGCGCTGGAGGCGGAACTCCAGGGGGGGCTGATGGGCTCGCCCAACCAACTCGCCGCCGTCACCGCCGGGATGACCCGGCAGGCCGGCGAGTTCACCGATCCTTAGGGTCCGCGGCGTCGTCGGCGCCCGTATCGTTGGATTGCAACGTCTATGATCGCCGGACGGGCCGCCGTGCGACCCGACGGGACGGGACGGAGAGCACGATGGGCAGTCGTCGGACTCGCGCAGAGTTAGCGCGCTTCAGGGTGATCGTCGGCGGTGGGAACGGGCACGACTTGTCGCGGGCGTTCTGCGCCCACTGCGGCCGGGCGCCGACCCGGCGAGTGACCCGCGGGGGCTCACCTCGCCTGTGCGAGCGCTGCTCGGTGGGCGCGATCCTGGAGGCGGAGCCCGCCGCCGCGCCGGACGGCGAGCCGTTCATCATCGTCGACTCCTCGCTGCGCATCGCCGCCGTGTCCGAGCGCGCCGAGGATCTGTTCAGCGTCTACGAGCACGACGCCCGCGGCCGCCCGGTGACCGACTTTGTCCTCCGTGGTGACCGGCACGACCGCGATGCCGTGAACTTCGTCGTCGCCATCGCCGACTGCTTCTCGTCGAGCAAGGTCCACATGGCGCCCGGGCGTCTGCGCCACCGCCCGAACCTGCCGGTGATGCTGCGGATCGGCGCCTGCACCTCTCCGCGCGCGGCGCTCGTCGTGTTCGCGGAGGTCGGTGACGCCGCCCCGCCGGTGGGGCTTGCCAAC
>DASZLC010000191.1:0-45305 GCA_035552615.1 Solirubrobacteraceae bacterium
TCCAGATCTTGCGCGAGCCGTTGCGCGCTCCCGAGATCGCCTCGTAGCGCCGCATCCCCGGCGTCTGCCCGGTGTCCTCGCTCAGCTCGCCGTGTCCGGTGTGATGCAGCCGGCGGTGCCAGGCGGCCGTTCCGGCGTCGGTGTCAGACGGCTCGGTCATGGCTCGCCACGATACCGCTGCAGCGTCCGGCCGCTCAGCCGGACCTCAGCTTCCTGTGCCACCATGCCCGCTCATGCTCAGACGTCGACGACACCTGCTCCTGGCGCTTGGCGTGCTCCTGGCCGGCGCCGCGATAGCACCGAGCGCTGGCGCGGCGAGCGTTCCGTACCCAGCGCCGACCGGCACGCTCCCGCAGTTCCACGACCCGCTGCTGTTGGACTGGAAGTGGGGCCCAACGACGACGAAGTTGCTGAGCGCGCAGGTGAATACGGCCGGACCGGACGTGACGATGGTCGCGCTCTACCTCCGCCCCGGACACAAGCACCCGACGCTGGTGTGGCAGATGATCGCCGACGGCAAGACCGAGATCACCGACGCGCTGGCCAAGCTGGAGCGCAAGACCTACAAAGTCGGCTACCGGCTCGAGCTGACGCTGGCGAAGCCGGACACGCTTCCGCAGCAGGCGCTGTTCACGTTCCGGCGTAACCGGATCCCGTCGGTCCGCACCAGCTTTCCTTCGCCGTAGTCGATCACGCGCTCGCCGCAGCGACGGCCGGGCGGACCCGCCATGCGGCGATCAGGTTCGCGTTCTGCGCCGGGGTTGAGCCGTAGGTGGCGATCTCGTCGGCACCGGCGTCGCGGAACGCCTGCAGCGTGGCGACGCAATGCTCGATGCTGCCGAGCGCGCAGGTCTCCTGCATCCACTCGTCGGGGACAAGCCGCGCCGGCTCCAGCAGCTCGTGGCGATGAAAGCGGCGGTCGGCGATCTTGTCGCTGGCGGCCAGCTGCTTGTGCGCGCGCAGCTCGTTCACCGGTCCCATCTCCCATCCGTTCTCCTCGACCAGCGTCTCGCCGTATCCCGGGTACTGAAGGTATCCGAGCGCGCGCCCGTGGGCCAGCGAGCGGGTCTCGGTGTCGTCGAGCTCGGGAGCCGTGATCACCGCCTGGGCGATCCGCACCTCGCTCGGGTCGCGGCCGATCCGTTCGCAGGCCTCCCGGATCCGGGCGACCGCCCGCGCGGTCGCCCGCGGGTTGATCACCGGCGGCAGCATCACGCCGTCGAAGCACTGCGCCACGGCCGCGGCGCCCTTCGGCCGGGCGAAGGTGCCGAACCACACCGGCGGCGGCGGGCCGGGATAGGTTTCGGAGAAGGCGAGGGCCGGAAAGACGCCGGCCGGTCCGTCGTAGCTGACGGTGTCGCCGCGCCACAGCGCGCGGAGGATCTCCACATAGTCCGTCAGCTGCCGGTAGCCGGCCATCCGCAGCCCCATGTCGCGGAAGATCGCGTTGTCGCCGCGCCCGAGCCCGAGCGTGAACCGGGGCCCGTAGCAGCACTGCATCGTCGCCGCGAAGGCGGCCGTCTGCCACGGGTGACGCGTCGGCGGGCAGATCATCCCGGTGGCGAGCTCGATCCGCGCCGTGCGGGCCGCGGCGCCAGACAGGATCACGCTGGCCTCCTTGATGTCCCAACGCTCGGACATCCACACGCTGCGGAACCCGAGCCGCTCGGCCTCGACCACGTCCTCGATCCCCTGTGCGGGCGTGCGGAGATCGGATTCGTGCGTGGAGTCCCGCTGCTCGGCGGCAACGGCACCGGCGATCACGTACGCGCTGAGATCCTCGACCACGGTCGTCATTTACGCGTAAATATACGCGTAAATCTAAATCTTGCAACCCCGCTCACGGTCGACGTTCCAGGACCGTGACGATCCCGCGACCGCCGTCGACCCGGACCCGGTCCCCGGTACGCAGCCGGGCGGTGCCGCTGCCGGTGTTCACGACCGCGGGGATCCCGAGCTCGCGGGCGACCATCGAGGCGTGGCTGAGCGCGCCGCCGATGTCGACGACAAGCGCCGCGGAGATGAACATGATCGAGGACCAGCTCGGGTCGGTGGTCGGCGCGACGAGGATCTCGTTCGGCCGCAGATCCCTGGACGCCGAGCTCTCCAGGACGCGCACGAGGCCCTCGGCGATCCCGGCGCTGACCCCGATTCCGGTCACGACGTTCTCGTCGCCGTCGAAGGCGACGGAGGGGTCGATCGGCGCGCAGTCGCCGGTCCAGGCCGCCGGGATCGTGAACGAGCGGTAGTGCTCGCGCCGCTCGCGCCGCAGCGACACCAGCTCGCGCGCGTTCGCCGGCACCGTGCCGGTCAGCTCGTCGGTCGTCAGGTAGAAGACATCCTCGCGGTCACCGAGCACGCCGTCGGCGACGAGGCAGTCGCCGAACCGGCGGGCGGCCGCCCGGGCCACGTCGATCGACTGCAGAAACGAGCGCTTGGCCACGCCGCGAAGCGGGATCCGCTTACCGCACAGCCACAGTACGTAGCGTACGGCGGGACGTGCCACCCGCGGCATCGCCGCGACGAGCTGCGCCTCCAGCCGCTCGCGCTGGGCGCGCAGCTCGGCGTCGCGCCCGCGCGGGTCGGGGCGGTTGCGGTACTCGCTGAGCAGGCCCTCCAGAATCTCGGGTGCCTCGCGCCACACGGTGCTGGCCAGCTCGCCTTCCAGCGGTCCATGGAAGCCGTGCTCGCGAACGATCGCCTGGATCGTGGTCTGGCCGCGGGCGGCCTGCCACAGCTCGCCGACGACCGCCACCTCCTTGAAGCCGCTGTACCCCGAGCTGAGCGCGGTGGCGTCGCCGACCCCGGTCCTGGCGCACAGCTGCTCCAGCGCAACGTACAGCGGCTGCACGGCGGCGAGCAGCCCGGTCGTCTGCAGCGCCAGGGTCAGCGCGAAGTTCTCGCTCGCCTCGTCGAACAGCCGAGCCGCCCCGGCGCGATCGAGGCGCTCGACCCCGTCGACGCTTCGGCGCCACCACGCCTCGGTGCGCTCGGCCTCGGCGCGGAGCATCCCGGGAATCCGCACGCTCAGCACCGACAGCTTGCGCGCGATCACCGGCCAGCGCTCCCGCGTCGGTGTGTAGTCGATGTCCTCGGGGACGTCGCCGAGGATGCTGCGGACGGCCTCCTGTCCCGTCGTCCCGGGCATCCGGTTGCCGAGCGTGGCAAGGTACTCAACCTGCATCGCGGCGCGGCCGTAGAAGGCCTTCACGTAGCGTTCATCCACGCGCGTGGGCAGCTTCACCTCCTCGTCGTCGAGCACGCCGAGGTTGTGGGCGGCGACCCGAATCGCGCTCTCGCCGGCCGTGCCCCACAGGGTCCAGGACAGCGGTGAGAGCACGCCGGGGGCGGTCTCACCGAGGTTCGTCGTCGTCCAGTGGATCCCGGGCGGGCTGGTGTGGTGAAGCGGATCCCAGTCGTCTGAGGCGGTCGTCGCGCCCCGCCGGCTCCACACCGTCTCCGGCCGGGCTTGGAGCAGGAACACCTCGCCGCCCTGGTCGATCGCCCACTCGATGTCCATCGGGCGCTCGAACGTTGCCTCGACGTCGTTCACCAGCGCTCCGACGGCGCGCGCCTGCGCCTCGCTCAGCGCCGGCAGCGAGACGGCCGCGCCGAACTCCTCGACGAGGCGGACCTGCCCGGCGCCGACGTCGAAGCGGTGGGCGCGGTTCTTGTCGGCGACCTCCTGGCGAGCGATCGACAGCGACCGCTTGTCGATCCACACACGGTCGGTGGGGACATCGCCGCGCACGACCCCCTCGCCGAGGCCGAGCGCCACCTCCAGGTAGATGCTGGAGCGATCGCCTGTCACCGGGTCAAGCGTCAGCGCCACGCCGGCGGCGCGCGCGTCGACCATCCGCTGCACCACCACGGCCATGGCCAGGTCCGCGACGGCGTATCCGATCTTCGCCCGGTAGGCGATCGCGTGCGGTGTGAACAGGCTGGCCCAGCAGCGCTGCACGTGGCGGATCACGGCGTCGCGGCCACTGATCCACAGGTAGGTGTCCTGCTGCCCGGCGAACGATGCCTCGCCCGTGTCCTCGGCGGTGGCGCTCGATCGAACGGCCACCGCCACGTCGTCGCCGAGGCCGGCGTAGGCGGCGGCGATCGCGGCGGCCAACTCGGCCGGCATCGGCATCCCCTCGATCAGCGCGCGGATCTCGGTCGATGCCCGAGCGTCGCCGTCGGGCGTGCCGGCCAGGCCCAGTAGCTCGTCGACCCGCGCCAGCGCGTCGGCCAGCGCCTGCCGATAGGCGCGCGTGGTGACGGCGAAGCCAGGCGGCGCCTGCAGCCCGGCGCCGAGCAGCCGCCCCAGCCCGGACGCCTTGCCACCGGTCAGCTCGGCGGCGTCGCCGACGCATCGCTCCAACGGCAGGATGAAGACGTTCTCGACGCGCGGGGCCACGGTCGCTCGCTACGCGCCGGCTCTCGCCGCGCGCCCCTCCAGCCCCTCGATCAGCAGCGCGAGGCCGTCCTCGAACTGGGGGTCGGAGTGGCGCACGAGAAACGTCCCGCCCAGCTCGACAACGTTGCGGAACCGTTCGGCAGGGAGCTCGCCGACGACGGCCAGGCGGGCGGCGAGCGTGTCCTCGCTGTGAGCGCCCGTCTGACGCTGGGTGAAGCCGATCGTGTAGGAGGTGAGCGCGGCGAACGCGCTCGCGGCCGGTTCGCCGGTGATCCCCGCGCGGCGCAGCGCGGCTAGGACGCTCTCGGCCCCCTCGTAGGAGTGGCGGCCGTTCAGGTGCTGGCGGTTGGCGATCTCGGCCAGCTCGGGGTGCTCCTTCAGCATCCGGTGCAGGCCGCGGAACACATGGGCGATCTCCTCCTGCCAGGTGGCGTTTGCGATCGGCGCCGGTGTGAGCTCGCCGAGCAGCCGATCGGCGAGCGCGCCGAGCAGATCCTCCTTCGTCTCGACGTAGCGGTACAGCGTCATCGCTGACACCCCGCAGCGCTCGCCGAGCGTGCGCATGCTGAGCGTGTCGTACCCCGACTCGGCCACCAGCTCCGCGGCCGCATCGATCACAGAGTCCCGCGTCAACTGTTCGACACGCGTTTTCACGATGTGTATTTTACGCGTAAATGAGCCCCGCACCCACCACCGCCATCCCGTTGAACACCACGCTCCACATCCCGCCCGCGGGATTTGCCGAGCTGGCCCGCGCCGTCCACGGGAGCGGCGTCGTCGACAACCTGTTCATGTGGGACCAGATGACCAACTTCTGGCCGCCGCATCTGTGGACGCCCGAGCACGCGCCGATGGCCGCCGTGTTTCCCGACCTCGACTCCTACGCCGACGCCTTCGCGATGGGCGCCTACGCGCTGGCGGCGGCCCCCGAGGCGGGGCTGGCCGTCTCCACCGACGCGATCCGGCGCGGCCCCGCCGAGCTGAACCAGACGATGTGGACGCTGGCGGCGATGGCCGGCGGCGACGCGATCTTCCAGATCGGAGCCGGTGAGTTCAAGCAAACCCGGCCGTTCGGCTGGAAGCGCTCGGAGGGCCTGGCTCGGCTGGAAGATCAGCTGAAGCTGTTCCACGCCTTCTGGGAGTCGCGCGAGCCGGTCGACTACGAGGGCAACCACTGGACCATGCGCCGCGCCTGGCTCGGCCGGGCTCGGGTGAAGCGGCCGCAGGTGTGGGCGCTCGGCGGCGGCCCGAAGCTCCTCGATCTCGCCACCTCCTACGCCGACGGGTTCGCCGCCATCTCCCCGTGCGTGTTCGACACCCCAGAGGCCTTTGCCGCCGCCGTGGCGTCACTGAAGGAGGACCTGGAGCGCAAGGGCCGTGATCCGGAGGCGTTCGGGTTCGGACTGTGGTTCATGAACGCCATCCACGAGGACCGCGACGTACTGGACCGCGCCTTCGACGGCGCGCTGATGAAGTGGATGGCGGCCAACTTCGGCCGGCTCGATAACTCCCGCTGGGCCGAGCTGGGGATCACCTCGGTGTTCCCCGACGACTGGCACTACTCAGTGAAGCTGCGCCCGATCGACGTCACCGAAGCGGAGGCGGCCGATGTGCTGGCGCGCACCCCCCGCGCCCTGGTCGACGCCTCCTTCTCGCACGGCACGCCCGAAGAGGTCGCCGCCGACGTGCAGGGCTACATCGACGCCGGCTGCACGTACGTCAGCATCTGCGACGTGCTGCCGATCTGCCTGGAGCCCGAGGACGCCCAGGGCGCGATCGCGCGATCGATCGAGGTCTGCGCGCGGATCAAGCAGCACGCGACGGCCGGCGTGCCCGCGTGATTCGCGAGCGAAGCTCGTCGCTCACAAACGAAAGGGACCCGACAATGTCGGCGACGCTCATGGTGACTCGCGAAGGGGCTGGTTTCGAGTTACGACGCGGCCAATTCGAGATCCAGGTCGATGGCAGCGCCGTCGGCTCGATCAAATGGAGAGAACAGGTCGAGATAGGGCTCCAGCCAGGACACCACACCCTTCGCATCCGGTCGGGCCGCTACTCAAGCCACGACCGTTCGTTCGACGTCAACGATGGCGAAGTCGTCACCTTCCGCACCCACGGAGCCATGCTCTGGCCACGGTACGTCGCGTCCATCGTCAAGCCCGACCTAGCGATCTCGCTCCAGCAGGAATAGCGATGCGACCTGCTGGCGCGAGCGTGCATTGACCGCGCTGCTCAGCGCCGACTGCCATCGCTCTGTGCTGAGCAACGAGGGCTCGAGTCCCAGATCCGCGAGCACGGCGCCTTGATCGACATGCGGGGCGATCTGCTCCGCGCGGCGCTGCGCGGCGATGTGTTGCGCTCGCACGAGCTGAGTTCGACCGCCCGCGCCGGGAAGGCTGAGCAAGTCGTTGGCGACGACCGGGACCGCCCGGCGGGCACATTTCTCCCACGGCGCATCGGCCGGTGAGTCCACGACGACCTGACGGACGACTCGCCAGCCGTCGTGGTGAGAGTCGCACCGTGCGACAAGAAATCGAGCCAGCGCCTCGGCAACCTTCACGGCTTCAGGCTCTGATGCGTGACCATCGAGGTGACGCAGCGCTGCGCGCACGCCGCGCCCGCTGTCGACCGCCTTCGCCAGCGCGGTCGACGTTCGCCGGCGCTGCTGTGTTGAATCCTCGATCCGTCAACCGTACTCGCAACCACCACCATCCGGCCGCTCAGGGGCGCGTGGAGGCGACGCTGGGCGCAGCGGCGCGTGGGCGTGGTTGTGGTCGTCTGTTCCAGTTGGTCGCGACCGCGTACTGGACCAGTCGGTGGTAGTAGCTCCGGAGGGGTGGTGGCTCGAGGCCGGCGGGGTCGAGCCGCTGGCCGGCGCGGTCGCGCCGGTACCGCACGCGCATCGTGTAGTACGGCAGGAACGGGGCGACTCGCTCCAGCGCCGCGCGGCGCCTCCCGCCCGCGCACGCAACGAGCGCCGGGCGGGCGGCGCGATACAGCCTGGGTGAGACGAGCGGCGGCGGGCGGAGGCCCAATTGCCGAGCGGACAGCTCGACGAGCTGCTCGACGGTCGCCGCCCGTTCGGCGGCCACCAGGTGGTACGTGCTCAGGCCGCGATCACTCGTCTCCGTCAGGTGCATGATCGCATCGGCGACGTGGTCCACGGGGACGACGTCGACCGGCGCCGAAGGATCGGCCGGCAGCAGACGCAGCCGGCGCAGCGCGAACGCCCGCAGCGGGACGTAGAGAACGTTGAAGGACGGCGTCCAGCCAGTCGTCGACTCGCCGACAATGATGCTCGGACGAACGATCGTGACGGCCGGCAGCTCTGCGGCGTGCTCGCGGACACGCTGCTCGGCTTCGTACTTGGTGCGCTCGTACGGGTTGCGGAACCGCTGCCCCACATCGAGGTCGTGCTCGCCGAACTCGCCGTCGTGTGTTCCCGCGACGTAGGCAGTCGAGACGTGGACGAAGCGGCGGAGGGTCCCCCGGTTCGCGCATTCGGTGGCGAGGCGGAGCAGATTGCTCGTGCCGTCCACGTTGATCCGTCTGGCGTCCTTCAGTTCACTGACGAACGAGACGGTCGCCGCACAGTGCACGATCTCGCTGGTACGGGCCGCGACGAGCTCGCGCAGGCTGTCAGTCAGCCCCAGCCCGTCTTGCTCGATGTCGGCCGGGATCGCGACCACGCGACTCGGGTGGATGTCGGCTCGTCCGAACAGCAGCTCAAGCACGGTGTCGATCCTGGCCCGCGCCCGGTCCAGGTCGGGTGCCCTGACGAGGGCCAGGACCGTCCGGTCGGTCCGCTCCAGGTAGCGCGCAAGGAGCTCCATTCCGAGGAAACCGGTCGCGCCGGTCAACAGCACATCGCCGGGACCGTCGCCTGTGCCACTCATGGTGCCGGTGCGAGCGGTCGAGACGAGCGAGACTGGCGGGGCGGCCTGGGGTCTTCGACGATTCGCGCGAGCAGCTCCCCGACCTCGCGGTCGAGCTCGCGTGCGAGCAGGTCCGCATCGGGCAGCGAACGATGGTCGGCGTAGAGCCCGAAGCACGCCCGGCCACTGACCGTCGTGACCCCGATCGAGAGTGCGTGCCGGTCGGCGAGCGGCACGACCGGGTAGGCCTCAGCCAACCGACAGCCGTGCATGTACAGCTCGGCCGCCGGACCGGGAATGTTCGAGACCACGAGGTTGAACGTGCGCGGACTCGCCACCAGCCGGGTGAGCAGACGCTGCATCGTGTGCGGCGCGTGCGACACCGTGCCGAACAGCGCCTCGGCGCCGCGCGGCTCGCCGGCCCGCTTGCGCTCACGGGTCATCCGGTTGATCTCCGCCAGCCGCCGGACCGGATCGGTCTCATCGCACGGCAGCCGCATGAACATGAACGCGATCCGGTTGCCCAGCGTCGACCCGTCCTCGGCGTCACGCACGCTGACCGGAACCATCGCCTTCAGCGCGACCGGCGCCTGCCCCCGGTGCTCGAGAAACCGTCGCGCGGCTCCCGCGCACACTGCCAGCACAACATCGTTGATCGTCGTCCCACAGAGCTGCTTGATCTGCTTCAGCTCCTCCAGCGGTCGGGACACCATCGCCAGGTGCCGGTACGGCGAGATCGGCTCGTTGAGCGGACTGCCGGGCGCGCGATCCGCGAACGCGTGTGCCAGCGCGGCGGTGGCACGCCGGGCGTCGCCGGCAAGCCCCACCAGCCGGCCCGGCGAGGACGCGAGGCGCGCCTGCAGGCGCACCAGATCAAGCTGCTCCTGCGCACGGTCCGCCACCGCTCCGGCGAGCAACGACAGCCGGCCTGGCGACGACCGCGGCTGCCACGGCTCGGGCTCGATCGGCTCCGGGCGCTCGTCGGGGTCGAGCAGCAGCGCGGCCAACTCGACGGCCGCCAGGCCATCGACCATGCAGTGGTGCGCCTTGCCGACCACGCCGATACGCCCGTCGTCCAGCCGCGGCGCGATCCACAGCTCCCAGAGCGCGCGCGAGCGGTCAAGCGGCACCGACATCGCCCGGTCAACGACCTCGCCCAACGCGGGAGAGTCGGCATGGACGACGTGCCGGTCCAGATCGAACTCCTGATCATCGACCCAGAGCGGATCGTGGATTCCGAACGGCACCATTGCCAGCCGCTGGCGGTACCGATCAGAGCGCTTCAGTCGCTGGGCGACGTGCTCGCGCAACGCCTCAAAGCTCGGCGGTACGCGGTCGGCCGGCGGGTCGAACGCCGCAGCCCACCCCACGTGCATGTGCGCGGTCGGGCTCTCCGCGGCGAGAAACGATGCGTCCAGCGCAGACAGACGGTCACGGGCCATAAGCCTCTCCTCGGTCGTTCTTCGGACGCCGTCCTGGCAACAGCTGCGTCCTTCGACCGCATCTCCACACCACCTCGGCACGACACACGGACGCGGTGACGGACACGGAAAACCGTGCTATCCCGCGAGGAGATAGCACCTGCCTTCTCGCCCGGCAGACGGGGGCGGCCAACACGGCCGGGCGAACCGCGACGGCCTTAAACCCACCGTACTCCTCCGACACCGCAGCGCAACCCTTTTTGTCAGGAGCGTGGAGTGACTGCGGCTTGGAGCGAATCAAGACCGCCGTCAAGCACCAGCGGGCCGTGCGAGACGAGGACGTGCTCAACCGGGAATCGGGTCAACGCTCCGAGCAGGGAACGCAGGCGGGCGGGGCCACCCTGAGGCTGCAGCCACGAATCCGGGCACACACGCAGCTCACCGGTGTCACGCCTGAGCATGGCATCACCAAACAACAACGCCGCCTGCGAGGGAAGCCACAGCGCGATCTCATCGTCCCGCTCAACGGAGAACACCTGAATTCCATCCCAGAGCTGCTCGCCATCGGACAGCGCATGATCCAGCGGCTGACGGTTCTCCGGGGTGGGCGAGGGCATCGCCCAGATCGGTGCGGCGTAGCGGTCGCTCGCCTCGCCAACGCTGCGCTGGTGCCAGTGAACCGTGCGGAGAACGCCGGCGCACCCGCCATGTGCACCGACCATCCGGTCAAGCTCCCCCCAGTCGGAGATCAGCGGGTCGATCAGCAGCATCCCTCTGGTCGTGGACACCGCCCACCACGCGACGACCTCGTCCCAGCCGTCGTCCCCGCCCTCCTCTTCGGTCCACTCAGGGTGCGCCGCCGTGAAGCGCCAGAGGCCGCGCAGGACTTCTGTGCTCGGAGCCAAACTCATCCGGTGGCCCGCATCCCGCCGGATTCACTCACCCACGGCCACCGATGTCAACCCGCCGCGCCGAGTCGAACGGGCACCGCTCAGCGGGGGCAGACGCCGTCGCCTCGCCGTAGGATCATGACGTCCCACGAATCGTGGGCATCGCTCAGCACCCAACGAAGGGATCCCGATGGAAGCGCACCTCAGCAGCCATCATCGCGACACGGTCGAGAGGATCTTCAGCCACCCCCCGAACCGCAACATCGAGTGGCGCGAGGTCCTGTCGCTCCTCGAGACGATTGGGAGCGTCACGCAGGAGCACAACGGCAAGCTCAAGGTCACCGTCGGTCCTGAGACCGAGGTGCTTCCCGCCGCGCACGGTAAGGATGTCGACATCCAAATCCTGGTGGATTTGCGGCGCATGCTGAAGCAGGCCGGTTTCGCGCCCGATGGCTCGCAGCCCATCGCTGATCAAGCCGCGCGCGATCACGGTGATGGACAGTGGGGCGAGCCGACCTAATACTCAGTTCGGAGCGGGTTGCGCGCACGGCGCCCGCAGCTACCGTCGGCCGATGCGCCAATCTGACTTGCGGATCCTCAACGGAATCATCCGGACCCGCGGCGACTTCGGCCATCGCGAGCACCTCGAGCTCGCGTGGAGCTATCTGCACCGATATCCGATCGACGAGGCGCTCGCGCGAGACGGTCTTCGCCGCACCCGCTCGAGCGGCCTGGGTGGCCCCCGACTTGCATCCCCTGCCGGCGCTCGGCTGAACTCACTCGCGCACGCCACGGATCGCGTTGATGGGCCTAGGTCAGCGGAGTAGGCTGAGCTGAACTCAGAGGGAGGTACCCATCATGCATGCCAGGGTGACTACGTTTCCGGGCCTCGCACCGGAGCGCATCAAGGCGACACTCGCCGACTTCACCGAGCAGCAGCTTCCGAAGCTCGAGCAACAGCCGGGCTTTTGCGGCGTGTGGTGCGGAGTCGATTACGCGGGCGGCCGCGCGATCGCGGTGACCTACTGGGAGTCGAACGATGCCCTCCACGCCAGCGACGCGCTCGCTAAAGAGGCGAGAGCGGCGGCGATATCGAAGGCCGGAGTGGACCGCAATCGACCGCCGGTCATCGATCGATATGAGGTCGTTCTCGAGAAACACCGGGTGAACGCCTGACACGCGTCCCTCGCCCGGTCCGGCGATCGGCCAGTCCGGCGCCTGATCAGCGACGAGGCTCGAGCAATACCACGGGGATGACGCGCTCGCCAGCACGCTGCTGATAGGTGTCGTAGCCGTTGTACTGCTCGTTGGCGAGTGCCCAGCACGCCTCGCGCTCGGAGCCTGTCAACTCGCGGGCGTGCATCGCGAGTCGACGTTTTCCGATCTCCACCTCGACGTCCGGATTGGCTTTGAGGTTGTAATACCAGGCGGGGTGGTGCGGCGCCCCGGCTTTGGAGGCGATGAGGATCAGATCCTCGTCCCGCGGCGTGTACACGAGCGGGATGGCGCGCGGCATGCCGCTCTTTGCCCCGCGCACGTGGAGGATCAGCGAACTGACCGAGCCGGTCATGCGGAGCCGCCCACCGGTCAGCGGCATCAACCGCCTGTCGAGCGCAGGGAATACGGTCACGAACAAGAACCCACCGAGCCTCGACTGCGCGAACGCCTGCGCGATCCGGTCCACTGTGTTCTTGTCAGCCTGCCGCTTGAACGTCGACACGGGCCCAGAATAACGCGCCGCAGACCGGCGGCGTAACCTCCGTGCTGTGGCGCTCCCTCCCGGTCCGCGCACTCCAGCAGCTTTCAATATCGCGCGGTTAGCGATGCGACCGCTGGAGACGCTGCAGGCGTGGCGCGCCCGCTACGGCGATGTCTTCACCGTGCGGTTCCCCGTGTTCGGCACCGGCGTGTATGTGTCGGACCCAGGTGCGATTCGGGAGCTGTTCACGGGCGATCAATCTGATCTGCTCGCCGGCGAGGCGAACTCGTTCATGGCGCCGGTGCTCGGATCGAACTCCCTGCTCGTGCTCGACGGACAGCCCCATATGCGCCAGCGTAAGTTGCTCCTGGCGCCGTTTCACGGGTCACGAGTCGCGGGTTTTCGCAGCGTGATCCGTGAGGTCGCCGAGCGCGAGCTCGCGACGTGGCGGCCCGGAGATCGGCTGGTGTTGCGGGAGCGGATGCGGACCGTGACATTCGAGGTGATCGGCCGCGTTGTGTTCGGCGTGACCGACCGGGGCCGGCTCGAGCGGCTGCGCGCGGCGTTGGTGGCCGTGATCGACCAGAGCCCGCTGTACATGCTGACGCCGTGGGCGCGACGAGATCTCGGGCGACTCAGCCCGGGCAGACGGTTTACGGAGCGGATGGACACGGCGGACGCGCTGCTGCGGGAGGAGATCGCTCGCCGGCGAGGCGAGCCGGATCTCGACGAACGCGAAGATGTCCTCTCGCTGCTGCTCGGGGCCGTGGACGAGAACGGCGGGCGCATGACTGACACGGAACTGCGTGATGAGCTGTTCACGATGCTCGCGGCCGGATACGAGACGACGGCGACCCAGCTCGCGTTCGCGTTCGAGTTGCTGCTGCGAACACCCGCCGCCCTGCAGCGTCTCCGGGAGGAGCTCGCCACCGGCGAGGATGACTCCTACCTCGATGCCGTCGTCAAGGAGACGATGCGGCTGCGCCCCGTGATCGATGCGGCCGAACGCACACTGACACAACCGAGGACGATCCTCGGTTGGGAGCTGCCGGCCGGCGTGAAGGTCTATCCGGCAGGGGCGCTCGTCCAGCTGCGACCCGACCTCTATCCGGAGCCGTTGACGTTCCGACCAGAGCGATTCGTCGATGGATCGACGGAGTCCTACAGCTGGATTCCGTTCGGCGGCGGCATCCGCCGCTGTCTCGGCGCTGCCCTCGCCCAGACCGAGATCACAGAGGTCCTGCGCGTGGCGATCCCGATCGCCCAGTTGCGTCCGGTCCGCGACCGGCCGGACCCTGTCGTCCTGCGAGGAGTCACACTCGCACCGCGATACGGCGTCCCCGTCGACGTCCGGAGCGTCACGTGTCGAGAGCCGAGAAGACGCACCGCGACGGTGAGCTGAGCGCGGCCGACGGCGTGCGCCTGCGCTGGCAGGCGTGGTTGCCCGAGCGCGAGCCGGCGGCCACCGTGCTGCTCCTGCACGGCGGTGCCGAGCACGGCGGTCGCTATCCCCACCTCGTGTCGCGTCTGGTCGGCGAGGGCTACGCGGTGTACGCGCCCGATCTGCGCGGACACGGGCGCTCGGGCGGGCGGCGCGGGTCGGTGACCCGCTTCTCGGACTACACCGACGACGTCGCGATCGTCGTCGACGCGCTGGCGCTCGGCCCCCCGCTGTTCGTGCTCGGCTACAGCCTCGGCGGCCTGGTCGGCGCGATGCACGCGCTCGATCATCAGGACGAACTGGCCGGTGTGATCCTGGCCGGCCCGGCGCTCGGCGTCGGCGACGGGGTCTCGCCGCTGCAGTTCCGGCTCGCCCGCACACTCGCCGCCCTGACCCCGCGGCTGCCGGTGTTTCGGATGGACCCGCCATCGATGATGCGCGACCCGGCGGTCGTACGCGAGTACGAAGCGGACCCGCTCGTCTTCCACAGGCGCTTCGACGCCGGGCTGATCGGCCAGTTCGTCACGGCAATGGCCGAGTACCCCGATCGGATCACGGCGCTGACGCTGCCGCTGCTCGTGCTGCACGGCGACGCCGACGTCACCGCCAACCCGGCCGGTAGCCGGATGACGATCGAGCGCGCTGCGTCGGCGGACAAGACTCTGCGCACCTACGCGGGCGTGACCCACGACATCTTCAATGACCCGGACCGCGATCGCGCGATCGACGACGTCACGGCGTGGCTGCGCACGCGTACACGTACACGACCGGCCGAGCCGCCCGCGTAGCAGAGCCGATCAGCCGTTGCCGCCGCAGTCGGCGGTGAGGTGCGGGTACTGGTAGCCGGTCTTCGGGAGGAACGACGGCCCGATGACGCCGCCGTTGGCCGCGTCGGCGTGCTCGGTGCCGATCTGACCCGGCTTCGGATAGGGGTTCCAGGTCAACGCGGTGGTGTTGGCCAGGATGCCGGCGTGGAGCAGGTCGTACATCGCGGTGCTGACCGCCGGCGGCAGGCCGACGAGGCTGTTGTCGCCGAGGATCGGGACGAGCCGGACGAGGTGACTGATGTTGTCGTAGCCGTTCACCGCCGAGCCGAACCAGCTGATGAACGAGTTGATGTCCTGGACGTAGGACGTGCTCGGATCCGATGGGTTCGGGGTGATGTAGCGGAGCATCGGGTTGACCTGGCAGAGGACGTCGGTGACCTGCGGTAGCGCGGCCGCCGCCGGTGCCGACAGCTGGCGGACGTCCTTCAATGTCGTCTGGAGCTTCGGCGCAGTCGTGGCGAGATCGTTCAGCACCGTGTGGCCCTCGTCGGCGGCGGGCTTCAGCGAGGTGATGGCGGGCCGCAGGTCGTGCAGCGTGGTGGCCAGGTTGGCGAGTACCGGCGCAGCCGTGTTGGTCACGTCGCCGAGGGTGTTGGCGGTGCTCCGGACCTGGCTAAGCGTCGCCGGGAGCTGGTCGATCGTGGCGCTGAGGTTCCTGTTCTCCGACGCCAGCGCCCGGAACGTGGTCAGGCCGCTGTTGGCCAGTTGGATGATGCTCTGGCCGCGCTCGCCGGCGGCCGCGGCGACGTCGCCGAGCTCGGAGACGAGCTGGTCGACGTAGCTGCGATCGCCGTTCAGGATCTGGACGACGTCGGCCAGCGGATGGATCGTGTTGGTGACGCCGGCCAGCGTCCCGTTCAGATCCTGGCCTCGATTCGCCACGGCGTCGCCGAGGCCCTGGATCAGCTGGCGGGCGCGCTGCGAGGTCGAGCCCTGAAGCACCGACATCAGCTGGTCGACATCGACGTACTGGTCGGCCTGCGACATCGGCAGCACAGCCCCCGATGAGAGTGTCTGCTTGGAGGTGCCGGGCGTGAGCTGGACGTAGTTCTCGCCGATCGCGGTGACCTCGCGCAGGACGATGCGGGAGTCGGCCGGGATCGGCGTGACGGAGTGGTCGGTGATGTTGAGCTGGACGACAGCGCCGTTGCCCTGCTGCTTGACCGACCCGACCTGGCCGACCTGGGCGCCGGCCATCGTCACGCGCGCTCCGGGGATCACGGACGCGGTCGTCGGCAGCACGGCGTCGACGTGGTAGTCGGCAGCTCCGAAGTGGAAGGCGCCGCCGAAGTAGGCGAGGCCGAACAGCGTGCCGAGCATCAGCGCCGAGGCGACCAGCACGATCGCGAGCCGTGCGACGAATCCTTTGGGATTCTGTTCGGTCATCTCAGTGGTCGTCCGCCGGGGTCACAACCGCTCCGCCGATGCTGGTGCCACCGTCGCAGTTCGTCTCCGCCTGCTCGAACGGATCGGTCAGCACGCCGCTCGACTGCGCGCCGGCGGCCACGTTGCCGCGCGGCGACTGCCCGCGCTCGTCGCCGTACTTGGCCAGCGACGGGTTCCACTCGAAGAAGCCCTGCACGCCCTGACGGCATTGGGCCAGGTCGTTCGTCGCCTTGTTGAGTACAGGAATCTGGGGCAGGAGCCGGCTCACGGTCAGCGACAGGTTGGCCGACAGCGGCACCAGGTAGCGGATCAGCGGCGTGAGCTTCTGCACCGGCTTCTGCAGCGCCGCGACCGCGGGTGAGGCGCTGGCGCTCAACCGCCGGACCGCCGTCAGGTCGGTCGGCAGCTGATCGGCGACGGGATAGAGACTCCGAACGGCCGTGTCAACGTCGCCGAGCACGCCGCTCACCGCGGATAGGCTGGAGTGCAGGTCGGTGAGCGTTCCGGGCAGCGCCGCCAGCGTGTCGTTGAACGCGCCCGCGTGATCCTGGATCGTGCCGAGCGTCGCGCTGCCCGAGCTGATGAGCTGACGCAGGCTCGTCTGGTTGGCGCCGAGATCGGCGGTCAGGATCGCCGTGTTGTGGACGAGCTGCTTGACCAGCGGCGCGCGGTCGGCCAGCTGCTGGGCGAGACGCCCGGCGACCTGGATGAACGGGACGGCCTCGACGAACCCTTCCTTCAGCGCCCCGCCGCGGTCGGCGAGCCCGTTGCCCATGTTGTTCAGCAGCGATCGCAGCGACGTCCGAGCGTCGGCATTGAAGACGTTCAGGACGTCGTCGAGGTTGACCGAAGTGTCGACCTGGCTGGCCTGGAGCGGGTGAGCCGCGCTGGCCAGGCCCGCCGATCGCGTGCCCGGATTTGTGATGTCGACGTACATGTCCTCCAGCGCCGTGTTCGGGCGGATGACGGCCGTGGCGTTGCGATAGATGTGCCCGTACTGCGTGTCGAACGAGGCGGTGATGACCGGCTCTGAGCCGTCCATCGCGACGCCGCCGACACGCCCGACGGGGATCCCCAGGTAGCGCACCTCGTCGCTGCCGGCGACGACGTCGTTGGCGTTGGCGACGCGGAAGCTCACGGTCTGGCTCGACTCGCCGATCGAGGAGCCGATGTTGTGCGCGATGTGCAGCGCGATCAGCGCTCCGACGACCAGACCGGCGGCGACGACGATGCCCGACCGCACGGCGCGCTTGAGCTCGAGCGTCAGCCGCGCCCGATTCACCTTCTCGGTCCGGTAGTCGCGTACCTCGATCATCGCCTAGCTCCTCCGAGCGCCGAGAGGCCCTTCCCGAGGCTGCCGAGCGCGTTCAGCACCGACTGCACGGCCGAGGACGACGCCGATGAGGGAGCGGCCGATGCCGACGACGTCGCCGTCGCCGTCGATCCGCCCGCGGTCGCCGATCCGCTGGAGCTCGGAACGGCGGCGGCCCGCGACGGCGTTTGGGTCGCGCCGGCCCGATGCGCCGTGCTGGCGCTGGGCGCGGTGGCGGCCGTGCGCGTCGCCGCGCTGCTGAGCGCCGACAAGGGGTTGTAGTTCAGGAACGCCGACAGCGTGCTCTGGAGCGAGCTGCACGCCACCAGCTGCTTGCTGTAGGCCGGGTTGCCGAAGTAGATCTGGCACGGGAGGTACAGCGGCGAGCTGCCGGCGGTGGCCGGGAAGCGGATGAAGTGGCCGTTCTCGTCCTCCTGCCCGGCGATGTCGGGGCCGAGCGCCTCGGTCGTCGGGCCGATCATCTCCGCGGTGGTGTGATCGGTGGCCGGGTCGACCGTGTTCAGGTACGGCAGGACGGTGTTCTGGAGCCGATCGAGACTCGGCTGGATCTCGTTCAGCAGCGGCAGCCCCTTCTGCGAGGTCGAGGCCAGCGAGCGGAGTGTCGGCGGCAGCGCGTGCAGCAGCGGGACAGCGTGGTTCAACAGGGTGCTGGCGCCGACGACGGTCGGGTAGAGCTTGGCGATCGTCGGCGCCACCTGGACCGACGAACCGACCAGCGAGCGCAGCAGCGGGTTGGCCAGCCCGAGCGTCGTGCGCAGCTGGGCGAACGTCGTCTTCGTCTGGTCCATCGCCGGCGTCGCCGCGGTCAGCGCGCTCTGGATGTCGTTGGCGCGCGCCGCGGTCACCGCGACGGTCGCGGCGGCACCTTGCACGAGCGTCCGGAGGCCGTCGTTCGGCGCGTTCAGCGCTCGCACCGTCGAGGCGGCGCCGGAAACGAGCGCGCGCAGGTCGGAGTCCGGGACGAACCCGCGAAGCGCGCCGACGCCGGTGGTGACGGCGGGGGCGACGTGGGCCAGCGTGCCGAGCAGCTGCGCGGGCGGCTTCGGGTTGCTGAGCGCCGTGGCCAGCGCCGGGAACATGCGCGTGAGGCCCGTCTTGGCGCCGCCGGTGTCGAACGACAGCAGGTCTTCGAGCTCGACCTGGTTGGCGGTGTGCGAGATCGGGATCGTGGCCGAGCCGAGCGACCCGGCGGTCGGGTCGCCCCGGGTCAGGTCGACGTTGAAGGCGCCGCCGAGCAGCGTCTTCCACGCCAGCGTCGCGGTTGCGTTCCGGTACAGCGGGCCGGCCGAGTTCGAGACGGACATCACGACCGTCGTGTTGTGCTGGCCCGGGTTCAGCTTGACCTGCGTGACCGAGCCCTCGTCGACGCCGTCGACGCGGACCTCGTTGCCGGGGATCAGCTGCTGCGCATTGGCGAACACCGCGGTGACCCGGCGGCCCGAGCCACTGAACATGCTCGGGCCGATCAGGCCGGCGAGCACGCCGAGCGTGAACAGGAGCCCGATCACCACGGTGATGGTGCCGAGCAGCGTCCGGTCGATCTTGCGCCCGGTCTTCATCAGTTCTGGCCGCCCAGTCCGGCGCCCGGGTCGGTGAACGTCGGGTACGGGGTCGAGAGGTAGTGGCACGGCGCCTCGTAGCCGACGCGACGAAGCAGATGCGTGACGTCGGCGGTGCCGAGCAGCGCCGTCGGCGCGGCAGGGATCACCTCGAGGCGGAAGGCCATCGCCGGACCGCCGGGGCCGCCGGGCTGATCGGCGCCGCCGAACCCGGTCATGCTCCGGATCACCGTGGCGAAGTTCGTGTAGTTGCACCCGTACGGCGCCACCCCGTTGGAGATCGGGGTGAGGCGGCTGAGCGCGCTGGACAATCTCGGCAGCACTGGCGCCAGCGCACCGGTGATCCGCAACACGGCCGGGATCGTCGGCTGGGCCGTGGCCAGCAGCGCCTTGGCCCGGACGAGCGCGGGATGGCTCGTGGCCAGGAGCGTCGTCGTCGCCCGCAGGCCGGCGGGCGCGGTCGGCAGCACATCCCGGGCCTGCACGCTGAGCGCGTCGGCGGCGTCGAGCAGCCGCTCACCGTTCGCCAGCCCAGCGTTGGCGGCGGCCAGCGCGGACGGCGCCTGATCGAGCGTGTCCTGCAGCTGGGCGCGCTGGGTCACGAGCGGCTCGAATGAGGTGGCCGCCGGGCCGAGCATCGCGGTGAAGTTGTCCTTGGCCGTATCGAGCGGGCTCATCAGCGTCTCCAACGAGGGGACGAGCTGCTGCAGATGGCCGGGGCCGACCATTCCGGCGACGAGCTGCTGGGCGGCGGCCGACTCGGAGGCAATCTCGTGAATCGTCTGGTTCAGCCCGGAGCCGCGGCCGAGCAGACCGGCGCCGAGGCCGGTGACCATCGTCCCGAGCGCCCCACGTGTGCTGTTGTTGAACACGTCGAGCGCCTCGGGCACGCCGTACGTGACGGCGTCGGTGCCACCGTGGAGGACCGTGCCGTTCGGCAGCTCGCCACCCGAATTGCCGGGGATCAGCTGCACGTAGCGCGCGCCCAGCAGGCCGTTGGCGCGGAGCTTGAACGTCGTGTCGGTCGGGAGCTTCGTGCTGGGCGAGATCTGCAGCTTCAGCATCGCGTCGCCGTTCGGCTCAACGGTGATGCCGCTCACCTGGCCGACCCGCACGCCGGCGATCCGGACCGGGTCGTGGGTGATCAGGTTGCCGGTCTGGGGCACCGTCGTGTAGATCGTCTTGAAGTTCACCCACGGAACGCCGCGGTAGATGCTGAGCGCCAGCAAGACGAGGACGGCCACGACGGCGGTGGAAATCGTGGCCACCAGAAGCACCCGGCGGGGCGAGGCCGAGTCACGGCGGCGGCGTGTGGTGCGGGGCGAACGGAAGCTCATGGCTGCAGGAGGAATTTGAGGAGGGAGCCGAGACCCGAGCCCGAGCCCGAGCCGCCCGAGCCAGAGCCCGCCGAGCCGCTCGAAGTGGTCGCGGTCGTCGTGCCCGTGCCGTTCGTCGCGGTGCCGGTCGTGGCCGTGCTCGTCGGAGTGCTCGTCGTCGTGGCGCTGGGGTGCGTGGCGGGCGCCGAGGACCGCGTTGCGCGGTGGGCGCTCGACGTCGTGTGCTGCAGCTTGCCGATCGACTTCGCGGCGCGTTGCAGCGAGCCGAGCACGCCGGCCTGCTGGAGCTGGTTGATCATGCTCTCGGCGATCTGCGGGGTGACCGTCGCCTCGCCGCGGAAGACGTGCGAGAGCCCGTCGCGGAACTGGATCGCCTGCGACCAGTTCTGGAGGATCGCGACGAGATTGTCGACGCTGGCGTTGACGATGTTGCTGATCGGTGCAAGGGCCTGGCTGAACGTGGCCAGCGAGGCGACGACCGGCGTCGCCTGGCGGACGACAGGAGTCGCGCCGGTGGCGAGCTGCGTCAGCTCGGGCGCCACCGTCGTGGCCTCCTGCAGCGTGGGGTCGGCGGCCCGGCGGAAGGAGTTCAGCTGAGCGAGCGTCTGATCGAGCGCGGGCGCCGTGTTGGTGATGTCGACGGCGGCGGGACCGAGCGGCACGGTCGTGTTCTGGAGCTTGACCAGGAATGTCTGGAGCGTCGAGAGCGCGCCCGGCGCCTGCTGCAGCGTGGAGGCGAGCTGCGCGCGTTTGGCCTCCACCGTCGCCGACGCCTGCCCGAAGACCTTGATCATGTGGACGAGCTGCGTGCGCTGCGTGGTCAGCTGGGAGACGAACGCGTCGCTGTGCTGGACGAGCTCGGCCAGCGTGTGGTTGTCGTCGGAGATTCCGTTCACCAGCTTGGTGCCGATGTTCAGGTCGGGCGGCAGCTCCTGCAGCATCTGGCTGAAGTCAGCCTTGCGGCCGGTAAACGCCTGGCCCGCCTCGTTGATGAGGATCGCCAGCCGGGCGCGGACGTCCGGGGTGAGCACGTCGATCACCTCGTCGAGATCCGGCGTCACGGTCACCTGCGTGGAAGGCAGGACGTACCCCGATGGCGCGGGATCGCCAACGTTGCCCTTGTCCAGTTCGATCCGCTTCTGGCCGAGCAGGTTCACCGAGGTGACCGACGCCGAGGCGTTCTTGCCGACCGGCCCGTAGCCGCTGTTCAGCAGCATGTCGACGACCACGGCGCCGTGGCGGACCGACATCGAGATGTGCCCGACGTCCTGCCCACCCACGGCCACCGGCGAGCCCTGCCGCAGCCCAGCGGCATCGGCCAGGCGCATCTTCACCGAGTACGAGGAACCGCCCGAGTCGAGCACGAGCACCACGGCCACCACGACGGCAGCGATCAGCGCGAGGGCGGAGACGCGCCGGGCGATCATCGACTGACCGCCTCCGGGAGCGAGATCGGGGTGGCGTTCGCCGACGGCAGCTCCTGCGCCGCGCCGTTGTTCTCGGGGTCCTGATTCGCGTTCAGCGTGCTCGGACCCTCATTGCACTGCGGCAGGAACCACGGCTCGCCGGCCGCGTAGCCGGGCGGCGGCGGATACACGTAGCTGACCCACGGGAACAACTTCTTCATCGTCGCCGAGTCGTAGGTCTGCGCGTTGTAGGTGGCCGGCAGCAGCGTCTGGACCTGGGCGCGGAAGTAGTGGTCTTTGCCGTCGACGCCGGAGAGGAAGTCGCCCCAGTCGCTGGTGAACGCGACGATGTCCGGGGTGTAGGGGCGGATGCAGTCGAGCGAGGTGACGCCCTGACGGGAGATCGACTGGATCTGCGGCATCTGCGCCGTGGCCTTCACGAGCGCCGGGTTCAGCGACGGGGTGGCGGCGCGCACGGCGTCGAGCGCGCTGATGGCATCGGGCCCGACCTGGCGCAGCGTCACGAGCAGGTCGTCGAGCGGGCCGGCGATGCGGTTCACCTGATCGACGCCGGGCGCGATCCGGCCGGTCACGGTCTTGGCCAGCTTCAGCGTCGGCTCGGCGTCGGCCAGCGTCGTCCGCGTCTGCGCGAACATCGATGGCGCGGTGGCCAGCGTCGAGTCGAGCTGCTGGGTGCGGCTGGCCAGGGCGGCGAGCGTGGTCGCGGTGTCGGTCACAAGCGGCTGGATGCCCGGATCGGAGCGGTTGACCGAGTCGACCACCTGGGCGCCTGAGCGCACCAGCGAGTTCAGCGCCGCTTCGTTGGAGTCGAGATCGCCGAGCACGCCGGCCGTCTGGGCCAGGGCGGGCGGTGCCGCCTCGATCGCGCGGCGCAGGTTCGGGCTGGCGTCACGCAGCGTCACGCCGGCGTTGCCGAGGAACGTCTTCAGATTCGCGCGGACACCACGCGTGAATGTGCCGAGCAGGCTGTCGAACTCGACCGGCGTCGAGAAGTCGGCGGCCGGGAACACGCCGTCGGTGGCCATCGGCGGCGCGCCCGCCGGGCCGCGCGTCATCAGGATGTAGCGATTCACGAACGAGACGGTCCCGCCCCACCGGAGCTGGAGCTTGGTGCCCTGCGGCAGCGGCCACGAGGAGTCGTTGATGGTCATCGTCACGCGCGCCGCGTGGCCGTCGTTGACGGCGGTGAGCCCCGAGACCTCGCCGACGTTCACCCCGGCGTCCTTCACGAGCTGGCCGGGGATGACGTTGGTGGCGTCGGGGACCGTGACGACGAGACGGTGGCCGGGCGTGTTCGTGTTCGAAGCGACCACGGCGATCACCGCAACCACTCCCACCAGCAACGCCAGCCAGGCCGCGCGCCGGATTCCACGGTTGCGATCGCGCATCAGCCGCCCCCGAGAGCGGTGTGCAGGTTGGAGCCGTAGAAGCCGGCGGCGAACGTGGAGGTGATCACGATCCCGAGCACGAGGTTGATGACGACCGAGCGGGCGACGGCGTCGCCCACCGCGGCCGGCCCGCCGCGCGTCCGCAGGCCGTAGAAGCAGGCCACCGTCGAGGTGCTGAGCGCCGTCACGGCGATCGTCACCAGCGCGAAGATCTGGTCGGTCGAGGTCTGGATGCCCCAGTAGACCTGCGAGAACGACGCCGGAGCCAGGCCATGCAGCACGGTGATGGCGTCGAAGTACTGCCCGAAGTACAGCGCCAGCAGCGAGATCGCCGTGGCGTAGGGGATGAACAGCAGCGTCGCCGCCAGACGCGTGGCGACCACGTACTTCATGGGGTCCACGCCGGTCGACTCGAATGCGTCGATCTCCTGGTTGATCCGCATCGTGCCCAGCTCCGAGGTCATGCCGCACCCGACCTTCGCGCTGAAGATGAAGCAGAACATCGTCGTCACCAGCTGACGCGGCGCCGCGTAGCCAACGACGCCGAGCTCGTCCCCGGCGCCGATCGCGCTGATGAAGAAGTACAGGAAGTTGACGATCTCGGCGCCGAAGAACAGGTTCAGCAGGAACGTCAGGAACGTCGTGCCCCTGATCATGATCGCCGTCTGGCGCAGCGTCTCGGAGATGTACTGCAGCGCGCCGGGGAGCGCACGCGCCGATTCACCCGCGAACGCGGTCAGCTCGCCGACCTCCCGGATGGCGCCGGCCAGCCCGATCTGCGACCGCACCGGGGCGACGGGCCGCTCGGGCGTTTCTGACGCGTCGACGGTCGCCATCTCAGCTACCCGTGGAAGATGCTCGCGCCGGGGAAGGCGGTCAGGTAGGCCAGGTTCCAGAACGCGTTAAACATCCAGATGCCGACGAACGCGATCACGATCGTCTGGTTCACCGCGCGTCCGACGCCCTCGCTGCCGAGCTTGCAGGTGAGGCCCTTATGGCAGGCGACGATCCCGACGTAGATGCCGATGAAGAAGTTCTTCAGGAACAGGGTGAAGAGCAGGTCGGGCGGGAAGATCGTCCGCTGCACGTCGCCGAAGTACTCGCCCCAGGTGAAGCCGAGCTGGTGCGGAGCGATCAGCAGGTTCACCACCATCACCCACAGCAGGCTGAAGGCAGCCAGCACGGGTGCGACGAGGCCGGTCGCCATCACGCGGGGGACGACGAGCGAGCGGACGTTGTCGACGCCGAGCACGGACAGGGCGTCGAGCTCCTCGCGCACGCGCCGCGCGCCGAGGTCGGCGGTGATCGCCGCACCAACGAGGCCGGCGAAGATCATCTCGGTGATCGACGTGCCGAGCTCGCGACCCCAGATCAGGTACATCGCGCCCGGCTCGCGGTCGACCACGCCGATCGACCCGAGAACGTGGCCGAACAGGACGATCCCGAATCCTGTGAGGTAGACGGCGTGGGCGATCGACTGGGGAATGATGCTGCGCTTGATCCACGTGGCGCTGAGGTCGACCGAGGCGCGGAACCAGCTGAACGGCGGCGTCAGGCCCATGCGGATGGCGCGTACGCCGAGGCTGCCGATGCCGGCGGCCGATTGGATCGACTCGTACGCCCTCGACCCGAGGAACTGCTCTGAGAGCCGCGGCCGCGACGAGATCGCGCGCTGCGGTGTGCCTGTCGCCTCCCGCGACTCCACTGCCATAGCCGGCATTTGTAGCTCGGCACGACCTCCACAAGTAGTCCCCGGTCGGGGACAATCGGCCCCCGATCGGGTGTATCGCCGGCCGTGGCCGCACAAGAAAACGTGCGCGCTCGAGCAAGACCTGACACAATGGCCGGACACTGCGTCGGATCGGCTAGGATTCGACGTCGGTGTCGAACGAGGAGACAGAGGTGTCAGCTTGCTTCAGACTCAAGGCCTGTACGTGCGCAGGGAGCATGCTGTCGTGAACGAGACGGACGCGGAACTGCGGGACGAGACCGCCGCCCCGGTGTCTCCGCACGCCGCCGCGGCCGAGCTGCGGGCGGCGCTGCAGGGAATCGTCACCAGCAGGTCCCCGATCGTCGGCCGTCTCAGCTACGCGCGCACGAGCGTGCGTTTCACGGTCGAGGGCGAGCGCGAGTCGACGACGCTGTTCCTCGATCGCCGCCCGCCCGAGCTCGGCGGCGTCGACGAGCCGGCCGAGGTGGAGATCCTCCTGTCCGCCAAGCAGGCCCACGACTTCGCCCACGGCCTGTTGCCGATGCCATCGGCGATCGTCCGTGGCCAGGTCCAGGCCCGCGGCCCCGCCCGCCGGTACCTGGAGGTTGATCCGATCATCCGAGGCCTGCTCGGCACGCGGTCGGGGCACCATGACGTCGCCGAGGCCCGCGTCAACGGACACGGCCCGAACGCGACGATGACCGCGGGGCTGAACGGGCTCCAGTCAGACCTGCTGGCGATCGAGACGCGCGACCTGCACAAGAGCTTCGGGCCGCACCAGGTCCTGCGCGGCGCCGATCTGAAGGTCCCCGAGGGCGTGGTGTCGGTGGTGCTCGGCCCGTCGGGAACGGGCAAGAGCGTGCTGCTCTCGCACATCATCGGCCTGATGCGCGCCGACCAGGGCGACGTCGTCTTCCGCGGGCGCCCGCTGAGCAAGATGAGCCGCTCGCAGATCCTGGCGCTCCGCACCGAGATCGGCGTGATGTTCCAGGACGGCGCACTGTTCTCGACGATGAATCTGTACGACAACGTGGCGTTTCCGCTGCGTCAGCACACGAAGCTGAACGACCGCCAGATCCGAGAGGTCGTGCTGGAGCGCCTGAACACCGTCGGGCTCGGTGACGCCACCGCGAAGATGCCGAACGAGCTGTCGGGTGGCATGCGCAAGCGCGCCGGCCTGGCTCGCGCGCTCGTCCTCGATCCCGGCGTGCTGCTGTGCGACGAGCCCGATTCGGGGCTCGACCCGGTCCGCACCGCGCTGCTCGGCGAGCTGCTGCTGGAGCAGCACGCGCAGATCGGTGGGACGATCGTCGTCATCACGCACAACGTGCTACTCGCTCGTTCGATCAGCGACCACATCTCGATCCTCTGGCAGGGCAAGGTGATCGAGGCCGACATGACCGAGGTGATCATGCAGTCCAGCACTGACTTCGTGCAGCAGTTCCTGAAGGGCGAGACCCGCGGCCCGTTGGGGATGGACTGATGTTGCGCGCTGTCGAGCCGGCCGACCTCGACCGCGTCAGCGCGCACATCGACGCGCTCCAGCGGGTCGGAGCGCTGCGCCGCCGCCTGCGGGCCGCCTCCACCGTCGGGGCGCTGTTCGCCGACGCCACCGACCTGATCTGCCGCGACCTGCGCTTCACCCGCGGGTTGATCGTGTCCGTGCAGGACGGCGAGCTGCGGACCGACACGATCGACGCGCTGCGCAACCCGGCATCCGATCGTCTGCGCCGCGCCGTCCTCGCCGCCCCCGTCGCGCTGCGCCCGGATGCCAGCGAGGCCGAGCTGATCCGCCTGATGCGTACCTCCCAGTCGTTCCACGTGGCCTCGTCCAGCGTGCTCGCCGATGCGCTCGGCCTGCGTCGCTACGGGCTGGCGCCGATCGTCGTCGAGTCACGGACGCTGGCGATCCTCGTCGTGGATCGCGACGCCCCCGAGCTCGACGCACTCGACACCGCCACGATCAGCGCGTTCGCCGAGGTGATCGCCGCTGCGCTGGAGCACGTGGTGCTGCGGGCGCGACAGCGCGAGCTCGCCACCGACATGCAGAACCTGACGCTGTCGACGCAGGCGCTGATGCGGGAGATGCTGGAGGCGCCCGTGACGCTCCCGTCCAGCGACGGCCACGTCGAGGCGTTCCCGCTCGCCGGGCCGGTCAGCACTGACTCGATCCGGATCCGCCAGCGCCTGTCCGAGGGCGAGGCGCGGATCGCCGCGCTACTCGTCCAGGGTCGCTCGAACCGTGCGATCGCCGAGGAGCTAATCCTGTCCCCCGAGACGGTGAAGGCGAACGTCGCGCGGATCCTGCGCAAGCTCGGTGTCTCCAACCGCGTTGCGGCGGCCACGGTGATCATGCAGCTCTCGCAGGCCGCCTGACGGCGACTCGATGAATCCTCAGCTCGCGGACTCGGTCAGGTTGTAGAGCGTCTCGCCGCCGATCGTCACCTTCGTGAAGTGCGACTCGACCCATGCGGTGATCGCGGTCGTCGAGCCGCCTTGGCCGCCACCGCCCGGACCGCCACCCGCGCCGCCACCGCCGGCGATGTAATAGTGGATCTCGCCCTTGTCGACGTACTGCTTGAACTGCTGGAGCGTGATCAGTCCGCCCTGGTTGTTGAAGCCACCGATCGCCATCACCGGGGTGCCGCCGGTGGCGAGCTCCAGCGAGGCGGCCGACTGCGAGCCGGAGACCGCCGCGGCCCAGCGGTAGGAGCCGCTGTTGGCCTGGAGCGCGCGCTTCAGCGCGGCGTTCACGGTCACCTGACCGCCGCCTGGGCCGCCGCCGGTGCCGCCGGTGCCGCTGGGGCCGCCGGTGCCGCCGGTGCCCGGAACACGAGCGCCACCCGGACGCGCGCCACCCGCGGAGCCGAACAGCTGCGCCACGCCCGAGGCGCCCGACGACGCGCCGCCGCCGGGGAGCCCGCGGGCACCGCGGCCGAGGCCACCGGCGCCGGCGAAGCCGCCACCACCGGGCGCTCCGAAGCCGCCGCCTGACGTGGCGGGACCGGCAGTCGGGACCGAGCCAGTGTGGGCGCTGGTGATCGTGTCCATCGCGTACGCCACCGGTCCGGCCACCGAGCCGAGGATCGTCAGCGTGACGCCGGCGATGGCCAGCGTTCGGCCCAGCCGCGGGCGGACGGCCAGGGCGGCGAGGATCGCCAGCCCGGCGATCGCGGCCGCGACGACCACCACGCGCAGCCACGGCTCCCACGACGGTGTCCGGTCGAGCAGGATGTACGACCAGCCCGCGGTGGCCAGCACGGCGACGGCGTAGCCGATCCGCGCCGCCAGGCGATCCCGATGAGTCCACAACTGCCACCCGCCGATCGCCACGAGCGCGGCGATCGCCGGCGCCAGGGCGACCGTGTAGTAGGTGTGGATGACGCCGCTGCTGAAGCTGAAGACGGCCGCCGTCACCACCAGCCAGCCACCCCACAGCAGCAGCGCGGCCCGGGTCCTGTCGGTCCGCGGAGCACGGCGCGTGGCGATCAGCCCGCCGGCGAGCGCCAGCAGCGCCGCGGGCAGCAGCCATGAGGCCTGGCCGCCCATCAGATCGTTGAACAGGCGCAGCGCCCCGGTCGAGCCGCCGAAGTTGGCGCCGCCTCCAGTATTCGTCCCACCCACCCCGCTCGCGCCGAAGATCCGGCCGAGCCCGTTGTAGCCGAAGATCAGGTTGAAGATGTTGTTGTCGGGGGAGCCGTCGATCATCGGGCGCGAGCCGGCCGGCCATAGGGCGACGATCGCCACCCACCAGCCCGCGCTCACCAGGACCGCGCCGAAGCCGGCGAGGGTCTGCCACGTGCGCCGGCGCAGCGGGGCAGGTGCGGCCACCATGTAGACGAGCCCGAATGCCGGCAGCACCAGGAACGCCTGCATCATCTTGGCCAGGAAGGCGAAGCCGATCATCGTCCCGGCGGCCAGCACCCACTTCGTACCGGCGTGCTCCAGGGCGCGGACGAGGCAGTAGGCGCCGGCCACGAGGAGCAACACGAGCAGCGCGTCGGGGTTGTTGAAGCGGAACATCAGCGCGGCCACCGGCGTCATCGCCAGCAGCGCGCCGGCCGCGAGACCGGCGCCGGTGCCAAACCAGCGCCGCACCGCGCTGTACAGCAGCGCGACGGCGGCGACACCCTCCAGCGCCTGGGGGATGAGCATGCTCCAGCTGCTGAAGCCGAAGATCCGGCCTGAGAGCGCCATCACCCACAGCGACGCGGGCGGCTTGTCGACGGTGATGAAGCTGGACGAGTCGAGCGATCCGAAGAAGAACGCTTTCCAGCTCTTCGTGCCGGCCTGGACCGCGGCCGCGTAAAAGCTGTTCGCGTAGCCAGAGCTACTGAGATCCCAGATGTAGGCGATGCCCGTCAGGAGCAGCAGCGCCGCCAGCAGGGCATGGTGGCGCTGCAGCCTCGGGAGGCGGCGTGAATTGACAACCGGAGAGTCCGAGGCGGGCGGCGGCGCCGCCCGTCCGGCGGGGGCGCGAAGCGCGACGATGTTCGTGTTCATGGGCGGGAGCATCCGCGGCGCGCGTAAGGCGAACGTCGCAACTCCACAAGGAGCGCGTAGGCGCGTTGAGGGGGCGCTCGTCAGCCGGTGGCGCCGGCCCCGACCGGCACCGCGCCGAACGCACGCAGCCCCCGCAGCACGACCGCGACGATCAGCTCGGCCGTATCGGCGCCGCGCACCGCCTCGGGCGACCACGTCGCCACCGAGTTCAGCGCGCCGAGCGCGACGTGGGTGGCCGTCGTCAGCTCGCGCTTGCCGCGCTCGGGGTAGCAGCGCTCCAGGCAGGCGAGCCAGCGCTCGACGTAGCGCCGCTCGCGGCGGCGCAATCCTCGCCGGAACGGCTCGGCCAGCGACCGGTCCTCCCTGATCTTCACGCCCGCGAGCATCCGCTCGGACAGCACGAAGTCGGCGTGACCGCGGACCAGCGCCTCCAGCTCCTCCCACGGATCGGCGTACGTGTCCGCCGTCGCCTCGGTCAGGCGGTCGATGGCGTCGTCGAACAGCGTCGAGAGAATCTCGTCCTTGCCGCGGAAGTGGCGGTAGATGGCCGGGCCGGTGACGCCCGCTCGCTCGCCGATCTCGTCGACCCCAACGGCGGCGAAGCTCTTCTCGTAGAAGAGCTCCTTCGCCGCCTTCAGGATCATCTCCTGGCGCGAGCGGCCGGCCGGGTGTCGTGTCGCCATGACCGCCAAGGATAGGCGAGGCCACGGCGCCGGATCAGCGCTTAGGGACCTGCTGGACCGACCACCTGTTGCCGTCTGGATCGGCAAAGAAGACGAAGCCGCCCCACGGGAACTGCTGCACCTCGCCGACCTCGATGCCACGCGCCAACAGGTCGGCGCGCGCTGCCTCGATGTCGGAGACGACGAGCTGCAGACCGGGCGTGCTGCCCGGCGCGGCGTCGGTCAGTCCCCTGCCGAGGGCGATCGAGCACGCCGACCCGGGCGGGGTCAGCTGCACGAAGCGGATCTCGTCGCTGACCGTGTGGTCCTGGTCGGCGTTGAATCCGGCCTGCTCGTAGAACGCCTTCGCGCCGTCGACGTCGGACACGGGGACGATCGCCAGCTCGAGCTTGTACTCCATGTCGGGCTCCTCTCAACGAGTGTCGTTGCCAGGAGCCTATGGCCAATTTAGGCCGCTTTCGGTCCTCAATGGCTCGCGCTGATAGGGGCCTTTGCGGATCGACCCCAACTGTTGTGGTCGATCTGCGACGGGGTGCGGTCGACGGGTCCGCCCTGCTTCGCTGCCCTGCTCACGGGCCGCCGCTTCGCCAGGAGCGTCCGCGCCGCGGTGCGCCCGGCCCAGCCGTTCACCGACGGCAGCGGGTGCGAGCCGGCGCTGACCTGCCAGAGCCCGTCGATCGGGGTCTCGTAGCCGGACAGCGTCGGCGTCGGGCGCCACGGCCCCATCTGCGCCAGGTTCATGTCGATGTGGCAGGCGTGGCCCTTCGTCGTCCACCGCGCCATCTCGTACGGGCTGACCGCGGCGCTCCCGAGCGTGGCCTCCTTCACCCCGCCCGCGTAGCTCTCGATGATGTCGACGGCGTGGTCGTAGAACGGCTGCTTGACCTCGGTCCAGTCGCGCCCGCCGGCCAGGTCGTAGGGCGTCACCGGAGCCATGAAGTACAGCGTCTCGCCACCGCTGCCCTCCGGCACGAGCGAGCGGTCGCAGATCGACGGGAACGAGAGCCAGATCGGCAACTCCTTCGGAACCTCGCCGCGCTCGGCGGCAGCCAGCGAGTCCTTCAGCGACTGGTAGGACGGAACGAGCATCTGGTACCCGGCTGCCAGCAGCTCGCGCTCGCGGCCATGGCGCGGGAGCGTGGGCCGCGCCGACAGCGCGGCGTGTCCCGTGAAGTACGTGATGTTGCGCTCGCAGATCGTCATCGCGCGCAGCTCATCGCGCACGTCCCCGGGAAGCATCACCGGGTCGACGAGCTTGCCGAACAGCGTGGCCGGATCGACGGCGGCGATCACGTCGGCGGCCGCCAGACGCTCCCCGCTGATCAGCTCGACGCCGGTGGCTTGCTCGCCGCGCACGTCGATCGAGGCCACTGGCGCGTTGCAGCGAACCTCGCCCCCGTGGGCGAGAATCAACCGCTCCAGCGCGGCGGTCACTGCGCCCATTCCGCCGACCGCGCGATAGCACCCCCAGCGGTGCGAGAGCACGGCCATCGCCATGCCCGCCGCAGAGCCCGGCGTGTCGAGCGACACCTGGCCGGTGGCGGCGGCCCAGGTGCCGAGGATCACCTTCAGCTCGTCGCGCTCGAACCACTCCTCCAGCACCTGTGCCGGCGAGGACATCAAGATCCGCAGGGCCGGTCCCAAGCTCCGGCGCGCCCGGCCGGCCCGCCACGCCGTCTCGGCCAGCGTCCTGCGCGCGACGCGCTTCGGGTGGCCCTGCAAGTAGGGCAGGAGCGCGTTCCAGGCGTCGCCGAGCAGCAGCGCGAACCGGCGGTAGCGTTCGGCGTCGCGGCGGGAGAAGCGCGCGATCTCGGCGCAGGTGCGATCGAGATCGCGCCACTGGGCGATCGACTCGCCGTCGGGCCCGAGGTAGGTGGCGTACGGATCGGTGACGACCGTCCGGAAGCCGTAGCGCCGCAGCTCCAGGTCATCGACGATCGACCGCGGGATCATGCAGCTGAACAGGTCGATCGCGTGCTTGTTGAAGCGGAACCCCGGCGCCTGGCCGATCAGCTCCTCGGTGGTGGAGAAACCACCGACGAGCGCCTGGGCTTCGAGCACCAGCACGCGCTGACCGGCTCGGGCCAGGAACGCCGCTGCGGTCAGCCCGTTGCTCCCACCGCCGACGACGATCACGTCATAAGGGTCACTTGACACGCTCAATCTCCTCGCTCAACGCAGACGTCGAGTTTGAGACTACTATGTCAGTGGACTGCGCACCCCCTGCCACCCGAGAGACTTCGTCACATCTGTTAGGTTTTGCACGTAGGTGTCGAAGGAGGAGCTGAGATGCATGACGTGATCGTCATCGGAGCCGGGCATAACGGCCTGACGTGCGGCGCCTATCTGGCGCGGGAGGGACGGCGGGTGCTCGTGCTGGAGCGCCGCTCGATCGTCGGCGGGATGTGCACGACCGAGGAGACCGTTCCCGAGGCGCCCGGATTCAAGATGAACCCGTGCGCGGTCGACACCGCGCTGACGAACATCCCAGTGTCGGTCGTCGACGAGCTGAACCTCGCCAGGTACGGGCTGCGATTCGTCGCCCCCGATCCGTGGGCGGCGTACGTCAACCCGGACGGCGCTTCGATCGGCATGTGGGCCGACCGCTCCCGCACGCAGGCCGAGATCGCCCGGCTCTCCCGCCGTGACGCCGAGTCGTTCGCGAGCTTCTGCGACATGATGACCGAAGCCTGGTGGGCGCTGATGCCCTACTTCCAAGACCACCCCACGCGCCCGACGTTCACGACGATCGGCCAGGTGCTCTGGCGGATGGCCAAGGGCCGGCGGAGCCTGCGCGGCGCCGCGCGCGTGTTCATGAGCTCGCCCGAGCAGGTGATCGAGGAGCACTTCGAGCGCCCCGAGGTGAAGGCTGTCCTGGCCAACCTCGCCGCCTGGTCGATGCTGCCGCTCCAAGAGGACGGATCGGGCGGCGTGCTGGCGATGATGTGCTCCTACTTCCAATGGGCGGTGAAGCGCCCGATCGGCGGCAGCGGCGAGTTCACCGGCGCGCTGGCCGCGTGCCTGCGGGATCACGGCGGCGAGATCCGCACGGACGCCGCCGTCGACGAGGTGCTCGTCCATGACGGCCGGGCCTACGGTGTGCGCCTGCGCGACGGGCGGGAACTCCGGGCGCGCCACGTGATCGGCGCAACCGACCCGGTGTCGCTGATCGGCCTCGTGCCCGACGAGCATGTGCCCGACGGGACCCGGGCCGAGCTGCGGGCGATGGGCAACCTGCGCTGGAACATCACCTGCCTGAAGGCCGACGTCGCGCTGAGTCGGACTCCTGCACTGAAGTGCGGCCGCCCGGAGCTAATGCACGGCTACCTGCTGCTCGGCCCCACGCTCGACTACATCAAGCACGCCCAGGCCGAGTCGATGATCGGCGAGCTGCCCGAACACATGGCGATGGGGCCGATGTTCCCGTCGCTCGTCGACCGCAGCCAGGTCCCACCCGGGAGCGAGGGCGAGACGATCTACCTGTACATGCCGGCCGTGCCGCTGGAGCTCTCGGGAGGGCGCGACTGGGACGACGTGAAGTCCGGCTACACCGACAAAGTGATCGCCGAGCTCGACACCTACCTGCCCGGGCTGAAGGACAGCGTGATCGGCCACTGGTGCCAGAGCCCGAAGGACCTGGCGAAGAAGTCGACGCGCGGTAACGTCGTGCACGTCGACATGAGCCTCTCGCAGATGGGCCCGCTGCGTCCGACGCCGTCGCTGTCCGGGTACCGCACCCCGGTCGAGGACCTGTGGCACACGGGCGCCGGCGCCCATCCGATGGGCGCGCTCCAGGGCTGGAGCGGGCGGACGACCGCGCGGACCGTGGACAAGGCGATGAAACGCACCAAGCGGGTGGCGCCAGCGACGATCCCGCCCCCGACCGCTCGCCTCGCCACGAGCGGACGCGGGGCTGTTGCCCAACCGCTCGGTGCGCGGAGCGAGTGATGAGCGACGTGATCGTCGTCGGGGCGGGCCACAACGGCCTCGTCGCGGCCTGCTACCTGGCCCGGGCCGGGCTCGATGTGCTCGTCGTGGAGCGCAGCGCCCAGATCGGTGGCTGCACGACGTCGGGCGCGCTCGTGCCGCAGGCGCCGGAGCACCTGCTCAACGCCTGCGCGGCCGACATCATCACGATGCGCTCATCGACGGTCGTCGCCGACCTGCAGCTGGCCACCCGCTTCGGCTACCGAGAGGTGGAGATCGACCCCGCCTACGCGCTGCTCGCGCCCGACGGCAGCTCGCTGCTGTACTGGCGTGACCCAGTCCGCACGGCGCAGGAGATCCGCCGCCACTCGCCGGCCGACGCCCGCGCCTACCTCGAGCTGATGGCCGTGTTCGACGATGTGCTCGCCGTGGCGCTCCCGATGATCGCCACCAACCCGACGCGGCCCGAGCCTCGGGCACTGTGGGGGGCGCTGAAAGCCGCGGCCCGGCATCCGCGCAGCGTCGCCGTGATGGCCGGTCTCGCCGTCGCCTCGGCCGAGCAGGCGATCCGCGAGCGCTTCAGCGACGAGCTGGTGCAGAGCGCACTCGCCGTGATCGCCAACTTCGGCGCGCCGATCACGGGCGAGAGCACTGCAACGAACCTGATCCTCCCGGCCGTCATCAGCCGCTTCGGAATGGGGCGGCCGGTCGGCGGGATGGGTGCGCTGCCGGCGGCGATCGAGCGGGCCCTGCGCGCGGCCGGCGGACGGGTGCGGACCTCCGCGCCGGTGGCCGAGATCATCATCGAGCGCGGTCGCGCCGTCGGGGTGCAGTTGTGCAACGGCGAAGAGCTGCGCGCCGCTCGGGTACTGACCGCCACCGAGCCGTACGGCGCGCTCCACGACTTGCTTCCCGCCGACGCGCTGTCGGCGCGGGACGCCGCCCGCGTGGCCGCGATCCCGTGCGACAACGACGGCTGCACCCACTTCAAGATCGAGATGGCGTTCCGCGGGCGGCTGGCGCTGGATCGCCATCAAGCGGCGCGATCGGACACGGTCGATCTGCGGATCCCTTCGGCGATGGTCGGCTCGATCGACGAGGTTGTCGCCGCCATCGGGGCGGCGCGCGGCGGCCGCATGCCCGATCCGCTGCCGTTCGTGAGCATGATCCCCACCGCGGCCGATCCGACGCAGGCGCCGGCGGGCATGGACACGCTGTCGCTGTGGTCAGGCTGGCTGCCCCACCACCCGCCGGGCGGATGGCCCTCGGCGAAAGCGACCGTCGAGCAGGCGTTCGTCGCGCACGCGGCACGGTACTTCGACGGGATCGAGCAGCTTGAGATCGGGCGAGCGGTCGAGACCCCCGAGGAGATCTCCGACCGCACCGGTGTGCGCAACGGCAACGTCTACCACGTCGACGTCACGCTCACGCGGCTGGGGCCGCTGCGCCCCGCCCTCGGCTTCGGCGGCTACCGCACGCCGGTGCCGGGCCTGTACATCACGGGCGCGGGCACCCACCCCGGGCCGTCGGTCTCGGGCATTCCGGGCCAGCAAGCGGCCCGGACGATCCTGCGCGATGTGCGGCGCTCCGGTGCCGGCCCGGCCCCGCGGACGTGGCACGCCCAGGCCCCGATCCCGGCGCCGGAGGTGCTCGTATGAGGCTCGTTCGCTACGACGGCGGCCGGACCGGCGTGCTCTCCGGTGAGGCCGTGCTCGACGCCGAGGCCGCGGTGCCCGAGTTGCTCCCGCACCCCGGCGCCTCGTGGCGAGACCTGATCATTGGATGGGATGACGCCGCGCCGGCGCTGCGTGCACTGACCGGCGACGGGGTGCCGCTGACCGGCGTGACGCTCGAACCGCCGCTGGCCGACCCGGCGGCGCGGATCTTCGCGATGGGCGGCAACTTCCCGATGCACACGGCGGCAACCGTCGGCAAGCTGGAGATGAAGATCTCCGACAGCATCACGAAGGCGGCCGACGAGGTCCCGCCCTGGGGGTTCTACGTGATCCCCGGCACGATCGTCGGACCCGACGCGGTCGTGAGCCCCCCGGCCGACACGCAGAAGCTCGACTACGAGGCCGAGCTCGGCGTCGTGCGCGCGGCCTGCGGGGCGGGGTTCCCGATCTGGGGATACATGGCGTGGAACGACTTCTCGATCCGAGACGCTGCGTTTGGCCTCTCGAAGGTCGACCACGGGCCGCTCACCTGGTCGCTGCAGAAGAACTTCGCCACCGCGAACGCGTGTGGCCCCTGGGTGGTCGTCGACGAGCCGATCCCGCCCGCCGGCCTGCGGATCGTCTGCCGGGTGAACGGCGAGACCCGGCAGGACGGCGTGACGACGGCGATGAAGTACGGCTTCGACGCGATCGCCGCCCACATCGAGGAGTACCTGCCGCTCGGCCCGGGCGACCTGATCCTCTCCGGGACCCCGGCCGGGACCGGGATGGAGGGCGGGCCGGCCGGGCCGTTCCTGGCCGACGGCGACGTCACCGAGGTGGAGATCACCGGCGCGTCGGACGGAGCGAGCACCGGTGTGCTGCGCAACAGAATCGCGCTCCCAGCGGTCTAGTGCGCGAGGCCAAGCGGCGGCGCCCCGCACGCCGTCAACGCCTGCCTGTACGCCGGCGCCTGCATGTTGATCGTGGCCGGGAACAGCAGGATCGCGCCGTCGAAATCGGTGATCTCCCGGATGCCGGTGGCGCTGGGGTTGGACGGGACCGACGTCTGCGGGTCGGGGAACTGGGGGACCCCGTGTGCGCGCATGCACACCGCGATCTTGCGCAGCTTCGCCATCGTCTGTGCGGACGGGTGCGTCGTCGCGCCGGGGCCAGGGGGGCCGCCCATGAGCTTCTGGCACTTCGCCTGCGCCGCCCGGAACGCGGGCGATGAGGGATCGATTCCGGCGCCAAATTGGAAACCCCCTCCGGGGTTGGGGTCCGGGAAGTTGGGCACGCCGTTGGAGCGCATGCACTTGGAGAACGCCAGCGGCCCCGAGCGGCCGGCGACTGGCGCAGTCGAGGCCGAGCGCGTCGTGCGCGCCGCGGTTGCGGTGCTCACGCCACTGACCGTTGCTGCGGTCGGGCTGCCTGAGCCTCCGCCGCATCCTGCTGCGAGAACCCCACTCACGAGCGTCGCGAGGCCGGCGAGGAGTCGGGACCGTTTCATCGTTTAGTGCCCCCGGCTCATCGCCAGCGGATGGGGCTTGGCCGTTCGGCACTTCGCCTGCGCTCGGCGGAACGCGGGGCCGTTGAATGCGACGCCGATCGGGCCGGGCCGGATGTCGACAGCGACGCTGAGGCCCTTTGGGTCAGGGAAGTTCGGTGCGCCGTTGGAGCGCATGCACTTGGCGAGCGCGAGCAGCCCCGAGCCGCTGGCGCGATGGGCGGTCGAGGGTGAGCTGGCCGCACGTCCGCTGGCAACCAGGGTCGGCGCAGGGGTGATCGCGCCGCCCACCGTCGCCGCCGTCGGGCCCGGGGAGCTTCCGCCGCACCCGGCCACCAGCCCCCCACTCACGAGCGCGACGGCGACGAGCATGCGCGCTCGCGGTCGGGTGAATCTGTTCGCCTGTGTCACGACTCTCGTCTCCATCAGTGGGGTTTGTTACCGGCGAGGAAACCGGCGCCGCACACGGCAGCGGCCTGCGCGTACGCTGGTGACTCCGGGTCGATCGTGGCCGGGAACAAGAGGATCGCCCCCTTGTAGTTGGTGATCTCGCGGTATTCGGCTGGGTTTGGCTCGAACCCCGGCGGAACCGAGCTCTTGGGGTCGGGGAACTGCGGGACGCCGCGCTGTCGCATGCACACGGGCTGGTCGGGATGTGCGGCATGTGGGTCGGTTCTACGCAGTGGGGTGTTTCGGCGACGTTTCGCTCTCCGAGCCCGCCGCGGTTTACTGGCCGGAGCTGGCGAAACAGCGTTGAAACACGGCGCCGCTTACCGTGATCACCACAAGGAGCGACATGCGGGTGCTTGTGATCGAGGACGACGAGGAGCTGGCCGCAACGGTTGCCACCGGCCTGCGGCACGCGCGGATGGCGGTCGATGTCGCGTTCGACGGCGAGGCCGGCTTGGCACGAGCGTTGCTGAGTGATTACGACGTGATCGTGCTCGACCGCGACCTTCCCGCCCTCCACGGCGATCAGGTGTGCGCCGAGCTCGTCGCCGCCGGCGGGCGCAGCCGGGTGCTGATGCTGACCGGCGCGGCGGAGAATGAGGATCTGGTCGACGGGCTTGGGCTCGGCGCTGACGACTACCTGCCCAAGCCGTTCGACTTTCCCGTGTTGGTGGCGCGCATCGGCGCCCTTGCTCGCCGGGCGCAGCCGAGCATTCCGCCCGTGCTGGAGCACGGCGATGTCGTGCTCGACGCCGCCAAGCGCTGCGTCCGCCGCTCCGGCCGTCATCTCGAGCTGACGCCCAAGGAGTTCGGGGCGCTGGAGCTGCTGCTGGCCGCCCAGGGCCGAGTGGTCTCGGCAGAGGAGCTGCTCGAACGCGTGTGGGACGAGAACGCCGACCCGTTCACTGCCGCGGTCAGGGTGACCATGAGCCGGCTGCGCGCCAAGCTCGGCGATCCCCCGGTGATCGAGACCGTCGCGAGGGCGGGCTACCGCATCGGAGATCAGTGATGGGCGTCGCGCGCTCCCGGCTCGCACCACCCACCTGGCTGCGATTGCCTCGCCGCACGGCCCGGCTCCGGCTCACTGCTCTCTACGGCGGCCTCTTCCTCCTCTCCGGCGTCGCGCTGGTCGCCACCACCTACGTCCTGTTTGAACGGGCGACCGAATACAAAGCGCCGCACCTGCCGAAGGTCCCTCACACCGCCGCCATCCAGAGCCTCAAGCTCTCGGTTCCGGCTCTCAAGGGCCTGCCTCAGGGCATCTCCGTACCGCTTCCGAATCGTCCGCTTCAGCTGGTGCAGGCTCAGTACGAGCTGGGACGGGCCCAGCATGAGCTGGCCCAGGCTGGGCCTGGACGGGCATTTGTCGTGCCGGCTGGACTCGCACGGGTCCAGCATCAGCTGGCCCAGGCCCAGCGTCAGCTGGCGCAAGGTCAGCGTCAGCTGGCCAACGCTGTGCATCAGGTGGCACAGGACGGGTCCGTCCTAGCCGCACAGCGCGCTGAGGACTCGCACCAGCTTCTCGTCAACTCGGGAATCGCTCTGGCTATCGTGGCCGTACTCTCCGTCCTGGCCGGCTGGCTCGTCGCCGGCAGGATGCTGCGACCCATCCGCACGATCACCAGCACGGCCCGGCGGATCTCCTCGACCAGCCTGCACGAGCGCCTGGCCCTCGAAGGCCCGCACGACGAGCTGAAGGAACTCGGGGACACCCTCGATGACCTGTTCGGGCGGCTCGACGCTGCGTTCGAGGCGCAACGTCACTTCGTCGCCAACGCCTCGCACGAGCTGCGCGCGCCGCTGACACGCCAGCGAGCCCTGATCCAGGTCGCGCTGGCCGACCCCGACGCGAACTTCACCTCGTTGCGCGCGGCCCACGAGCGCGTGCTGGCGTCCGAGCAACACCTGGAGCAGATGATCGACGCGCTACTGGCATTGACGCGCGGCCAAGCCGGGCTGGAGTGCCACGAGCGCCTCGATCTCGCGGTCCTCGCGTCCAAGGCCCTGCATGCCCGCGAGCCAGAGGCCGCAGATCGCGATCTCGACGTGCGCGCCACGCTGGCCACAGCGCCGACCGTGGGCGATCCGCGACTGCTCGAGCGACTGATCGCCAACCTGCTCGACAACGCGATCCGCCACAACATCCCCGCAGGACATGTTGAAATCACCACCGGAACCCGCGACCAGGACGCCGTCATGTCCATCACGAACACCGGCCCGGCCGTCCCACCCGAGGAGATCCAGCGGCTCTTCCAACCCTTCCAACGACTGGGCGGCGCCCGTACCCAGCACACGGGCGGCCACGGACTGGGACTCTCGATCGTCCAAGCGATCGCGACCGCGCATCAGGCCGAACTCATCACCCGCGCGCGACCGCAGGGCGGGCTCACCATCGAAGTCTCGTTCCCGCTGGCAAGCGGCTCCGCGGTGACCGAGATCATCGCTGGCCCAGGGCTTGTGCTAACCGGACGTCTGACGCGCGGCGGATCGTGATGTCGCCGATCCGGGTCCGGGCGATGACCTCAACCGAGCCCTCGCTGGAGTCCGGCGGCGCCGTGTCGACGAGCTCGCTGGAGACCACCCCGAACTTCGTATGCAGGTCAAGCCAGGCGGCAACGCCGCTGCCGACGGCGATCTCGACGCTGCCGCACCCGGTGTGGGCGTCGACGGTGCCGCCCGTCACGTCGCCGAGCCGGATGTCGCCCAGCGAGGTCTTCGCGGTGATCTGGCCGCGCGCGCGATCGACGGTGAAGCTGCTGTTCGCCCCCTTCATCTCGAGTCGCCCGTCGGCCTCGCCGATGTGGCTGTCGCCGTTGGAGCTCTTGATGACGGTGCTACCGCGGATCGCCGCCAGGCGAACGTCACCGGAGCCGGTGCCGATCCGACCGCCCGTGGCCAGCTCGACCGCGATATCGCCCGCGCCGGTGCTCAGATCGATCTCCCCGGCGCGCTCCACGCGGATGTCGCCCGCGCCGGCGGAGAGCCGGCAGGACCCGAGCTGACCGGTGGCGACGAGCTGGCCGAACGTCAGCCGACCGCCGATGTCCGAACCGACCGGAAGCTCGATCACGACGTCGACTGAGCCACCCGCCCCGAACGGGGTGAGGCGGCGCCAGGTCTTCGGCCCGCGGACGGAGAGCCGCCCGCCGACGCACTCGACGTGAGTGTCATGCGCGGCGCTGACGTCGCTGCGCTGGCCGGGATCGCTGGGCGTGACCGTGACGATCGTGTCGGTCCGCTCGCCGGCGTGCAGCCGCACGTCACCTGCGCCCAGGTCCACGTCGACGGTGATCGGAGTGGGTGTGTCAAAGCGCGGCATGGTGTTGTCCTCCTCGGTTCGGCCGGGGCGCCTCAGCGTGCCCAGCCCTGGAAGTGCTCGCCGCCCCGGGCCGGGCGCCGGCGTGGATCGGGCCGCGGCTCGCCCCGCTCCACGCTGCCGGCGGCGGCGCGCACGAGCCACGCGTTGATCGACAGCCCCTCGCGCTCGGCGGCCTGCTCGATCCGGGTCTTCAGCTGATCGGGCAGGCGCAGGTTGATCCGCGTCATCGTCCCGTCCTCGCCCCCGCGCGCGTCGACCACATCCACGGTCCGAGCGTCGTCGACTGGCTCCGCGGCCGGCGCGCTGACGACGAACTCCGGGTCGCGCCCCCGCAACCGCAGCTCAACCGATCCCGGCGCGAGCTCCCGCGTGATCTCGGAGACCGCGGCCGACAGCGCCTCCAGCAGCATGAGCCGGATGGCGGCGTCCAGCGGGGCGGCCAGGTGCTCGGCCAGTTGCTGCGCCGCCTCGCCACCCGCCTGGGCGCTCACTGCCAGCTGGCGGTGCAGCTCGTCGACATGCGGGGTCAGGTCCATGTGGCACCACTATGGCATCACTATGGTGCCACGTCAACTGCCACCTCGGCTCAGGCATCTGTGCCCCCGGAAACGGCCTCAGCCGACCGCGTGGCTGACCGCGGCGGCGTGTGCTGGCCGCCCTTCGCCGCGCTCGACGTACTCTCGAAGAACTGGCCACGGTTCGAGCAGACCCCGGGCAGCGGCGCTGCCGAGGACGCCCACGCACACGATGTCGGCTACTGTGAACTGGTGACCCGACAGCCAGGTGCTGGCGGCCAAGGCGGCGGCGATCGCGTCGGCAGCCGCGGCGAACTGGCCCGCCGCCGCACTGTCGCTCCCGCCGTCTCGCAGATCGCCGATCCACCGGTAGAGCGGCGCCTCTAGCTCGGTCATGCCGAACATCACCCACTGATAGACCAGAGCTCTCGCCGAAGACCCCGGGGGCGGAAGCAAACCCGAATCGGGGTACTCGTCTCCGATCTGCAAGCAGATCGCCGCCGACTCGAACATCATTGTGCCGTCATCGAGCTCGAATGCCGGAACGCGCCCGAGCGGATGACGGGCCCGATGCTCCGGCGATCGCCGCTCCTCTGGAGCCACCACCGTCGACTGAAACGAAGCCCCAGCCTCGTTCAGCGCCCACAAGACGCGGTTGGACCGCGTCCGCGGCATGTAGAACAGACGCGACACGAGACCTAAACCGCCGCCTCGATGTTCTGCAGGCGCACCTGGCCGCGCGCGACGAGCTTGTCGTCCTCAGGTCGGCGGATCTCGACCTCCCAGAGCTGTTGGGTGCGCCCCTGGTGGATCGCGTTGGCACGCACGTGCAGACGGCCGCGTGTGTGCGGGCGGATGAAGTCGGTGACGTTGGCAACGCCGACCGCCTGCTGGCCACGGTCCTTGACGGCCTCGTAGGCGCCGGTCGTCGCGAACGTCTCGATCGCGGCGGTGTAGAGGCCGCCGTGCACGAGTCCCCACGGCTGGTGGTGGCGCTCGTCGGCGGCGACCGAGCCGCTGACCACGGTCGGCTCCACCTCGTCGAACTGGATCTCCAGCAGCGCCATCAGCTCGCTGGGCGTGGCCAGGTTGGGCATCGCCGGCACTCTAGGCCATTGAGTTCTATGACGCAACTCACTATGGTGCACGTGGTGGAACGCAAGAGCTTCTCCGACATGAACTGCTCAGTCGCCCAATGCCTGGAGATCGTCGGCGAGTGGTGGTCACTGCTGATCGTGCGCGACGCGTTCCTCGGCGTGACGCGCTTCGACGACTTCCAGGAGCGCCTCGGGATCTCCCGCAACGTTCTCAACCACCGTCTGACCCACCTCGTGGAGGCCGGCGTCCTCGTCAAGGCTCCCTATAGCGAGCACCCACCCCGGCACGACTACCGACTGACGGACAAGGGCAGGGACCTGTGGGCGGTGCTCACGACCATGCGCCAATGGGGCGACAGGTACGCCGCGCCCGACGGCCCCCCGCTCGAGCTGATCCACGAGGGCTGCGGCCATGTCTCGGAGGCGCGAATGATCTGCTCGACCTGTGGCGAGCCGATCGGGGCCCGAGACGTCAGGGCGATACGCGGCCCAGGCGCGGTCGAACCCCTGATCCGCACCCAGTAGACCATGAGCGTTCAGGCACCCAGCGTCAGTCGGTTCCCGTTCGCCCAGGTCAGCGCGCTGGCCCGCCGCGGACCGGGGACGTTCGACGCGGCGGTCCACCCCGAGTGGACGATCGTCGGCAAGCCCAACGGCGGCTACCTGCTGGCGATGCTCGGGCGGGCGGCCGCGTCGGTGAGCGCCCACGACCACGTGATCGCCGCCAGCGCCCACTACCTCCACGCCCCGGCACCCGGGCCTGTCGTGATCGAGGCGGAGCCCCTCCGGGATGGGCGCTCCGCCAGCCAGGTCCGGGCCCGGCTGAGCCAGGACGGCCGGGCCTGCCTCGAGGCGCTCCTGACCACCAGCAAGCTCGACACCGACGCCGCTCCCTACTGGGGGCATGGCCTGCCACAGCGCGGCGACGTTGCCTATGAGGACTGTGCTCGGATGGCCGCACAAACGCCCGACGGAAGCCGCGTGGCGATCATGGATCAGGTCGAGGTGCGGCTGGAACCCGACTCGAGCGGTTTCACAACCGGGCGGCCGGGCGGGCGCGGAGAGCTGCGAGGGTGGCTCGCGCTCCCCGATGAGGAGCCATTCGATCCGATCTCGCTGCTGTTCGCCGTCGACGCCTTCCCACCCGCCACGTTCGACATCGAGTTCGCCGGCTGGGTTCCCACACTGGAGCTGACGGCGTACGTCCGGGCGCTGCCGGCGCCCGGCCCGGTGCGCATCCTGCACCGGGCCCAGCTGATCGACGCCCGGCGGGTCGACGAGTCGTGCTACGTCTGGGACGTCACTGGACGCCTCGTCGCCCAGGCCACACAGCTCGCGGGAATCCGCCTCGGCTGAGCACCCACCAGAAGGTGCTTCCGTCAAATAGACCGCTCCGGGACCGGTCCGCTCGGTCCGGGGGCCGGGTTCGTAATGAACGGCACTGCTGGGGAGGGTGGGCCGCTGCCCGCGCGGACTCCCCAGCGCGCCTGGCCATGGTCACAACCCGTCTCGGAAGCGTTCCGGTCCTGACCGTGCCGGCTTATGCGTCGCATGCGACCCATAGCACGACGCGGTTCCAACGATTCCAGCTCGTTGTCCGGTTATGACCATCCCGGGCCGCCGGACGTTGCTCATTTCGCATCACGATCGCGGGGTGGCTGCGACGGCGGCAGTCTGTCTCGTCGTTAACCGCGATCTCGACCGCGGGCTGCGGTCGAGATTCCAATATGTGTCGGCGGGCGACACGCCACGGAATCTCGCGCCATCCAACAGATCGAGATTCCGGCTAACGACGGTGTCGCCGGTCGATATCGACGGCCAGCAACACCAGCCGGCCGGCCCCCTTCCCCAGCCCGCCGTTCCCCGGCGCCGCCACCGCCACTCAACGGCACACTCGCAGGACGGCTGAATGATGGCCGCGAAGCCCAAACCTCCCGCGACCGCTCCTCGCCAGGCAGGGGCGCCGCTGAGCGCGGCATTCATGCCGCGGCTGGTGTCGCAAGAACCATTGACGTCGCCTCGGCGGCATCGTCGAGGAGGTCCTCGCGAGGTGTCCCCACGCGGGCCCGTGCACCGAGCGCCAGCATGGCGTTGACTGCGCGGCGGGCTCCGAGCGCGGCGGAATAATCGGACGGCAGCTCGCCGCACTGAACGGCAGCTGCGAGACGGTCGGCGATCTCGACCTCGACCAACGCGAGGTTCGCTTTCACGAACGTTCGCGCCTCCGGCAGCTCGGTGGCCGAGGCGACGTTGCCGAGCAGGCAGCCGAGGTGGGAGCTGTCGCCGGTCGTGTACTCAACGGTCTGACGGAAGAACGCGTCGAGCGCCGCATCGATCGAGTCCTCGGCCGCGAACGCGCGCAGCGGAGTTGAGCCGGTCGTCTCGCGAAAGCGCTCCAGCACGCGGAGGAACAACGCCTGCTTGTCCCCGAACGCGTTGTAGATGCTCGGCCGACCCATCCCCATCGCGGCGCTCAGGTCATCGAGGCTGGCGTCGGAGAAGCCGTTGGCCCAAAAGATCTCTGCCGCGCTGTCAAGCGCCGTCGCCGGATCGTAGGCGCGGGGACGACCGCGTTGCTTGGATTTTTCGACCATCTCGCACAAAAGTCTACCAAGCTGTTATTGTACTGCTCCGCATAAAAAGACCCGGCCGACTGCCGACGGGGCCGCAACGCCAACGACAGGAGCAGGAAGACATGCAAACAACAGATCGCAGCGCCGTGGGCGACGAGGTCGCCGCGGGAACGAAGTGGGACGCGCGACTGTGGGGGACGCTCGCGGTTCTGTGCGGCGCGTTGTTCCTTGACGCCATGGACGTATCGAGCGTGAACGTCGCGCTGCCGACGATCGGGGCGCACCTGCGCATGTCGGCTTCCTCGCTCCAGTGGGTCGTCTCGGGCTATGTCCTCGGCTACGGCGGATTTCTCCTCCTCGGCGGCCGGGCGTCGGAT